>NZ_CP072642.1:2006704-2323238 GCF_018304765.1 Chloracidobacterium sp. N
TGGTCGTCGTTCCGAGCGACACCCGGTAGGGCCCCGTCATGGCCTCGCGCCACTCGGCATAGATGGCCGCACACTTCTGAAACTCGGCGTGCGTTGCCAACTCCCAGTCCACGGCCACACTTCGCTCCGGTGAAACCGCATCCTGAAGCTGGATGACAAGGCGGAACAGGCTGTGCTCTTCGTCACGGTCGAGACGGGCCGCATACCCGGCGGACTGGAGTGTTTCGGCCAGACTGCGCAACCAGGTATCGGTCTCAAAGAGGGCATGCCACTTGCGCCCTGAACGATAGCCACTTTCGCCGGCACTGGCTTGCAGCACCAGCTCCATCAGCCGGGTGTCGCCACCGAGCCGCCGCGCCAGTTTGGCAGCCAGGGGCTGAAATTCCAGCAATCCGTCAAGAAACCGCACCAGCTTGCTTCCCTTGAGAACCTGCTGGGTCGGCTCGACTGTCACCTGCACCAGTTCGGTCGCGCGCTTGAGCAGATACTGGTTCAGCGCCTGATCATCGAGCAGGTACTGCTCCGATTTCCCTTTCTTGACCTTGTAGAGCGGCGGCTGGGCGATGAAGACGTGGCCGCGCTCGATGAGTTCGGGCATCTGCCGATAGAAAAAGGTCAGCAGCAGGGTGCGGATGTGGGCGCCGTCCACGTCGGCGTCACACAGCAGGATGATTTTGTGGTAGCGCAGCCGTTCAACCGAGAAGTCGCTCTTGCCGATCCCGGTGCCCAGCGCCTGGACGAGGGCTTCGATTTCCTTGTGCTCCAGCACCTTGTCCTGACGGGCCTTTTCGACATTGAGAATCTTGCCCTTGAGCGGCAGGATGGCCTGTGTCCGGCGGTCACGTCCCTGTTTGGCGCTGCCGCCGGCACTGTCCCCCTCGACAATGAAAAGCTCCGACCGGGCAGGATCACGCTCGGCGCAATCGGCCAGCTTGCCCGGCAGGGTGAGGTGGGTGAGCGCCGATTTGCGGGAGATGTCGCGCGCGCGCCGGGCGGCTTCGCGGGCCTGCGCCGCATCAACGGCTTTTTTGACGATGGCCCGGGCAACTTGAGGATGCTCGTTGAAATAGGTCCTGAGCTGCTCGCGCAGCAGGGAATCCACGATGCCTTTCACATCGCTGTTGAGCTTGTTTTTGGTCTGCCCCTCGAACTGCGGCTGGGGAAGTTTCACACTGATGATGGCCACCAGCCCTTCCCGTACGTCTTCCCCCGTGAGATTTTCCTTGAGCTGCTTGCCGAGGCCTTCGCCGGCCATGTAGGCGTTGATGCTCGCGGTCAGCGCCGTCCGAAAGCCCGACAGGTGCGTGCCGCCATCCACCGTGTTGATGTTGTTGGCAAAGCTGAAGACCTTTTCATCGTAGCCGTCATTGTATTGCAGCGCGACCTCAACGTTCAGGTCGCCCTGCGTCACTTCGCAGTAAAACGGCTTGGGCATCAGGACCGTCTTGTTGCGGTTGAGGTGGGTGACGAACTCGGCAATGCCGCCCGGATAGTGAAACACATGCCGCCGTTCTTCGGCCCCCCGCTCATCGGTCAGGGTGATGGTCAGTCCTCTGGTCAGAAAGGCTTTCTCGCGCAACCGCTGGGCCAGGGTATCGAAGTCATAGCGCGTCGTGGTGAAAATCCGGGGATCAGGCTTGAAACTGACGCGCGTGCCGCGCCGGGTCGTGACGCCTGTCTGCTGCAGGGGCCCCACCGGGATGCCCCGCTCGAATTCCTGCTCATAGACGTGTCCCTGACGACAGACTTCAACCCGCAGCCATTCCGACAGGAAATTGACACAGGACACGCCGACGCCATGCAGACCGCCGGACACCTTGTAGCTGTTATTCTCCCCAAACTTGGCGCCGGCATGCAACTCCGTCATGACGATTTCGACCGCCGAACGCTGCAGGGGATCATCCCGTTTGATGTCCACCGGAATTCCCCGTCCGTTGTCAATGACCGAGATGGAGTCATCGGGATGAATGAACACATCCACGTGGGTGCAGTACCCGGCCAAGGCTTCGTCCACGGAGTTGTCCACCACTTCATAAACCAGGTGGTGGAGTCCGAGTTCGCCGTTGGAGCCGATGTACATCGCCGGACGAAGCCGAACGGCATCCCGCCCGGCAAGGTTTGAAATCGAATCTGCGGTGTATTTTTCATCCGCCCTGTCCGCCATGACCGGCGGTGCGGCGGCGGGTTGAACTTCGGGTTGAACTTTGGGTGTCGTCATGGTGTGAGCGTAATCCGTTGAGCCTTTCACAAAGTACTTGTTCTGCCGTCCCCGGCATTTTTTTCAGTCCTGACACTCAGGCGGGGCGGGCAATAAAAAAGAGACTTCGGGCAAAACAGGTAAACTGGCGGTCATTGTCCACGTATTCGGTCATTTCCGCCGATACCTTCCCGATTCCGGCCCGCTTGAAGGGCTGCCGGCTGCTGGTTTTCGTCAGCCCCCAAACGGGTTCGATGGCACGCGCTACGGTGCGAAAGTCCCGGTTGACCACGGTCGGGGCAGAAACCGAAGCCAACAGCCAGTCGCCGAGGCGCGCATGGTTTTCCGCCGCCAGCAGCCCCCGGCGCGGGCCGAGACACGAGTAGTCAAACCCATCGGCGCGAATCCGTATGTGGGTGGCCAGGGTTGGACCAAACAGATCAATGACGGGCACTTCTTCGTCGTTGGTGTAAATCTCCTCCCGTTCGGCCTTGGTACGGCGTGTGGCCGTGGATTCCCGCGCCAGCACCTGACGGAAACGCAGCATCCCAAAGACCAGCAGGGAGATGTCTTTCCAGGGCAGGCGGAGGGGGGTCGCGGGTTCACTGCTCCACACTTCGAGGTATTCCCCCACGGCCACCAACGCCCGGGCGCGCCGTGGCGGATGGAGCGGCGACAACTGGGTATCGGACAGGATCAGGGTACGCAGCCCGGACTGCGCCAGGCGCTGGGTCAGCAGCACGGCATCGTGGGAGGTGGCCGCGCGCGCAATCGGCACCGGCGAGGGGGAGGCCAGCAGGTGCGCCGCCTGCTCCGGCGTGAGGCGTCCGACCGTGGCCACTTCCTCGATGGCTTCGGCGGTCGGCGGCAGCGAAGGCAGGAAGATGACATTGTAGCCCGGCTCAATATCGGCGGCGTCCCGCAGGCTGGGAAGCACCTGGCTTTCCTGCCCCGGCACGAGCAGGGGTTGGCCGCAAAACAGGCAGGTGGTGCGGTGGAGTCCGTTCAGGCGGCCGCACTTGGGACAGGCTACGGTCGAGATTTTGGCTGTCGTCATGTCGTTACCACGCACCCGCCAGAGAGCACGACTACCGTTCATCACCGTTCTGTCAGACTTACTCATTCCTGCTCAAGCAGGAACAAAGCTGACTTCCTGCTTCGTTGAGGCCGGTTTCACGACCGCCTTGCGGCTGCCGCCAGAGCCTTCCTCTCCACAGGCTGACACCGTGGAACTCACGGCGTATCGGGCAAGATTCCGCGCCGCATTCACATCCCGGTCGTGCGAAGCGCCACAAGCCGGACACAGCCACCGGCGTACAGCCATTGGCAGTACCTCCAGCTTATGTCCGCAAGCCGAACACGTCCGGCTGCTCGCAAAGAAGCGGTCGGCAGCCACCACCAGCCCGCCACGCCTTGCCGCCTTGTACTCCAGTTGCCGCCGGAACTCACCCCACCCCATGTCGGCAATGGAGCGGGCCAGTCGCCGGTTGGCCAGCATGCCGCGCACATTCAGGTCTTCAATGACAATGGTATGAAACCGGCGTGGAAGCTCGCTCGTGAGCTTGTGCAGGGCATCCTGCCGGATGTTGGCTATCCGCGCATGCAGCCGTGCCAGCTTCCGGCGGGCCCGGACGCGGTTGCGCGATCCCTTCTGCTTTCTGGACAGACTTCGCGACAGCCGGCGCAGGCGCCTGAGCAGGGCAGTGTGTGGTTTGGGCCCGGCAATTGTTTCTCCCGTCGAGAGCGTCGCCAGCGCCGTCACACCCACATCCACCCCCACCACGCCTTGGTTCTCGGCGGGGCGTCTGGGCGGATCGTCGGTGTCAACGGTGATGCTGACAAACCAGCGGTCGGCTGTGCGGGAGACCGTGGCTGACATGACCTTGCCGGAAAAGCGCAACGGCTCGCGCATCCGCACCCAGCCCAACTTCGGAATGCGAATGCGTAAGCCCCTGACGTTCACCTGGTCATTCGTAATCGTGAAACGATCATCCACGCCCTTTCTGCGAAACTTCGGATACCGGGCGCGACCATCAAAGAAATTCTCGAACGCCTGCCCCAACTGGATGATGGCCATCTGCGGGGCACACTTGGTGACCTTCAGCATCCAGGGGAACTGTTCGCGCTTGATGGCGTTGAGTTGGCGGCGCAGGGCCGCCTCGGACGGCCTGGGCCGGCGGTTGTCAGCCTTCCATGCCGCATACTGCTGTTGCCACTGGTCCAGCGCCCAGTTCCAGGCAAAGCGGGCCGTGCCGGCCGCGCGGGCCAGCCAGGTGGCCTGCCGGTTGTTCGGATCAAGCGCAATCCGATGGGCCGTCAACATACCTGTGCCTCGGCGACGTCCTGCTTCACGCCGTCAACAAGTTTCCGGTTCCGGTGTGACCGGCTGCCATAAAGCCGGGCACTGAAGATGGTGCTGATCTTCAGCACGTCTTTCGCCAGGTCTTCCTCAAACGTCGTGTCCTCGCCCTGGTTGAGCATCACCACTTCAACGTTTTTGGCCTCGCCAATGGCAAACACCAGTTCGGCACCGAAACGGAGCAGCCGGTCCTTGTGCGTGATGACCAGCCGCCCGGCTTCTCCGGCCAGGATGGACTCCAGCCAACACCTCAGTCCTTTCTTGTGGTCGTTCATGCCGGAACCAGGGCCGGCAATGATCCCGAACGTCCAGCCCGGTTGGGCGCAGTACAGTTCAGGAACCTGCTTTTGCCGCTCCAGCTCGTCTTTCTGGTCATGACTGGAAACACGGGCGTCAGCGATGGTGCGCCGCGCCGTTTCCCGGCCGCGGAACGACGCGGGACACAGCCGGGTCAGGTCATACCGCCGGTGCCCACCCGGCGTGCGTTCGTCGGGCAAAAGCCACCCCTCGCGTTCCCAGCGGCGCAGGGTCTGAGCTGAAACACCCAGGAACCCGGCCGCTTTGTGGATACTGACCATCCGGCGTGACATATCAAATTGTAGATAAATAAGCATAAATGTGCAACTACTGCGTCGGCAGTAAAAGCCCTTGCAGTTTACCACTTCCACAGCAATGATGGCGCTGGAGTTACCTGTCCGGCCCGGACCGTGTCTGCCCCGGAAACCCGGACAACTTTACGGCTCCGTGAGTCGCAGTTTTCGTGAAACACCTGACCGTTGCCATCACCGGTGCGAGCGGCGCCATCTATGCCCAGCGTCTGCTGCACTATCTCGATGCCAGCCCCGATGTGGCCCGCATCAGCCTGGTCATCAGTGCGCTGGGCGTGACGGTCATCCGGGAAGAACTTGAACTGCCTGTCACCGGCACCCGGCAAAGTGATGCCGAGTTGCTGCTGGGCCGGCCGACGACCAAGATCACCCTTTTGCCCGCCAGGGATGTCGGCGCGACGATTGCCAGCGGCTCCCACCCGTGCGACGGCATGGCCGTTGTGCCGTGCAGCATGGGCAGCCTGGGCTACATTGCCTCCGGCATTGCCCGCGACCTGGTTCACCGCGCCGCAGACGTGATGCTCAAGGAACGCCGGCGGCTGGTGCTGGTGCCCCGCGAAACGCCCTTCAATGCCATCCACCTGGAAAACATGCTGCGCGTCGAGCGGGCCGGAGCGTTGATCCTGCCGGCCTGTCCGAGCTTCTACCACCGCCCGCAATCCATTCTGGAGCTGGTTGACCATCTCGTTTTTCGTATTCTGGCCCACCTTGACGTGCCACATCCGACCGAAACCACCTGGCAGGGACGGCGGACACCCACCGGGGAAGCCACTTCAGGCCAGATGTAGGTCTTCGAGAATCTCACGCCGCCCGTACCCGCGCTGCCGCAGGTCACGTCCCCACCGCACATCGGCGGCAATGAGCCGGATGTCGAGCAGTGGAAACCTGGCACGCAGGGCCAGGATGGCTTCTTCGGGAGACTCAAGGCGAATGGCCTCCAGCAGGGCGTCGAGGTATTCCTGGGTCGTGGACGCGGGCATAGGTCCCTCTTTTGCAGGTGTCTCTGATTGCACCTGGCATCCCTCGTCGCCATCTCGTCGGCGTCGCAGCGACGTGGACAGGCACGACATCTTGCCAAGTGTGCGCTGAATACTACACCTTCTGCCACACAGCTTCAATTTTACCGGCTATCCGAACAGCATCCCCATCCGGTTTTGCCGCCCGAAAGCACCAGGTCCGCAGGAGCAGGTCATGAAACGTGATGACTACCGCCGTGAGTTCGCGGCCTTTCAGGCGGCACGCGCCAGTGCGCGGCAGGCGGGCTGGCGGCAGACTTCCCCCTTCGAGCCGCTTCCACCCCCGCTGCATGACCGCTTCAGTGACCTGTGGTCATCCACGACGGTGGAAGCCCTGCGCCGGGCATGCCAGGACGACACCTCCCGCCCGGCGGTCGAACAGCGCGGCGGACAGGTTCTTCAGACTTTTGCCGAAAACTGGTTCATCCGCGCCGCCACCCGGGAACTCGACGCCGAACTCCACCGGGCGCTGACGACACCGTTCATCACCTGGCAGGGGCAACGCCATGCCGCCACGACGGTCGCCGGTTGGCTGGGACCGGAGACCGACCGGGCCACCCGCCAGGAACTGACCCGCCGGCTGGAGGCGCACTACGCCAGTCTGGTGGACCTTCAGGCGCAACGCTGGGAGCTCGCAGCACAGGCAGCCCGGCAACTCGGCTATGACAGCCTTGCCGCCCAGGCCGCGGCACACACCCAACGGCTCTGTGGCGAAGACCTGGCCGCCTGGACGACCGCTTGTGAGCGGTTTCTGGCTGAAACTGACACCGCCTATCGCCGCGCCGTGGCTGCCGCCAGGGACACCTACCCAACCGACCCCTTCGCCCACCGCCGGCAACGGTATCTGGCCGAGGAACTGCTACGCGGCTTTGGCATCCGCCCATGGCAGCAAACCAGCCTCACCACGACCTGGCACACCACCGGCATCACCGGGGTCTTCCGGGTACGCATACCCGAAGACATCCGCTGGGCCGTCGCGCCACCGCGCGGCTGGCAAAGCTGGCGTGGTTTTCTGGGTGAACTGGCGCGCGTCCAACAGGCCGCCTGGACTTCTCCGAACCTGCCCGTCGAACTCCGCAGCCATGGCGACCCTGCCGTTGCCGCAACCTGGGACTGGCTTTTTGCCGGGTTGTTGACCGACCACCGCTGGCTGGCCGGGATGCTCGACCTTCAGCTTCCCCCGGCCGTGCAGCGCGCGATGGACGCCTGGCGCTGGCACGTTGTACGGCAGGCGGCCTGGCGCTGTATCGCATGGTATGGGCGTGCCACGGCTGACTGGCCGCTGGAGCGCCTCCGCACCGGGTTTGAACAGCACCTGGGTGAAACGCTTTCCGACTGGGAGCTTTACCGGGAGCTCGATCTGGCGGCCCACGCTTTCGGGCAACTCCGCGGGGCCTGGCTGGCGGCCGCCCTCGATGACTGGTTGCGCACCCGGTACGGCCTCTGGCCCACCAGTCGGCGTGCCGGAGATGACCTCGTTGACCTGTGGAATACCGGCTTCCGCTACCCGGCTGGCAAGTTGGCCAAACTCGTTGGCGTCGGGCCGCTGACGATGGAGGCTTTCCTTGCCCACTGAGCGGTGAAGTTGCCGCCGCTTTGACCGCATGGTAGTGTTGGATACATGGTGGCTTTTCTCACATTTCCTGATGCGCCAGCCACCATCGCATCCCCAAGGTGGAGGACTTTTCGCCATGTCTGAAAGCTCGAACAAAATCACCTACTTTCTTGCCGGTGCCAGCATCGGCGCGCTGGTGGCCCTGCTCTTTGCTCCCAAGTCGGGACGCGAGCTGCGCAGCGACATCAGCGATGCCACCCGGCGCGGCATTGACTACACGACGGAAAGCGCCA
Source organism: Chloracidobacterium sp. N (assembly GCF_018304765.1). Taxonomy (NCBI): domain Bacteria; kingdom Pseudomonadati; phylum Acidobacteriota; class Blastocatellia; order Chloracidobacteriales; family Chloracidobacteriaceae; genus Chloracidobacterium; species Candidatus Chloracidobacterium aggregatum. Next base: position 2,014,733 of record NZ_CP072642.1, read on the forward strand.
AGTCGCTGGGTGAGAAGGCCTCGCATCTCTACACCAGCGGGCGGGAAAAAACGTCGGAGCTGTACAGCCTGGGCAAGGAAAAAGCTTCCCATCTGCTGGAATCCGGGAAGGGCCTGCTCGACGAACAGCGTGACCGGGTGGCAGCCGCTATCGAAGCCGGCAAGCAGGCGTACCGGGACAAGAAAGCCGAGGTGCTGGCTCTGAACCCGAAAGAAACGACCGATAGCGAACCGGCCCTGTAGGGCACTGTCAGTCCAGCGCGGCTGGCGCCGGTGTGAACCCTCTCAACCTGTTGGTGGCGGTGCCCTGCGGGCCGCGCCAAGGCTCCATCCTGTGGGTCACGAGTCGTGATTACAAACGAAATCTTCCAGATCGTCATCAGCGTTTCGCTGGTCGTTGTCTTTATCGTTCAGTTGGCGCTGCTCATTGTTCTCTACCGGCTCGTCACCAGAGTGATCAGCCTGGTCGAGCAGGTGCGCGTCAAAACTGACCCGGTTGTTGAGCAGACACGCCAGCTTCTGACCTCGGCCAAGCCGATCATCGAGAAGGCACAGGCCACGGCCGAGGCCATCAACCCGATTCTCGTGCGCACCAACGAACTGCTGGGAGTCGCGCGCGAAACGACGGTGCTGGTACGGGACACGACGGCGACGATCAAAACCGAAACCCAGGCCTGTCTGGCCGCCGTCACGGCGACGACCAGGGAACTTTCCCGCCTCACGACGGAAAGCGCCCAGGAAGTCTCGGCGCTTGTCAAGGACACCTCCGAACAACTCCGCACCCAGGTGGACACCTACGCCCACGTCGCCTCACGGACGGCGCTGCGCATTGACGACACCGCCTCCATCATCCAGCAGGATGTGTTGCGCCCCGTACACGAAATTTCCGCCATGCTGACCGCGGTCAAGACGTTCCTCAGCGTTTTGCTGACACCGGAGCGGAAAACCATTGACCGCGCCTATCAGGACGAAGAAATGTTCATCTAGCGCCGACGCTGGGAGCCAAAGGCGGAAGCCAGGCTGGAAAAAGCCGGCCGACATCGAAAAACACTTGGTGCCGCAATGTCCTTTCGCTAGGTTTTGACAGCGTTGCTGCAAATTAGGTTCACGCTGGTGGGCGTTTCTGGATGTCCCAAACACTTTCCGGTGGTTTGCTGGTCAGCAAGCCACCCAATGTCACCTCACATGACGTGGTGGCCCTGGTTCGGCGGTTCATCGGTATCAAGCGCGTCGGGCACACCGGCACACTCGATCCATTCGCCACGGGCCTGCTGGTGCTGTGCGTCGGCCCGGCCACCCGCCTTTCACGTTTTCTGACCGATACTTCCAAGAGTTACCGGGCCGTTCTGCGCTTTGGTTTCGCCACCGACACACAGGACCTGACCGGCAAGCCCCTGACGCCGCCCCGTTCCACCAAAGACCTGACCGAAGACCGGTTGCGCGAAGTAGCGCAAGGTTTTCTGGGCCGGCAGATGCAGACGCCGCCCATGTACTCAGCCAAGAAGATTGACGGCGTGGCGCTGTATCAGTTGGCGCGGGCCGGCAAGGTCGTGGTGCGGGCGGCAACGCCCATTGAAGTGTTCCGCTTTGATTTCATCCCGGACGCGGAAGGCCGCATCCTCCGGCCGGACGAGCACGGCAACCTGATCGTCGAATGCGATGTCACCTGCTCATCAGGTACGTACATCCGCACGCTGGCCCATGACATCGGCGAGCGCATTGGCTGTGGGGCGCATCTCGTGACATTGCACCGCACAGCCGTGGATGGCTTCACGATTGAGGAAGCCCTGACACTCGAAGACCTGCAACGGTGTGTCATTACCGGCAACTGGACGGACCGGCTGCTGTCGCCCCTTGACCTGCTGCGTGGCTGGCCGCGTGTCACGCTGGATGCCCGGCAGGCACGGCATTTCATCCAGGGGCAGGCCCTTGCCCTTTCACCGGATGACATCATCGGTGGCGATCCCCGGCAGCGTCCCTTCCCGGTCACACCGGAAGTCGGGCTGGCTGTCACCGATGACACGGGTCAGTTCCTTGGCGTTGGACGCTACGATACGGCGGCCGGGCGGATTCGCCCCCAGACAGTGCTGCTGCCCGTGACCTGAAGTTGTGGCGTCCGTCATCCCGCCACAGCCCTTCTGGCGCACCCCAAACCCTCAGCCCGGCAAACACGCCCATGACACCTGACGAAGCCCGTGAAAAATTCAGCCGTCGCATTCAGCGGTGCGCCAGTTGCTACGTTGCCTTTTACGTCAAGGACCTGTGGTGGGCCGACGACGGCAACTACTACTGCCAGCACTGCCACACGGACTACCCCGGCGTCGCCGTTCATTTTTCGGACTACGCGCAGGACTTCGACTTCAGCCAGTTGCCGAGCCTGCACGAGTGAGCTTCTGGGCAATGCCCTCCACGACGCGGCGCGGAACGACGGTCGCGTTCTTCATGTGGAGTTCACGGGTCAGATGACCGACCACATACAGTCCCGGCACATTGGTTTCATTCGTTTCGGGGTCATAGACCGGACGCCCGTCGGCGGCAATCGTCACGCCGGCGGCTGCCAGCAACGACACCTCCGGTTTCGCTCCCAGCAGGGCAAAAATATGGTCACACGGAACTTCGTCCACTGTGCCGTCAGCGTGTTGCAACCGCGCCGCATTGGGTAAAACCTCGATGCAGGTCGTCGCATAGTGGATGGTCAACTCGCCCTGGGCGACACATTCCATCAGGGGCGCGCGTACCCATGGCTTGATACCAACCTGGTCCGTATCGTCAGGATGCGGGTCAAGCGTGGGACGCCGCAGTGACCAGTCCACCTGGACACCGGCGTGGCACAAATCCAGCGCGGCTTCCGCCGCCGAGTTGCCCCCACCCACCACCAGAATCCGCTTTCCGGCGTAGGGGAAAGCCTCCACGAAGCGATAGGAAACACGCGCTGGTGTTTCCCCTCGCACCCCCAACCGGAGGGGATGACCAAAACCACCGGTGGCGACGATGACCTGGCGCGCCCCATACACCGCCTTGGTGGAGATCACCTGAAATCCCGTTCCGGTCGGGAGAATGGCCTGCACCGGTTCGTAGGTATGAATCGGCAGGCTGAGTTCGCGGGTGGCCAGCCGGGTGTAATACGCCAGCACTTCCTCGCGGGTGGGCTTGGGGCCAAACTTGGGTTGCAGCGTTCCCGGAATGAGTTCAATCTCATTCGGCGTCGAAAAAAGCGGCCGTCCAATCGGATATTCGGCAATGGTCTGCGCGATGGCGGCACGCTCCAGCACAAGACAGTCAAGCCGGGACTGGCGGGCTGCATAAGCAGCGGTCAGTCCCGCCGGTCCGGCGCCGATGATGATGAGGTCATACGTTGACATAAGGTTCTCGTCTTCCTGAATGTTTTTCCAACACAGTCAACCCGCGCCTTTCAGCTACCAGTCCGTTGCCGGCGGGCAGACATCAGGCGCCACTTTCCAGCTTGGGGGGCTTATTGCAAACGAGCCATGAAAACCGCGTCCCGTTCCGTTTTTCGTTTCTTCTTCGTCATGCTGCTGGTGCTCGGTCTGGCGGCACCGCCGCTGGCACGCCACATCGAAGTTTTTCCCGCCGATGCTGCCGTTGAAGCCAACCTGCGCCGGCACATCGGCTACCTTGCCTCTGAGGCGCTGGAAGGACGCCTCCCCGGTACGCCGGGCGCGGAAAAAGCAGCACAGTACATTATCACTCAGTTTCAGCTTGCCGGGCTACAGCCGCTTGGCAGTCGGGGGTATCGGCAGCCCTTCAGCTTTGTGGCGAGCGTTCGCATGGGACGGAACAACCATCTGACAGCCACCCTGGCCGACACCCGTCTGGCAGCCAAACCGGAGGTGGATTTCCGCCCGCTGGCCTTTACGGCCAACGGTGCCGTCGAGGGCGAACCAGTGCTGGCAGGCTACGGCATTTCGGCCGCCAAAGAGGCGCAGTACGACGACTATGCCACGCTGGACGTGAAAGACCGACTTGTGATCGTCCTCCCCTACAGTCCGGCCGGCTCCAATCCCCACACGAAGTTCGGGGCGTTTTTGTCGCTGCGTTACAAGGCGACCACGGCGCGCAACAAAGGGGCCAAAGGGTTGCTCGTCATCGCCGAAGATGACGATTTCCAACGCTCGCAAGTCGCCCGTCTGCGCTATGACGACGCCTTCGGAGACGCCGGCTTTCCCTGCGCCGTGGTGAGCCGCGCCTGGGCAACGAAGCTGCTCGGCCGTCCCGTGGCGGACATCGAACGCCAGATTGCCACGACGGGCCAGCCGGAAACGCAGCTTCTTTCCGACCGGCGGCTGCGCCTTCAGACGGAAGTCATCAAGGAACGGAAGACAGCCGACAACGTCATTGGCTGGCTGGAAGGCCGCGACCCTGCGCTGCGCAACGAAGTCGTCGTCATCGGCGCGCACTACGACCACCTGGGACTCGGCGGCCCCAACTCGCTGGCGCCACGCGAAGGTGAGGTGCATCCGGGGGCGGATGACAACGCTTCAGGCACGGCCGGACTGCTCGAACTCGCCAGAAGTTTTGCCGCCGCACGCAACCGACCCCGGCGCAGCCTGCTGTTCATTGCTTTTTCAGCCGAAGAAAAGGGACTGCTCGGCTCGGCCTACTTCGTGGACCATCCCACCACCCGCGACAAACGCCTGGTCGCCATGCTCAACATGGACATGATCGGACGGTTGCGCGACAACCGGCTGACGGTGCAGGGCGTCGGCACATCGTCGGTCTGGCGGCCGTTGCTGGCCGAGGCCAGCACGCGCCACGGGCTGGAGCTTTCCCTCGGCGAAAGCGGCTTCGGCCCCAGTGACCACGCCTCGTTTTACAAGCGCAACATCCCCGTGCTGTTTTTCCTTACCGGCAGCCACCCGGACTATCACCGTCCTTCGGATACGCCTGACAAAATCAACTACGCCGGTGAGCGGCAGGTTCTGGCGCTGATCGGGGATGTCATTCAGTCCACGGTCAACCTGCCCACGCCGCCGGATTTCGTCGCACCCAAGGCAGGCGATCCAGCAGAACGTGCCCGTGGCGGATTTCGGGTTTCACTGGGGACGATTCCTGACTACGCCGCCGAAATCAGCGGCGTCAAACTCGCCGGCGTCCGTGAGGGCAGCCCGGCTGCGGCGGCCGGACTGCAAGCCGGCGATGTCATCGTGGGGCTGGCCGGACGCGACATCAAAAGCGTGTACGATTACACTTATGTCCTTCAGGAACTCGAACCCGACCGGGAAGTGGACATCGTCGTCGAGCGCAACGGGCAGCGGTTGACCTTCAAACTCACCCCGACGCGGCGGTGAGGTTTGATGGCGGCTCGCTGCCGCTCAGGCAACGCAGGCGGATATGCGGACTCAGGCCGACGATGCGCATCCCTTCACGGACCCGAATGCGACATGAAAGTGCCGGACGCTCGCGGTCTTCGCCGGGGCGGAAGTACCGAATCTGGCAGTTTGTGCAGTCACCGTTCCAGCAGAAATCACCGTACGAAATGCCTTCCATGTCGAGAAACTGGAAGCCGCGCAGGATGACGTTGTTTTCCGGGACGTGCACCACCCGCCCCAGCACTTCAATCGGAATGAGCCGCTCGTAAGGCTCGAAGATTTCTGCGGGTGGTGTGGCAAACATGGCGCAGAAGAAACCCGGTCAGGCAGGATTGAACCGTTTCAGACGATGCCCTCTCAATCGCATGAACTGAAGGCAGGAAGCAAGTCCTTCTGGTGTAAGGCACGTGGCATATCACACGTTCTATCTCGGACTCGGCAGTAACCTTGGCGACCGCGTGGCTTTGCTGACCCGTGCCATCCAACGTCTGACCACCGGCGCGAGCCAGTGGCGGTGCGCCAACTGGTATGCCACGGCTCCGGTGGACTACCTGGAGCAGCCCTGGTTTCTCAATACCGTGCTCGAACTGACGGTTGACCTGACGCCGGAAGCCATGCTGGCGCAGGGCCTTGGGCTAGAAGCCGAAGCCGGGCGGGTTCGTACCGTCCCGAAGGGCGCGCGGCCGCTCGATGTGGACATCCTGCTCTGCCAGACCACAGACGGTGTGTTCCTGGTTTCCGCAGATTCCGCCCTGACGCTGCCGCATCCCCGGCTGCATCAGCGGCGGTTCGTTCTGACGCCGCTGTGTGATCTCATCCCGGACGCGCAGCATCCACAGCTTCACCAGAGTTTTGCCCACCTGCTGGACGCCTGCCCTGACCGTAGCCCCGTCGAAATCTTTGCGCAGAACGGATTCAGCTTCGGCGGCGACGCCCGGCCGGAGGTGTAGCCGTCGGCAACCGCAGGTCCTCCGGCTCCAGCGTCGTTCCTTCGCAGAGAATGCAGGCCCGCTCGATGCAGTTTTCAAGCTCGCGGATGTTGCCCGGAAAGTCGTAGTCCTGAAGGGCTTTGAGGGCCGCCGGGGACAGTGTGACCCGGCGGCGGCGGATTTCGCGGCCGTACTTTTCGGCAAAGTGGTTTGCCAGCGCCGGAATGTCCTCCCGCCGCTCGCGCAGCGGCGGGATTTCCAGCGTGAATACGGCCAGCCGGTAGTACAAATCCTCCCGAAAAGTCCTGGCCGCTACGGCTGCGGTGAGGTCCCGGTTGGTCGCCGCCACGATGCGGACATCCACGCCAATTTCCTGTCCTCCCCCGATGCGCGTGATGGTGCGGGATTCCAGCGCGCGCAGGAACTTGGACTGGACGGCCAGGGGCAGTTCACCGATTTCGTCGAGAAACAGCGTCCCACCGCGTGCCAGCTCGAACTTTCCCACCTGCCGCCCGTCCGCGCCGGTAAAAGCGCCTTTCTCATGGCCGAACAGCTCATTTTCGACCAGGGTTTCAGGGATCGCCGCGCAGTTGATGGCCACAAACGGCGCCTGCCGCCGGTGGCTCAGGTGGTGCATGGCGCGCGCAAACAGTTCCTTGCCCGTGCCGGACTCGCCAAGCAACAGGACGGTCGTCTCCGTGGGGGCGACCCGTTGCAGGTGCTGTCCGACCTGCTGCATGGCCGGAGAATCGCCGATGATACGCGGAAAACCATAGCGCCGGGCATATTCCTCGCGCATCAGGAGGCAGGCGCGCCGCAGGCGGTGTGTCTCCACAAGGCGTTCCAGCACCAGCAGCAGGTGGTCAGGATCAACCGGCTTTTGCAGGAAGTCTTCCGCGCCGTCCTTCATGGCGGCAACGGCTTCCTCGATGGAGCCGTAGGCCGTCAGGACAACCACGGGCACGTCCGGGTCGAGGGACTTGGCAGCGCGGAGCACTTCCAGCCCTGTGCCATCGGGCAGGCGCAGATCGGTCAGCACGACGGTCGGCGGCTGCCGCCGCAGGGCCTGCCGGGCCTGCTTCAGGTCGGCGGCTTCGACGACGCCATAACCGGCACGCTCCAGCGTCAGCCGCCACATCTGACGCAGGGCATCCTTGTCTTCGACAATCAAAATGTCTGCCGGGCCGGTGGCCATGTCAGTTCCATCTCAGGCCAGTGCCATCTCAGGGTTGCCCTCCGGCAGGCTGCTCGCGGTACTGCCTGGACTGGCCTTCTTCGAGCAGACGGCGCAGCGTCTGGCGCGCCTTGATGACACGCGAGGTGGCATCCTGTTCTGGCGACACCGGACTATCGGCATTGTCCTGCCGCTGCTTTTCTTCCTCGGCTTCGCGCAACTCCCGCCGGGCTTCTTCGACAGCACGCCGCCAGGTCTCTTCCGGGTCTTCAGCGGCCGGGGCGTCCGCGTCTTCGCCATTCTCTCCACGTGGCGGCGGTGCGCCGAAATCATAGTTGTCCGTCGGCCGCCGCGAGCCTGAGCGGTTTGGGCTTCCGTCCGAAGGCATTGGAGACGCGCCCGTATTCGTCATCAACAGGTCTTGGGCCCCAAGGGGTAAATCCTCCATGGGCGGCATCTCCGGGGGCGGTGCCTTGGGCGCAGGTTTCCGGGATGACCGGCGGTTCTTTTTCCCGGTCGCTGGTGCCGGTGATTGGGCGGAAGCCGGATCAGGGGCCGCCAGCATCACCTCCAAACCGCCTGTCAGAAACAGACTCAACAGCAGGCTCATGCAGAACACCTCACTTTTCAACACCAATCCGCAACGGTAGCGAGATACGAAACTGCGCTCCACCGGCGGGAAGATTGCAGGCTTCAATGCGCCCATTGTGACTGACGATGATTTTCCGAACAATGGCCAACCCCAGCCCGTGGCCCTGCTTTTTCGTTGTAAAGAAGGGCAGGAACAGGTTGGCCGCGACTTCCGGTGGAAAGCCAGTGCCGGAATCCTCAACCAGCAGCGTGACATCTTCCGGGCCGGTGATGGCGCGCAGCCGCACTTCCCGTACGGGCGCGTCATCAGGGATGGCCTCCAGCGCATTGCGGAACAGGTTCTCGAAGACGCGCCGCAGCAGAGCGGCATCGCCCGGAATGACCGGCAGCGAATCCGGCAATACCAGTGTCATCGCCTGTCGGCGGAAGTCCTCCCCCAGCAGGGTGACGACTTCCTCGACCACGCCGGCCAGGTCAACCGGTGCCATAACGGGGCGCAGTGGGCGCGCAAAGGTCAGAAAATCCGAGACAACCTGCGTCAGATGCCGGACTTCATCCCGCAACGCCCGGGCGGCCGGGTTGTCGGGAACGTCCTGCAGGAGCAGCCGGGCGTAGCCATCCATCGTGGCCAGCGAGTTTTTGAACTCGTGGGCGATACCGGCGGCCATGTCCCCCAGACTCGTCATGGTCTCCCGGGCCTGCGCCGTAGCTCGCAACGCGGCCAGTTCGGTGATGTTGGCAATCAGACACAGGACACTCGCTGCACCGGGAATCGGGGCAACACTGGCCTCAAGCGTGCGCTGATGACCACCGATGAGCGCCGTGATGTCGGACTGTCGGCGTACGCTCCCGTCCTGCAGTCCGGCCGCCACCAGGTTCTGGAGTTCCGGCACATCGGCAAAGAATTCCCGGAACGGTATCCCCGGCGGGCGGCCAAACAAACGCTGGGCGGTCAGATTCGCCAGCACGGTCATACCGTGTTCGTCCACGACGACGAGCGCATCGGGAATACTCGCAATCAGCCGGTCGCTGAACTGGGCCTGCACCAGGGCGCGGTGTTCGGCATCGGTGCGCAGGCGTTCCAGTTCCCGTCCTGCCGATTGCAGGTGGTCAATGACTTCCTGATAGCCGGCCATGACGAACTCGACGGAAGCCGGCGGCTTGGCGTAAGAGCGCGCGGCCGACCGTCCCGAAAGGAAAACGGAACGCATCAACCACAGCCCAGCCGCGCCCACGACCAGCCACAGAGGCAGTTCGTAGGCCACACGCAGGACGACGCCTGAAAGCTGCGCCTGGCGATGGCGCGCCAGCAGGCGCAGATGGCCCAGCCGTTCACCATCAGCCTTGCGCAACGGAACCGTGAGCGCCCAAACGCCATGCACGTACCGGCTTTCTTCCCGGTCAGCGCCGGCCACATCGAGGTTGTCCGGCAGGGTGAGTTCCCCAGTCAGGTCATTCGTGACCACAGTACACCGCTGCCCCAGGTGGTCATAGATGCCAACGGCCATCGTCAGGCCAGACGGAAGCCAATCAGGTGTCAGCGGTTCGGTGATGGACTGCCCTGCCGTGAAGCGGGCTGCCAGGCGGTGCGCGGTCAACTGCACTTCAGCCCGGGTCCGGTGCTGCGCCTCCCGGTCATAGGCGCTGCGCAGGGCATACGTGGCCCACAACCCTATCAGGCAGACCGTCACCAGCAGGGCCACCAGAACCGCCGTCAGCGCCTGGCCGGCCATAGCCCGCCGGAAGGCAGGCCGCGGTCGGCGGGCGTGCGTCCGGGTGCAAAGCCCTGTGGACTGAAGAGGCAAAGGGCGTGGGTCTGGACGGAAATCGCCCATCGGGCTAACCGGAGCGTATTCCCCAACCCCAGTCATGGCTGACCGATGAGGGTTGGGGCACTGAAAGGATCATCGTCAGGGGGTGTGGGCGGTGTCACTTTCGGGAAGCCACGACTGTTGACGGCAGCCGATTGAGTCAGATAGCTCCCCAAAGCCACGGCCATTTCACGCGCCGTAGGGCGCCGGGCCGGGTCCTTTTCCAAGGCCTGCGCCACCAGGCGACTGAGTTCCGGTGGAACGTCGGAAATGACCTCGTGAACCGGCCGGGGTTTATGGGTCAGGTGCTGGAGCGCAATGCCGACAAAGCCGCTGGCACTGGCAAAAGGCAGCAGTCCCGTCAGCATCTGATACAGCATCACCCCGACGGCATAGACATCCGACTTCCCATCATAAGCCAGATGATTGATGCGCTCCGGCGCCAGATAGGCCGCCGTGCCCACGACGACGCCCAGCGCACTGACCGTCTGCTCGCCCGACATCTCTTCCTGCATCAGCTTGGCCACGCCAAAATCCACAACCTTGATGACTTCGCCGTCTTTTGTCTGGTGCAGAAAGATGTTGTCGGGCTTGATGTCGCGGTGGATCACGCCTTCGGCATGGGCGGCATCGAGAACATCGAGCACCGGAATGAGAATTTCGGCGCACCGGGTGGGAGGCAATGTGCCATACCGCCGCAACTCATCGGAGAGCGAGTAGCCCCGCAGCAACTCCATCACGATGTAGGCGATCCCTTCCGAAGACACGCCGGAATCCAGTACGGCCACGGCGTTCGGGTGGTTGACGCGACAGGCTGAAATGCCTTCCTGGCGGAAACGCTCCAGCGCCTGGGGTGAATCATTGCCGGCTGTTGGACGAAACACCTTGACGGCCACCTTGCGATTGAGGGCAAGCTGCGTGCCTTCATACACAACGCCGAAGCCGCCGGAGCCGATCTTCACATCCAGGCGGTATTTCCCATCGAGCACCTTGCCGGGCAGGGCTTCTGCCAGGGCACTGAACACCAGGTCGGTCCGGCGTTGCGCTTCGTCCAGTTCTTCGTTCTTGCGTGCCAAGTCCCGGTTGGCTTCGAGCAGTTTGAGATTCTTTTCGGCCAGGTCCTGGTTGGCGGACGCCAGGGCCGCCGTCCGCTCGGCCACTTTGGCTTCGAGGGCAAGCGTCCGCTGGCGCAGCACATACACCCGCCATTGCATGAGGCCGAGGCCGAGCGCCACACACGCCAGGGCGTAGAGCGTAAAGGCCCACCAGCGAATCCACCACGGCGGAGAAATGGTGATGGAAGCCGTCGTCACTTCCTGCACCTGACCCAGGTAGTCCCGGCTGCGAATCCAGAAGGTGTACGTGCCGGGCGACAGACTGGCAAAGGTACGCCGGCGGTCGGGCAGCCAGGGCGTGGGCTGTGCCTCGTAGCCGATGAGTTGCGTTGAGTACCGGGTTTCGGCGCTGCGAAAGAAACCCAGCAGCTCATATTCAAACGTCACTTCATTTTCCCCGTGGCTGAGCGCCAGGCGCGCCTCCAGCTTCCGGGGCTGCCCGTTGACGAGCAGGCGCACGAGACGCGGCGGCACGGTCCGGTATTCCCGGTTTTCAAGGCGCTCATCAAAAACGCCCAGACCGGCCACGGTTCCGATCCAGAGGCGGCCCTCACTGTCGCGCAGCGCCGATCCACCGTTGCACTCGTTGCTCGGCAGGCCGTCTTCGGTGGTAAAGGTTTCGAGCCGTGGGCGACGCCACCCCTGGCCGGCATCCGGCGTCAGACGCGCCACACCGCGATTCGTAAACAGGTAAATGCGCCCCTGCCGGTCGTGGCGGATTTCATAGATGACGTTGTTCGGGAGCGCCGGGTCCGTGCTGTCCGTCAGGGTATGCCACTCGATACCGGTCCCCTGCCACTCACCGATGGTGACGCCACCGTACGTGCCGACCCACAGCGTACGCCGGTTTCCATCCACCAGCATGTGCAGGGAGCGCACCACGTCGCTGGAAAGTGTGCCGTTGGCGCGGTTGTACACCGTCCACTGCCCACGGTACAGCGTGGCCACCCCGCCGCCAAAGGTGCCGAACCACAGGCGCAGCCCGCCTTCCGGTTCCGGGGTGGCGAGCATGGCGGTCACATACTCATTGCCCACGCCCGACTCGGCGAGGGGAAACCGGCTCCAGCGCCCTTCCTGCCACACAGCCACGCCTTTTTCCGTGCCCACGAGCAGCCGTGGCGTCCCGTTTTCATCCATCGTCTCCAGCAGGCTCCAGATGCCGTTGTCGGGCAGCGCCCCATTTTCCCGGTTGAATACCGTCCATTGTCCGTTCTGAAACTGCGCCAGACCGCCGGTGGCGGTTCCGATCCACACGGCCGGGCCGCCGGAGACGCGGTCGGTTTTGAGCAGACACGACACAAAGCGGCTGGGGAGCGGACTGTTTTCCATCTGGAAGATTTCCCAGCGCCCCTGCCGCAGACGGGCCGCGCCGTGGTTGCGCGTCCCGATCCAGAAGGTGCGGGAGCCATCCGGTTCCGTGTATTCCAGCAGGGCTTTGACCCCAACGGTGGGGATCATCTCCGGGGGAAAGGTGACACGCTGCCATGAGCCAAGCCGGAGGCGCGCCAGTCCGCCGCTGTTCGTCCCGACCCACAGCAGCGGCGGGCCATTCCCTGTTCGGGTCTCATATATCGAGGTGACTTCACTGTTGGGGATGACCCGCGTATCTGTGTTGTAGAGCGTCCAGTTTCCGTTCTGGCAGGCGGCCAGTCCGCCGCCATTCGTGCCGACCCAGACCGTCGCGGTCCCATCCGGCTGGTAGGTCACGGCCAGGCTCCGAATCTGCTTCGTGCCGCCAAAGTCTTCCCGCACCACCTGCCATTGCCCGTTGCGGTAGGTTGCCACGCCATGGTTGGCAAAACCGGCCCACAGGGTACGTGTCCCATTGGGTTCACGCACTTCACCCAGGGCCCGAATGTCATCGGACGGCATGGACTCCGTTGTGGTGGAATGGAGGCGCTGCACCTGCCCGCCCTGCCATTCGACGAGGCCACGACTGGTTGCCACCCACAGCAGAGGCTGCCCGTCACGTTCCGTCGCCAGCAGGGTGCGGACTTCGTCGCTGGGCAAGCCGGCGTTGGACTGGTTGAAGGTCTGCCACTGTTGTCCATCGAAGCGGGCCAGCCCGCCAGGCGTCCCGGCCCAGAGCGCAGCGCCGCCGTTCTCCGGGACCTCGGCCAGCGCCGTCACCATATCGTGGGGAAAGCCGGCCTGCCCGGACTGGTAGTGACCAACAAACTGCCCATCCCGCCAGGCAAACAGGCCGCTGGCATGCGTGCCAAACCACATCCGGCCGTCTCTGGACTGCAAGATGGCACGCACCCAGTTGGACGTTCCCGCGCCGGGCATGTTGATGCGCTGCCACTGATAGCCGTCATAGCGCGCGGCGCCATCCTGCGTGCCAATCCACAGATACCCGTCGGCGTCGCCGGTCATGGTCATGACCGAGTTTTGCGGCAGGCCGTCCATATCGGTAAACGTGTGCGCGCCGGGCAGGAACGCCATCGGGGCCGACGTGGTTGGGACGGCCGGCGGACGGACCGGCGCAGCCGGCTTTGCCCCGGCGCCTGTTTTCCGGGCAGGCACCATCTGACCGGAGGACAGGCACAGCAGCAGGCACAGCCCGGCCCGGAGCGCCCGCCAGGTCAGCTCGTGCCAGGTTGAACGCTGCCGTCTGCACCGTGTCATGGAAGCTACGCCGCCTATGTGAATGACCGGTGCCGGTTTTCAGAGCACGCGGGGAACCTTGAAGTGCCCGTACCCGGACGCCGGGGCATTGGCCAGGGCGGTCCCGGTTCCGGGCGGGGTGTGCGGTGTATCGGGACGCAGGGCCGTATCGCCCACGGCGCTACAGTGCGACATCGGCGGCACATCCGTGGTGTCCAGCTCATTCAAACGGTCGAAGTAACCGACAATGGCGCCCATCTGCGCCGCCAGGCGGTCGAGATCGGCCGCCGAGGGACGCAGATTGGCAAGCTGGGCGATTTTCTCAACATCCTGGGTGGTGATGGCCATCGCTTCCTCCGAAAAAAAAGAGCGTACAGGCTGGAAGGAGACTACTCGATGACCGGATCGGATGCCGAAGCCCGGCTGCCGCGCCGGTCACTTCCACGCAGTTTTCCGGTCTGGTCAATGAAATAGGACATGCGTCCCGAAGCCGGATAATCAGAAGGTACACTATAGCAGGCAAATGCGTTTTCTGAAGCCTCGATGAAAAATTGCGACATCCTGGCCTCGGAGGGGTCATTGGGCAGAAAACCGGCGTCCACAAGTTCCGCCAGCGACGCATAGCGCCCGTGGGCGGCATGGAAAGACGACTCCACGCGGGCAATCGTCAGCATACTGGCCCGCGTTGCATTGTCCCGTGAGGACTGGCTGGCGGCCACCACGACCTCATCCGGGCTTTCCTGCTTTTTGCAGGCCGGACTCATCCCAAGCACCAGCGCCACACTGACCACCTGACACACCCCAATCACAACCTTTCGCATGGCTGCTCCACCCCACTCCTTCTGGTTTGCTCAACATTCTACACGCGGCGTCTCCCAGTTGCCGGCTTACCTGACGGACATCACGGCCTGACGGACATCACGGCCTGACGGACATCACGGCCTGACGGACATCACGGCCTGACGGGCGTCACGGGCCGACGGGCAGCACGGGCCCGGTGGGTAGCGGGGACGCTTCAGCCGCCGTTCGACTGGAAGGCACTTCGGCGGCCGGAAACTCAAGGACGAACGTGGCCCCCCGTGGGTGGTTCGGCTCGTAGCGAATCGTGGCCCGGTGGTCGGCCAGAATATGCGCGACAATCGCCAGCCCCAGTCCCGTCCCCCGTTCACGGGTCGAAAAATACGGCTCGAACAGGCGGTTGCGGGCTTCCGGCGGAATACCGACGCCGGTGTCTGAAACCCGCAACCGGACCGTCTCCCGCGCCGCTGCATACTCCGTGGTGATGCGAATCTCACCCCGCGCCGGTTTCTCACCGCTGGCCTCGATGGCGTGCAGGGCATTGTCAATGAGATTGACCAGACACCGCTTGATTTGTTCGGCATCGAGCAACACGGGCGGCAGGTTGCCGGCCAGCCCGGTGGTCAACCGAATCCCGTCCAGCCGTTCAGCGTACAGGATAACTGTCCGCTCAACGATGTCATCCAGTGAACCCGGCGCAAGCTGGGCATCCGGGAGCTTGGCAAAACGCGAAAACTCGTCCACCAACCGCTGGAGCGTCGTCACTTCCCCAATGATGCTGGCCGCGCATTCCTCGACCGTTGCCCGGAGGCGCGGCAGATGCGCCGCCTGCCGCGCCACATTGCGCGCGATCCGCTCGGTGGAAAGCTGAATGGGCGTCAGCGGATTCTTGATTTCATGCGCCATGCGCCGCGCGACCTCGCTCCACACGGTATTCCGCTGGGCCTGCATGATGGGTGAAATGTCGTCGAGCATCACCACCACGCCGGTGATTTGCCCGCCGGTGTCCGAAAGCCTCGTGGCCGTCAGTGCCACCTGCATGGAGGGGCGGTCCGGCAGCCGGATTTCGGTTTCCAGGGTTGTCTGGGGCACCCGCCGGGCACGCCGCAGAAGCCGCTCGAAATCACCCCGGTTTCCCGGTGGCACATGCTGCAAGAACTCATCGCCCACAGCGGGCGTTGCACCCAGCATGTTGCAGGCAGCAGGATTGAATGTCGTCACCCGCCACTGCGTATCGAGTGAGACAATGCCGGTACACAGGCTCCCCAGAATGGTCTCGATGTAGCGGCGGCGCTCATCAAGTTGGGTCCGGTTGACGCGCAACTGCTGCGCCATGGCGTTGAAGGAATCCACAAGCACGGCCAACTCGTCCTGGGCTTCGACCCGCACGACGTAATCGAGATTCCCCTGCGCCACGGCTTCCGTCGCTTCGGCCAACGCCCGCAGTGGCACGATGACAAAGCGGGCCGTGGTGATGGCAAACCACATCGCGCCGAACATCAGGAAGAGCGTGACGAAGCCCAGAATCAGCAGGTAGTTGATCTTGAGCGTCCGCGATTCGGCCGCGAGGGTCGCCCGCTGGTTCGCCACCCGGGTCAGTTCGGCAATCTTCTGGTCGAGCACCGGCGGCATCGTACGGACCACCACAAGCACATCTCCGGTCTCTCCGACCGGAACGGCCGCGGCGATGAAGGTATTCAGGTTCCTCTCCAGATGACCGGCCGGAAACGGGTCCGACCGCGCGCGCCGATGCAGGCCGGCGACGAAGCCCGGCGGCAGTTCGGTCCAGTCACCAAAAATGGTGCGGGGCTGTCCCTCCCGGTCCAGCCACTGGCCGGCTTCAATGCCGAGCGCCTGCGCTTCATCCACAAAAAGCTTCCGCGCCGGTTCCATTCGCGCGCTTTCCGGCAGCATTGTTCGTTCCGTCTTCCCCGGCGCTTTTTCGGTCGCCAGCCAGGACACCAGCCGGCGCCCGACGGCGCGCCCGTCATCCTGCAGGGAACGCATTTCGCGGGTCAGCACCAACCGCTGAATGGCCACGGCGCTCTCCCGGTAGCGTTCGGCCGGAAGGTTGAACCACTTGTCAAGGCTGCGGTTCAACAGCCCGTAGGCAAAGAAAAACAGCATCAGCAGCGGCAGGGCGGAAACGATGAGCGAAGCCGTCACCAGGCGCGTCTGGAAGGACGTACCCAGGGTGCGCTGCCGCCGTTCCTGCTGCAACTTCATGACGTTGCGAATCAGGAGCGCCAGCAGGATGATGAGCGCCAGGAAGTTCAGCGCCGACAGCGCATACAGCATCAACGTCGCCGAAACATTGCGCGGCGCGAGAAAAGGCAGCACATTGAACGCTGACTGAACGACGAGCGCCCCCAGGAGTACGATGACGAGAATGAGCAGGGACAGCGTCCGTACCCGCCGCAGACGATAGGCGCGCAGCGCACGGGTCGCTTCCTGGGGGTTGACGATGCTCACCGGGTGCTCGGAAGACATGCCGACTGAAAAACAATCCAGGTGGGATGCCGGTTAGTTGTAACACAGCCGCGTCCTGACAACCGACCGGTTTTACCTTTGCCTGAACAACAACCGCGCCATGCCTTCCGAACGGGATTTTCTCCGCCGTCTCCAGTCCGTCGCACGCCGTGGATGTCCCGACCTCCAGCTTGGGATTGGAGACGATGCTGCCCTCATCACGCCGCGCCCCGGACGCCACCTGGTCGTCATGAGCGATGCCTTGGTGGAGGATGTGCATTTTCGCCGGCGCTACGTACCGGCCGCGGCCATCGGGCACAAGGCATTGGCCGTCAACCTCAGTGACTGCGCTGCCATGGGTGCGACGCCCCGGTTCTGCCTGCTTTCCCTCGCCCTTCCGCCGTCGGCACAGCCGCTGGCCGAAGACATCGTACAGGGATTGCTGGCTCTGGCTGACCGGGTGCAGGTCAGTCTGGTCGGCGGAGATACCACGGCCAGCCCGCAGTCCATGTTTGTGGATGTATGCCTGATGGGTGACATTGCACCCGGCTGTGCCGTCACCCGCGCCGGGGCCCGGCCGGACGACTACCTGTTTGTGAGTGGAACCCTTGGCGCGGCTGCCGCCGCCCTTCAGGCGCTTGAGCAGGGAGCAGCGCCGCCCGATGCGGCTTCCGAAGCCCGGTTTCTGTTCCCGGAACCGCGTCTCGAACTGGGCCAGCACCTGGCGGCACATGGCCTGGCCACGGCCATGCTCGACATCAGCGATGGACTGTCACTTGATCTGGCCCGGCTGTGCGAAGCCAGCCAGGTTGGCGCGGTGCTGGAGGCGGCGGCACTTCCCATTGCCCTGGCAGCCGTGGCGATCAGCCCCGACCAGACAGCCGCGCACCGGCTGGCGCTCGACGGCGGTGAGGACTACGAACTGCTTTTTACGGTCTCGCCACAGCAGGCGGCAACCGTGGCCGCGCTGAGCGGCACGGCGGCGGTCGGCGGCGTTTCCCTCACCTGCATTGGACGCATCACGGCCGGCCATGACATCACCCTGCACATGGATGGAGAAATCCGCCCGCTTCCGGCGCGCGGCCATGATCACTTCGTGAGGCCCGGAGGTAGTGGCACAGGGACGGCCGCCACCTGGGCGTAACCGCCCCGCTGCCAGCGCCACGGGAGCAAAGCGACATCCCAGAACGGCCGCACGGAACGCCAGTTGAAACCGACCTTCGAGCCTTCCGCGTGATTCCACACCACCGGCACTTCGGCCACCCGCGCGCCGATGTTTTGCGCCAGGTAGAGAATTTCCACATCGAAGGCAAAGCCCTGCACCTGCTGCGCCTGAAACACGGGCAGAAACACATCCCGCCGGAAGGCTTTGAAACCACACTGGGTGTCGGCGTACTTCAGTCCCGTCAGGACGCGCACGAAGCGGTTGAAGCACCGGCCGGCGAACTCACGCAGGGCGGACTGATGCACGCCAATCTGCGAATCCGGCAGGTCACGGGAACCGATGGCGGCTTCGTACTGCCCGGCGGTAATCGGTTCCAGCAGCTTGGGAGTTTCGGTCAACGGTGTCGAAAGGTCGGCGTCCGAAAACAGCACAACCTGGCCGCGGGACGCCAGAAAGCCATGCCGCACACTGTAGCCTTTTCCCTGATTGCCCGGATTGGACAACACCTGCAGGGAAAGCCCCTGACGCGCAAAGGACGGGACAAGCTGCTGCACCACCGCCGCCGTTCCGTCCACCGAGCCATCATCCACGACGATGACTTCCACACCACCGGCAAAATCCCGGAAGTAGGCCCCGACGCTTTCCAGCGTCGGGGCAAGACGGGCGGCTTCGTTGTAAGCCGGGATGACCAGGCTGAGGGATGGAACGTCTGTCACGCGATGGTCACTTCCGGGGCGAGATACACATCCTGGATGAGGTTGAGCAGCTTGACGCCATCGGCCATGGGCCGCTGGAAAGCCTTGCGCCCGGAAATCAACCCCATGCCACCAGCGCGTTTGTTGATGACGGCCGTGCGGACCGCTTCGGCAAAATCGTTGTCCCCCGATGCACCGCCGCTGTTGATGAGACCGGCCCGCCCCATGTAGCAGTTGGCGACCTGGTAGCGCGTCCACTCGATGGGATGGTCCGTCGCCAGCTCCGAATAGACTTTTTTGTGCGTCTTGCCGAACTTGAGGGCCTCATAGCCGCCGTTGTTTTCGGGCAGTTTCTGCTTGATGATGTCGGCCTGAAGCGTCACCCCCAGGTGATTGGCCTGGCCTGTCAGGTCGGCTGCCACGTGGTAGTCCTTCTCGGCTGTCTTGAAGGCAGCATTGCGGGTGTAGCACCACAGGATCGTCGCCATACCCAGTTCGTGAGCCGCTTGAAACGCCTCGGAGACTTCCTGAATCTGCCGGCTCGATTCGGGCGAGCCGAAGTAAATCGTCGCACCCACGGCCACCGCGCCCAGATTCCACGCCTGCTCGATGCGCCCGAACATCACCTGATCATATTTGTTCGGGTAGGAGAGAAACTCGTTGTGGTTGATTTTGACGATGAAGGGAATTTTGTGGGCATACTTGCGAGCGGCGAAACCCAGCACGCCGAAGGTTGTCGCCACGGCATTGCATCCGCCTTCGATGGCCAGCTTCACGATGTTGTCACCGTCAAAGTAGATGGGATTGGGCGCAAAGGAAGCCCCGGCGCTGTGCTCGATCCCCTGGTCAACCGGCAGGATGGACATGTAGCCAGTCCCCGCCAAACGGCCGTGGTCAAAGAGCTGCTGCAAGCTTCGCAGCACCTGGGGTGAGCGGTCCGATGGGGTGAAGACCCGATCCACGAAATCCGGTCCGGGCAGGTGCAGGTGCTCGGCTGAAATGCCTTTCGCACGATAGGTCAGCAAAGCCTCGGCTTCGTCGCCAAGCAGGCGTTCAATTTCTCCAATCATGACAGGAAAACCTCCGGGCAAAGATGATGCAAACAGTCCACAGGAAAACCACCGAAGCCGTTTTGTATCACAAGTGCTAAACTGGGGCGCATAACTCCAGGTTGTGGGCCGGGCCTTCCGAATGTACCATACGGCGTACACTTCAACCTGAAATCACGAACTCAAAAGTGGTGACATGCCATGACCGAAGCCGCCAAAACCAGTGTGCTGATTGTTGACGATGACCGGACGATTCGCCTGACGGTCGGGGCTTACCTGAGTGGGCAGGGATTTACGGTGCTCGAAGCGGCCACCGGACGCGAAGCCATCGAGACCGCCACGAAGCACCGCCCCCAGGCCATTATCCTCGATGTCATCCTGCCGGACCTCGACGGACTCCAAATCTGCCGCCTGCTCCGTGAATGCAACATTCAGTCGCCGATTCTCTTTCTTTCGACCGACACCGAACTCGACACGCGGTTGCGGGGTTTTTCCTACGGCGGTGATGACTTCCTCACCAAGCCGTTCAACATGCTCGAACTCGGCGCGCGCCTTCAGGCAATTCTGCGGCGGCATACCATTGTTCCCGACATCGAGGAAATCATCGTCCGGGGTGACCTTTCCATTGATGTCATCCGGCGGCGCGTCATCCGCAACGGCAAGGCGATTGAACTGACGCCAACCGAGTTTCGCATCCTGCTCACCATGGCGCGCCGTCCGGGGCAGGTCTTTTCCCGTGACCGCCTGCTCGATGAGCTACAGGATGAAGAAGGCTATCTCCGCAACGTTGACCCGCACATTGCGCGGCTCCGGGCAAAAATCGAGCCCATTCCCGGCCGTCCGACCTACGTGCAGACGGTGTGGGGGCAGGGCTACAAGTTCGAGTACGCCAACGCCACCAACCCGTAAGCTCATCCTTCACACACCTGCCGGAACGTCGTAAAGCCGGCGGCCGGGATGTCATTGGCTGGCAGGACAGCCACGGTGAGTCATGCGCCTGCTGCATACGTCTGACTGGCACCTGGGCATAGGCTTGGGCGGGTATCTGCGGGAGCCGGAGCACCGTCGCTTTCTTGCATGGCTGCTGGACACGCTCAGGAACCAGTCCGTTGACGCCCTGCTCATCACCGGCGACATCTTCGATGCGGCCAACCCACCGGCGGCGGCGCAACGGCTCTACTACGACTTCCTGGCGGAATGCCACGCCGCGCTGCCGGCGCTGGACATCGTCATCATCGGCGGCAACCACGACTCCGCCGGCCGGCTCGATGCCCCGGCCGAACTGCTCAGCCGTTTCCGCGTGCGCGTCGTTGGCGGCTTCGCCAGCCAGCCGGACGGGAAACCCGATTTCGGGCGTCTGCTCGTCCCGCTGACCAGTGCCACGGGCGACGTGGCAGCCTGGTGTGTGGCCGTACCGTTCCTGCGTCCCTCCGATGCCGGGCCGGCAGAGGACTTCCGTCAGGGTGCGCAGGCGCTTTACGCACAGCTTTTTGAGGCCGCACGGCAGCGGCGTCAGCCAGGGCAAGCCCTCATTGCCACCGGACACGCCTTCATGGTCGGCGGACAGGTCTCCGACACTGAACGCCCAATCGAGTGTGGAGGTCTGTATGCCCTGCCGGCTGACATCTTCCCGGAGGATGTCGCCTACGCCGCACTCGGCCACCTGCACCGGGCACAGTGCGTCGCCAACCGCCCAAACGTGCGGTACAGCGGCTCACCACTTCCGCTGTCCTTCACCGAGCGCGACTATGCACACCAGGTCGTGCTCATCGAACTCGAAGGCGAGCATGCTGCGCGGATCGAGCCGCTTCCGATCCCACGGGTGCGTGATTTGCTGCGTGTGCCGCGCCAGGGGGCAGCGCCTCTCGCCGCCGTTCTCGATGAACTGCGCCAGCTTCCCACCGCGCCCACCGCAACCGACAGACTGCCGCCGCTGGTTGAGGTTTATGTCCAGCTTGACCGTCCGCAGCCAGCCCTGAAAGACGACATCGAACGTGCGCTGAACGGCGTCTGGGCCGAGCTGGCCCGGATTGAACTTGTCCACCCACAGCCGGACAGAGCCGCCTTGCCGGACGGTCTCTCACAAAACAGCCATACCAACCTCACGCCGGAAGCCATGTTTCGCGCCTGCTACCGGGCCAAGCATGGCAGTGACCCACCGGAAGCTCTGGAGCAGGCGTTTCACACGCTGCTTCAGGAAACCCTGCAGGAGATGGCGCCATGAGAATTCTCGCCATTCGCGGTCGTCATCTCGCCTCACTGACGGACTTCGCTATGTCCCTCGAACATGGACTGCTGGGGCGCGCCGGGCTGTTCGCCATCACGGGTCCGACCGGAGCCGGCAAAAGCACCCTGCTCGACGCGCTGTGTCTGGCGCTCTATGACCGCCTGCCCCGGATCAAGCGCAAACAAGGCGGCTACCAGGTTCCGGCCGGTACGGCCGATGATGTGGCGCTACCGTTTACCGACTGCCGGCACATCATCCAGCGCGGACAGCGCGACGCCTACGCCGAGGTGGACTTCCTTGGGTGCGATAACAAACGCTGGCGTGCGCGCTGGCAGGTAAGAGTGTCGCAGCGCAAAACCTCCCGGCAGGCGACCGGACCGCGTGCATCGGAAGTCGAGTTGTTTGAACTGACCACAACGGACGGCACATCACCGGGAAACAGCATCCGCAAAACCGAACACGGCAAGGAAGAAACCCTCAAGCTCATCAGGCAGAAAGTTGGCTTGAGCTACGAGCAGTTCTGCCGGTCGGTCCTGCTGGCACAGGGTGACTTTGCCGCCTTTCTCAAATCCAGCGCCGAAGAACGCGCCAGCCTGCTTGAAGCCATGACCGATACCCGGCTCTACACGGCACTTTCCAAAGCCGCCCACGAGCGGGCCAAACGCGAAAAGGAAGCGCTGGAAGCGCTGAAACAACAGACGGGCTACCTCAATCCCCTTCCCGATGAGGAACGCTGCCGGATAGAAGCCGAACGGGAGCAACGTGCCGCGCAGTGCCGGGAAATTGAACGGCAACGCAGCGCCTACGAGCAGGCGCGGCAGTGGTATGAACGGCATGACGCCTTGGAAGCCGCTTTTCAGAAAGCAAAAGCCGATCATGACGCGGCTCTTCAGGCGCGTCATGATACCGAAAGCCAGCGTGCGTACCTTGCCCGCCTTGACCAGGCGCATCGGCTGCGTCCCATGTATGAAGACCACTTGGCGTCTGACCGGGAGCAACAGCAGGCAGCGCGACAGGTTACTGAAACAGCCGCGCGTCATGGCGCAGCCTGCCAGCACCTTGATGCCGCCCGCAGCCGCGCGGAACAGGCTGAAAAAGACCTTGCCTGTGCCAAGGCCGAGCGCACGGACTGGCAGCCGGCCATCGAAGCAGCGCGCGAACTCGATGTGAAACTTAATCAGGCCCGGCAGCAGGTTTTGGAAGCCGAACACCAACTCGAAGCAGCCAGGCAGCAGTTTCAGACGCAACAGCAGCAACTTGCGGATACCGAACAGGCGCAGGCACAGGCTGCGGAGTCCCTTGCCCAAATCGGCCAGTGGTTGGAAGCCCATTCGCACCTCCAGCCTGTCTCTGACCAGCATGAGCGTTGGGAACGCGACATCAGAGCTTATCTGGAGGCCCGAACCACACTGGCGCAACTGGAAGAACAGGCAGCCAGACTGACCACCGACCTCCAGCGCGGCAAAACCGAAATGATGCATGCTCGCCAGGCGCTTCAGAACGCGGAAGCACAGCTTGCGGACGACCGGCAGGCATTGCAACGCGCCACCCAGCACCTTGAACATCTCACTCGCACCCAATCGCCCGACGCACGGCGTGAGGCACGCTGCCGGCTTGATGAGCAACGCGCGACACTGAATGCACTCCACAATCTGGTTGAAGCGGCCCACAAAGCTGAACGCGAATGTGCGGAAGCCGCGCAGGAAGCGGAAGCGGCCCGAACGGCGCTGGACACCTTGCAGCACGACGACAACCAATATGTGCACCAGCAGGCCGCGCTGGAAACTGCACTCACCGAACGCCTTCAGGAACTCCGTCTGGCGGAGGCCGCCGAGGAGCTGGCCGCCCGCCGTCCCGATTTGCTTGCTCCCGGTCAGCCCTGCCCGCTTTGCGGCTCCACTGAACATCCCGACGCCGACAAACCGGCCCCGCCCGGTGATCTCGTCGCCCGTGTCAGAGCCGAAGTCGAAGCCCTCCAACAGCAGTGCGCTGCCTGCTCGCAGGTTGTACTGGAACTGGAACGCAGGATGGCGGCTGAAGAAACCCGGCTGGAGGCCGCGCGCCAGCGCCATGACAGGGCAACGCAGGAAAAAGAAAGCCGCCTGGCAGACTGGGCACAGCAACGGAGTCCAAACCTGCCCGATTCACCACTGGCGCCGGAAACCAGGCCGATGCTCGACGCGGCTTCCAAACGGCTCGCAGAAGAACAACGCCAGCTTGAAGCGGAAGAACACGCATGTGAAGCCGTGCGCCGGCAACGGGATGCGGCACAACAGGCCGTTGACCGAAGCCAGGAACAACACCGCCAGGCACAGGAAACGTACCGGCAGGCTGAAAATGCCCTGCAACAGGTGAGAAATGCCCTGGAGACATGCCAAACCAGGTATGAAACCTACGAACAGCAACTTCGCCGGTACGTTCAGGAACTCGCCACGGTCTTTTCGGGCACCCCCAACTGGCAGGCGCAACTTGACGCCGACGCCGACACTTTTCTCAAACAGGCCGGAAACGACGCCACCGCATGGAAAGCCAACGTTCAGGCCCGACAGGCAGCCACGGCGCAACTTCAGGAAATCGAACGCCGGATAGCTGCCCACCAATCCGCCCTTGCCGCGGCACAAACCCGGCTGGAGCAGGCTGAACAGGACGCCTCTGCCAGAACGGCCGCATGCCAAGACCTTGAGATGCGCCGCGCCGCGCAGCTTGGCGGCCAATCTACCGAAGAATTCTGCCGGAGACTCGATGATGCCATAGCGCAGGCCGAACGCGCTTTCCATGACGCGCGTCAGGCGCTTGCCGCCGCCGAACGTGAGGAAGCCCAGGCCACGGCTGATCACCGGGCGGCTGAGAAACGTCACCGCGAAAAAGCCACGGCGGCTGAAGCCGCCCGCCAGGCGCTCGATGCCGGACTGACCGAAGCCGGCCTGTCTGAAGCGGAGCTGAATGACCTGCTGGCTGTTTCCGAAGCCGAACAGCAGCAACTGCGGGAGCATATCGCGGCGCTCGATGAGCGGGTCAGACAGACGGCAACCGTGTTGGACACCAGGTGGAAGGAACTCGAAGCCCACCAGGCGTCAGCACCACCGGACATCAGTCGGGAGGACATCCAGGCAAATCTTCCGGCCCTTGCAGAGCAGCTCCGCAACCAGCACCAGACCATTGGGGCGCTGGATGAAAAGCTCAGGCAGGATGCGGAGACCCGCCAACGCCAGGCGGCGCTGGCCGCGGAGATTGAGGCGCAGGAAAAGATTTACCGCCACTGGGCCGATCTGGATGACGTCATTGGCGCAGCCGACGGCAAAACCTTCCGCCTGTTCGTCCAGGACCTTCAGTTCCAAACCCTGCTCGGCCACGCCAACGATTATCTGCGGCGGCTGCGCCAGCGGTATCGCCTGCAGTCCGTCAAGGGTGCCAGTCTGGAACTCCAGGTACTCGACCACGACCTGGCCGATACCGTACGCCCGATCAGCACGCTTTCGGGCGGCGAGACCTTTCTGGTTTCACTGGCGCTTGCCCTGGGATTGGCGGCGATGTCGGCCAACAAGGTCACGGTCAAATCCCTTTTCATAGACGAAGGTTTTGGCACGCTCGATCCCCAGTCGCTTGAAGCCGCACTGGGCATGCTGGACGAACTGCAAGCCACCGGGTGCCAGATTGGCATCATTTCCCACATCCCGGAACTTGCCGAGCGGATTGGCTACCGCATTGCGGTGACACCCAACGGGCGTGGCACGAGTCAGGTTGCCGTACTTGCCTGAGCCGGGGCATGATCGCGCGGTCATTCCCAAAATGTGCCTGCAAGGAGACAGCCCGCGCCATGCTGACACCGGAACAACAAGCCCAGTACAACGCCCTGCTGCTGAAGCAGTACAAGGGCACGCTTACCGCCGAGGAGCAGGCAGAGCTGGAAGCTCTCCAGTTGCTGCGGGACGCGCCAGATACCGCACCGACCGCGGCCAACATAGCCAACCTGCCGCCCCATCTGGCGCGTTTTGCCGGTGAAGTGGACCTTCTGGAAGCCGACCTGGCGGACATGTCCGGCAAAATTGGCGGACGCAGCGCCCTTGCCGAAGCCAAAACCAGGATGGGAGAAACCGCCACGGATGCTGCCCGGAAACCAGAAGACGATGGCGCACATTGAACGCGGCCGTGAAGTGCTGCGGGTGGAAGCCGAAGCCGTGGCGCGTCTCGTGCACCGGCTCGATGAGCATTTTGCGCGGGCGGTGGACATCATTCTCGCCGGACGCGGGCATGTGGTCACCCTGGGCATGGGCAAAAGCGGTTTCGTGGCGCGCAAGACTTCGGCAACGCTGGCCAGTCTGGGGACACCTTCGTTCTTTCTGCATCCGGCCGAAGCCGCTCATGGCGACATCGGGCGCGTAACCGCCGAAGATGTCATCCTGGTGTTTTCACACAGCGGGGAAACCGAAGAAATCGTCCGGCTGCTGCCCAGCTTTCGGGACCTGGCGCTGCCGCTGATGGCCATTCTGGGACGGACGGACTCGACCATCGGGCGGGCGGCGCAGGTGGTACTGGAAACGGCCGTGGATGCCGAAGCCTGCCCGCTCAATCTGGCCCCGACGGCCTCGACGACAGCCGCCATGGCGCTCGGTGATGCGCTGGCGGTCGCCGTCGGTACGGCCCGGGGCTTTGCCGTCGAAGACTTTGCCCGGCGACATCCGGGCGGCAAGCTGGGACGCGAACTGCTGCGTGTCGCCGATGTCATGCACGTGGGGGCGGAGGTTCCGACCGTCCAGCCGACCACGCTGATGCCGGACATCATCCACGAAATTTCACGCAAAGGCTTTGGCATCACCACCGTCGTGGACAGCGAACGGCGGCTGCTCGGCGTCATTTCCGACGGCGATCTGCGGCGGCTGATGGAGCATCAGCCGGAAGCCTTCCTGCGGCTTACGGCGGCGGCGGCGCTGGAAGGGCGGCAGGCACGGCATCCACATCCGCGCACGGCGCGGGCAACCGACCGCGCCATGGCGGCGCTGCGGGCTATGGAAGCGTACCGTATCACCTCGCTGGTCGTTGTGGATGCCGGGCAGCACGTCGAAGGGCTGGTCCATCTCCACGATCTGTGGGGTGTTTTGTCGTCGGCCGGAGCGGAACCGCGCGTTTGACAGCCAGTTTGACAGCCGGGCCAGGGCTTTGCCAGAGTCGTCCCGTGCAGACCCTGAACTTTTCCCAGTTTCCGACGCCATTGCCATGCACATTGCCATCATCGGTACGGGTTACGTAGGTCTCGTCACGGGGGCCTGTTTTGCCGAGTTCGGCGTCAACGTCACCTGTGTGGACAAAGACGCCGCCAAGATTGCCATGCTCGAAGACGGGCGCGTGCCCATCTACGAGCCGGGGCTTGACGTGCTCATCGAAAAAAACCGCCGGGCCGGACGTATCCACTTCACAACCGACCTGAAGGCGGCCGTCCACCGGGCGCTCGTCGTGTTCATTGCCGTTGGCACACCGCCCAATCCAGACGGGAGTCCTGACCTGTCACAGGTGGAAGCCGTGGCCGCGCAGATTGCCGAAGCCCTTGACGGCTACAAGGTCATCGTCACCAAAAGCACCGTGCCGACCGGCACGGGGCAGGCGATTCGCCGGGTGATGGAGGAATGCTGCCCGGCCGGGGCGAGCTTCAGTGTCGCCTCCAACCCGGAATTCCTGCGTGAAGGCGATGCCATCAACGACTTCATGCGCCCGGAACGCATCGTCATTGGCTGCGAAGACCCGCAGGCCAACGCCATTCTCCGCGACCTCTACGCTCCGCTCATTCAAACCGGCGTGCCTTTGGTGGCGACGACCGTGGAAACGGCAGAACTCATCAAGTATGCGTCGAATGCGTTTCTGGCGGTGAAGATTTCCTTCATCAACGACTTGGCGCTGCTGTGCGACCGCCTTGGCTGCGATGTGCTCGATGTGGCCCGTGGCATGGGGCTGGACAGCCGGATTGGCAGCAAGTTTCTGTCGCCGGGGCCGGGCTACGGCGGCTCCTGCTTTCCCAAAGACACCCAAGCGCTGGCCCACCTGGCGCGCAGTCAACAGCATCGGCTGCGCATCGTCGAGGCCGGCATTGCCGTCAATGACGACATGCACGAGGCCATGCTGGGCAAAATCAAAACGCTGCTGGGCGAACCCTACACCGACAAGGTGGCCGGCATGCTGGGGCTGACCTTCAAGCCCGAAACCAGCGATCTGCGTGAATCACCTGCGGTGGCCATCGGGGCGGCCATCCGCCGGCTGGGCGTCACCCTGCGGGCCAGCGACCCGGTGGCGATTCCAGAAGCCGCGACGTTGCTGCCCGATGTGACGTTCTGTGAAGACCCCTACGAAACAGCCGCCGGCTGCGACCTGCTCATCATCGCCACGGAGTGGAATCTGTACCGCCGGCTCGACTTGGAGCGGCTGCGCGAGGTGATGCGCACACCGGCGATTGCCGACCTGCGGAACGTCTGTGACCCGATGCAGGCGCGGCGCGCCGGCTTCCGTTACCTGGGCGTCGGGCGACGCTGACGCAAACGGGCGGCCACGGCTTCCCCGCCACGGCCGCCACGCTTTCAAGCGCCACACGCTCAAGCCGTTTGACTGGCCCCCGGCGGCACGACCAGCACCGGGCAGGGCAACTCCCGAATCACCCGCTCGACGTGGTGGCCAAGCGGCTGGCCGGATTTGCGGTCGCCACAGCCCATGACGATGAGATCGGCTTCGATTTCGTGGGCCAGTTTCAGGGTGACTTCATAAGCCCGTCCATCACATAACCGGGACTCAACATTGACGCCGGCGGCCGCCGCTTCGGCGGCCAGCGCCTCGAAGCGCGCTTCGGCGTTGCGCCGCACGAGTGCCACGGCATCATCTTCCCCGCTTTTGGCGCGCATGGGGAAGTACCCCAGAACGATATGAATGGCATGGAGGGCCGTGACCTTGGCCCCATGGGCTTTTGCCAGATCGAAGGCCAGTTGCTTGGCGGCATCCGTCACCGGGTCAAAATCCGTGGCCAGGAGAATCCGGTTGAGTGCAATCGTCGTTTCAGCGCCTTTGTAGTACACGAAGTCGCGCGAAGGCGGCCGGGCCACCAGGACCGGACAGGGGGTTTCTTCGAGTACGGCCAGGGCTGTCGAACCAATGAGCGGACGACTTAGAAACCCACGCCGCTGCGTTGCCATCACCACGAGGGAGATGTCTTTCTCGCGTGCGACACGCAGGATTTCCGCTGCCGGCTCACCTTCCGCCAGCATGGCATTGGCATTCAGCCCCTGGAGCACTTCGTGCTGAAGTATTTCTTCCAGCTCGCGACGAATACCAACGAGCCATTCAAAGCCGTTTTCGGCCAGGGCCCGCTCCGAAAGCCGCAGCGCCTGGGCCGGCAGGGAGGCGCTCTGAACATTGAGGATGGTCACCTGCCCGTTGGACTGTCGCGCAAAAGCCGCTGCGTATTTCAGCAGCCCACGCGAGAGCGGGGAGAAATCAGTGGGAAAGAGAATGTGCTGGAACATGGCGTCAGAACCGGTACGTATGTGGGTCAGTCATCTGGTGGGAAGTTTCGGTCAGCCGAAACCTTTGCCGTTACTGCGTGAGATTCCAGCGTAGCGCACCAGATGGCGCTGCGCCTATCAGAAAATCTCTGACAGGCGCAGTCGAACGCCACATCACAGGCACCACACCAGGTCATAACCAACCTGCGTCCGGTTCACCACGCCAGTTCGCCACACCAGGCGAACTCCACTAGGCGGCCTGTGCCTGCGGACGCCACAGGCTTTCAACCGCACGGCGCGCATCCGCCACCAGACGGCCCAGCAGTGAGTCGGACGCAAGTGGCTGTCCGGCCACGATGCGCTGCACATCGGCGCTGACCTGTTCCCGCAGCCGGGCGGAAGACA
The DNA here is from genome assembly GCF_018304765.1 of Chloracidobacterium sp. N. Classification (NCBI taxonomy): domain Bacteria; kingdom Pseudomonadati; phylum Acidobacteriota; class Blastocatellia; order Chloracidobacteriales; family Chloracidobacteriaceae; genus Chloracidobacterium; species Candidatus Chloracidobacterium aggregatum. The sequence goes on from NZ_CP072642.1 coordinate 2,044,575, forward strand.
GGATGGTTTCGACGAGTTGCCACCGGGCGCCAAACACCGGGCGCGGGTCTGCGGCCCGGAAGAACTGCTCCACCACGTAGGGAATCTGCCGTTCTGCCGGCAACTGCCGGGCTACTTCCACAACCCGCCGCATGCGGCGGATGGGCGCGCCCGGCATAATGTCCAGCGAAGTTTCATAGGCGGCTTTTTCAATGACTTCAAACTTCGCCTGCGCCCGCCGCACTTCGGCTTCCCGTCCGTTGGCCTTGAGTTCGGACAGATACTGGTTGCCCCACCGGACGTGCCCGGCTTCTTCGTTTTTGACCTGGTTGAGCAGCTTGAAGGCTTTGCTTTCCCTGGGCAGGGTCGAAACATGCAGTGCAAAGCTGAACAGCCCGCGCTTTTCCGTCACGTTGAGCGCCGCCAGCAGTTCGACTTCATCAATCCGGTCGGGATCAGTGCTGGCGGTAGCGAGGGCGGCAAACTCATCCACATACTTGATGCCCAGCGGCGGGCGTGGGACATCGCCCAGGTCCGTCATAATGTCGGCAATCATCGCGGCGTGGCGAAACTCATCGTCCGCGTGGTGAACAAGCGCTTCGGCAAGCTGGGGATTGGTGGCTTCGACCTGTTTGGCCAGCGCGGCAATCCCTTCGGCTCCGTGATATTCCGAGTAGTAGTAAAGATTCATCGTCGCCCAGTGCAAATCAGGATCGGCGACAATGCGCTCGAATACCTGACGCATGGCGGCTTCTTGGCGAGTAGCTGACATGCAAGGTCTCCCAAACTGGCAAAGAGATGGGTTGTCCTGGGGGATGAAGGCCACAACTGTAAACCACCGCCGGCCAATTGCAAACCCATGGCCGACGCCTTTGTGCAATGTGAATGGCAAGTGGTCAATTGCAACCCACGGCTGACGCCGCCGTGCAAGCTCGTCCGGGCGCTTTCAGCCCGGCGAAGGCTGTGCCGCCGACGCGATGAGGGCTTCCGTCACGGCGCGTCCCGAAGCCACCAAGGCTTCCAGATCGGACTGCCGATACAGCAGCATGCCCCGCCCCAGCGCATCCGGCAGGACGACGTGAATGGGCACGTCCGGCCGACGCGCCTGCCAGACCTTGAGTTTGGCAGCGTTTTCCCGCCGGTGGGACAGGCGGTTGGCAATGTCACTGACCACAATCTGACGCGGACGGAAAGGCGCGGCAAAGAGGTACTCGATGGGCAGCCGGTTGCGCCCACCGGCGTCGCTGAGGGACATCCGCTGCCCGGCATGGACGATGCGCCGTGGCGGATAGACCACCGGAATGGCCACGGCCCCCCGCATGGCCTCGGCCAGCGGGAAATCCGGCATCTGGTTGTGAAACATGACTTCCCGCCTGGCAAGGCCATCGAAGGCCAGCAGGCCAATGCGCTCGACGCCGTGGTGCAGTGACCGCCCGGAGGCTTGTTCGAGCCGCTCCAGATAGGTTGGGACAATCCCGGCCCGGCGCTGGAAGTAAGGGCGGGCAAAGCGTGGTGCACGGCGCGCCGCTGCCCAGGCCAGCAGATGCCGCGAGGAAAGCCCCAGCCCCAGGGTGCGCATTTCCTCAAGCGACAGACCAACCCCGGCATAGTAGGCCGCAATCAGCGCGCCAACGCTGGAGCCGACGATTTCCTGTATGCGGAAACCGTGCGTCACCAACGCTTCGAGCACCCCGACGTGGGCGACGCCACGCGCACCCCCAGCGGCGAGAACCAGACTGACCGGCTCTTCTGGTTGCAGTGGACGCATGTCCCCCCCATACCACAGGTGACAGGCCACTTCCCCTGAAAGACCGTGCCCGGAAGATGGGTTCTGCCCAGTGCAGCCGCCAGGTGCGCCTAGGCCGCCAAGGCCACTACCTTCTCCGCGGCATCCCGCATGCCGCTGGCCGTCGTGAAGTTCAGCCCCGAACTTTCAAGCAGGGCGCGCCCCTGCTCGACGTTCGTGCCTTCAAGCCGGACGACAATCGGCAGACGCACATCCAGGTTGCGTGCGGCCCCAATGACCCCGGCCGCCACCATGTCGCACCGGACGATGCCGCCAAAAATGTTGATGAGCACCGCCCGGACGCTCGTATCGGCAATGAGGATGCGAAAAGCCTGCTCGACCCGTTCCTGGGAAGCGCCGCCGCCAATGTCGAGGAAGTTTGCCGGATGACCACCGGCCAGCTTGATGATGTCCATCGTGGCCATCGCCAGCCCGGCGCCATTGACCATGCAGCCGATGTTGCCATCCAGCTTGACGTAGTTGAGATCGTACTTGGCGGCCTCAGTTTCCAGCGGTTCTTCTTCGCGGGTGTCGCGCAGCTCGACGTAGTCGGGATGCCGGTACAGGGCGTTGTCATCGAGCATCACCTTGGCATCGAGCGCGTAGAAATCGCCTTCTTTGGTGAGCAGAAAGGGATTGATCTCGACCAGTGAGGCATCGCTTTCCACAAAGGCCCAGTAGAGCGCCAGCAGTATCTTCACCACCTTCCCCGCCTGGCTGCCCGTAAAGCCGAGGCCGAAAGCGATTTTCCGCGCCTGATACGGCTGCAACCCAAGCGCCGGATCGATGACTTCCCGCAGAATCTTTTCCGGAGTCGCTGCGGCAACTTCCTCGATTTCCATCCCGCCGGCTTCGCTCGCCATGATGATGGGCGAAGACGTAGTGCGGTCAATGAGCAGACTGAGGTACAGCTCGCGGTCAATGTGCAGACCTTCTTCGACGATGAGCCGGTGAACCGTGCGCCCTTCCGGGCCCGTCTGGGGTGTCACCAGCTTGTGCCCCAGCATGCGCAAGGCAATGGCTTCCACTTCCTCAAGCGAGGAAGCGAGCTTGACGCCGCCGCCTTTACCGCGGCCGCCAGCATGAATCTGGGCCTTGAGAACGACCGGAAAAGTCCCCAGAGCTTCCGCCGCCATGCAGGCATCCATCGCATTGAGCGCCACGTGGTGGCGCGGCACGGGTACGCCAAACTTCGCCAGCAGGCGTTTGGCCTGATATTCGTGAATCTTCATAAGCAGGTTCCTGAGTGAGCCGGGCTTAGCGGCGGCTGCGCAGACGCTCGATGGCCTGCTTCAGACTGATGCGCATGCGTTCGAGCGATTCGCCCAGTTCGCCGATTTCATCCCCGGTGGCGACCACGATGGGCTCATCGAGTTCGCCGAGACTGATGCGGTTCGCGGCTTCGGTCAGTTGCAGAATCGGCTTCGTGAGAAGCTGCGACAGGTAAAAGGCAATGCCAACGCCCAGCACCAGTGAGACGCCGGTGACGATGGCAATGATGAGCAGCGTCGTGTTGAACACCTGACTGAAATAGCTTTCACGCACCCCCACGCCAACGTAGCCGATGATGGTGAGGTCACTGGGCTCCTTGATCGGCGCAAAGGCCGTTTTGTAATCGCCTCCCAGCAGGGTGTTGTTGACGGCCGTGGGTTTGTCGTCGGCCAGCGGACCTTGAATCGCCACACCCAGGGCGCGGGGATCGCTGGCTGAAATCACCTTCTTATCCTTCGACAGCACGAGTGTCACCGACACATCCTGCAGGTCGCGGTAGAGCGTCTGCTTGATTTCCCGCGTGAGTGCCGTCAGGGGACGGTTCTCATCCTGGGGCGCGTTGTTGATGAGCTGCCCGGCCACAACGTAGCCCTGCACCCGATTGCCGGACACCACCGGCGCAATGCCTTCGAGGGTCAGCCCAACCTGTGACGCCACGTTGCGGTTGAACTGCTCGGCCAGGCCAAAGTCCCGGAGCAGATCGGGCGTTTCATTGACGGCCCCGGACACCAGCGCCCGCAACAGGGCATCGGGCTGATTGCTTTCGGCAGCATTTTTGGCCTTGATGAACAGCGGGTTGTCACCAAAGGAGCTGTCTCCACTGCCGGCGCTGCGCATCAGAACCTGCCCTTTGGTGTCGAGGGTGGCCAGGAAGTCCACCCCGGAAGATTCGACCCGCTGCCGCAGCAACTGACTGAGCTTTTGCCGCCCGCCCGCCTGGCTCTGCTGGGCCACCTGGGCTGGATTCCCCGAAGCACTCGAAGCCCCGGTCGGCGCCGCCGCCGAGTCAATGAGGTTCTCGGCCGCAATGGCCTGGGCCGTGGACTGGGCGACTTCCCGCAGGGCCTGCTGTCGGGAGCGCAGAATGCGGTCGGCGAGGCGGGCATCCTTTTCGATGTCCCGGCGGGCATTGCCATCAATCGTCCCACTGACGATGACCACGAAAGCCAGCGCCGACAGCGCCAGCGGCGCAAAAATGAGGAGCGCCGCAAAAATGGCAAGTTTATTCCGAATGTTGAGTTTCATGGTCGAAAATGAAGCGTGACGTGTCGGTGGCCGACACGGCCGAAAGGTGCGGCCCCCGCCTGCCTCCCCAACCTGCCGGGAGCAGGGACGCTACGATGCGAAACCATCCCGACAGCGTGGCCCACGCCCGACGCCCATCCAGTGCAGCCGTCCGGGTCAGGCATAAAGGTGCTGCATGATTTCAAGCATGGCCTCCTGAAACTTGACCCGCCGTTCGTTGTCCGGGATTTCTTCGGCCAGGCGCTCGGCCAGGGATGGCATCATGTCTTTGGGCATCTGCCGCAGTTTGAACCCAAGGGCTTCGGCGCAGTCTTCGAGCACAATCGGCGCCATGGGGCCGATGGCGCGGGTCAGTTCGCGCTCAGTCTGGTGGATGATGTCATCTGAGACCACATCCACCTGCACATCCTCTTCCTGACGCTCGCCGACATACTCGACGAGCCCCAAATCGTACAGGCGGACGATCACCTTCGACGCCATCAGTTCATTGAGTTGCGTGATGTCCCCAATCTCGCCGACCGTCTGGACACCATCCAGGTTCTGAATCACCGACCAGTCTTCCGCGCGCAGGGAAAACTCCTTCATCGAGCGCGAAGAAAGCCGGAACACCGCGCGCGCCGAGGGCACGACCCGGCGGACACTTTCCCACTCGGTCGCATAGGTGACGCATTCCAGCAGAATCTCTTCGGTCTGAAGGTAGGTGGTTCGTTCATCGGTTGGCGTGTCCGTGGCTGTGAAGCTGAACTTCCCGCTGCCCCAGGAAAACAGACCATAGACGGCGTCCTCCCCGATGGCATCCTCATAAACAGCGTGGACAATCTGGCCGTTGTCGAAATAAATCTCCCCCTGCCGCCCATCGTCGTGAACGAGTTCCAGCGTCCCGGTCCGGTTGCTCGCATGAAGCAGCCGCAGGACATCCATAAGCTTGAGCTGCGCCAGATTCCCACTGAATGCGTTCGACATGGTGTACGTCCCCAGGGCCAAACAAAATACCGTTGGGTGCTCTGACCAGCTCCCGGCGGAAGCCGCCACGCGCCCCCTGATGCCACGTCACCTCGCTGCCACCGTCAGGCGCGATTCATGGCTTCCAGCAGCTCCCAACTCGTCGCATCGAGTCGGTCGCGCGTCAAAAGATTGCGACGCAACACACTGACGCTGACCCGTAGTCCAGCCACGGCACGGTCTTTTTTGAGCTTGTCGGCCGCTACCTTGACGGTCATGCGCATGGTCGGCAGGTTGGCCGCCGGCACACTGACGAGGATGAGGAAGACTTCCTGCGTACCATAGGTGGTCTCGATCATCAAGTCAAGATTCGTGAAAGTGGTGATGCGCCCGTCGGCAAAGACCATCGAGATTTCTTCGACCTTGTTGTACTCGATCTCGGCCACCGCCGAGAGCTGCGCCAGCAGCACCCCCATCTGCACGGTCGCCTGGGAGTTGAGGGCGAATTGTCCGGCGCTCAACAGGACTTCCCCGCGATTGTTAACGAGCAGGGCGCTTTTGATGCCCGGCATGCGCATCAGGTCCTGGAGAAACACTTCATGGGCTTTCGACATGCGCACTCCTTACCAATCAAGGCTCGATTCACAATACTCACGGCGTCCCGCTGACTGGAACCAGTGCCGCCACCTATCCGGCCGGGTATCCGGCCGAGGGTGCCAGAATTTCGTTTGTGGCGATTTCCAGACCGTACCGCTCGAACTCCGCCCGCCGCCGCTGATGTAACGCCCGCAATGCCGCCTCGATATGCTGGCGAAGCTGGGTTTCCGGCGCGCGCCGGTCCAGATCGGTGACGGTAAGCCGGAGCGCCTGCGAAAGCCCCACCACGAAGTCTGCCGGACGCGCCTTGCCGCGAAACGTGGCCATGCCATCGGCATACTCAAACTCGGCCGCAAAAGGGTCAAGAAAGGGATAGTGGGTGGCAATGCTGATGAGCGCCTCACGGAATGCCGGTACGAAATCCGCCCGGCGCAGGGCTTCCGTGACACCGGATTCCACGGCGCGCACCACCTCCCCCATCAAGCCGACCAGTTCGGCATACTGCTCGCGGGTCAGCGGGCGAATACTTTCATCTTCGAGTTCGAGCGGTGAATCGCTGTCCTCCACGTCCTCGACGAGCACCGTATCCACCACCGGGGACGCGCTGGGCAGGGGCTGCACCTCCGGCACGCGCAGGGTGGGTGGCGCCAGGTCAGGCGCTGGTGTCACGGGGCCGGGACGACTGACCGGCGGCGGACTGACCGGCGGCATTTCCGGGCGTGGCGGCGCGACCAGCGGCTTGATGGTCGCCATTGAAGCCGCCGGGGTGCTCGTCCCACGATAGACGTTGAACGTGGCCCCCCGCGCAACCCGGTCGTAAATCAGTGCCAGTCCGTCCTTCCCCAGCGCCGTGGCGTACTCGCCGCCAGCCGTCGGTGCGACCGAAACGACGGCCTCGGCCCGCTCATCGAAAACGTAGATGATTCCGCCGCCCTGTTCCTGTTCAAACAGGACTTCAACATACCAGGCAGTGCCGGACTTGATGAGCTTTTCGACGAGCTTTTCGAGGTTGGTAAAATCCGAAGACAAATCGCGGTGCACCGGCTCACCATCAATGATGCCGGTAATGGCCTGGATGACTTCTTCCGGGTGCTGGAAGAACCCGACCTTGCCGTTGCGCGCCTGGGCGCGTGACAGCAGGTTGTCCAAAGCCTGCCGCTCGCGCTGGACAGAGGTTTCCGTCGCCTCGTAGGCATTGACAATCTGCCCGCGCGACAGGAACACATAGCCACTGTAGCCCCAGAACTCGACGGAGACATAGCCCGTAAACTCGTTGACCTGGAGATCAGCCAGCAGGGCCGCAACGTTGACGTACGAAGTGCTCAGGTTTTCATGGACTGGCTTTCCGCGTGGAACAATCATGGCCAAGCGTCAACATCAACCGGTGTCGCAGCGCCAAGCCGACAGCACTACATCGTCAGCGGCCCCGCATAAGGCCCAGGTGGGGTCAGCGCACCTGTACCACCCAACAAACCCGTCGAAACCCCTTCGGTTGCACCGTTGATGCGCGCCTGCATCTTGCGGAAGATGCGGTCAATGTGTGGACTCATGGTTTCAAACCGAACCGCCGCACTGAACTCGATGAGCGCCAGGTAGTTTTCGAGGTCGAAGACCATTACCTTCTTCGGGCCAACGCTGATGGTCATCCGGGACAGGGCCCCCACCCGGCTCGGCACGGTGATGAGCCGTCCAAGGTGAACCAGCAGGGCCACCATCATGCCCAGCTTTTCGGCTGATTTGACTTTACTGGCAGCCTGCACGGTGCCATCCCGCGCCACCGCCAGCGCCATGTCAATCCCTTTGACTTTTGTCAGATCATTGACCAGCACCTGGTAAATGTTGACCACCCGGGCTGCGCCACTCGTGGTCGTCGGCGTCCGGGTCGGCAGCGCCGCTGTCGGCGTGGGTGTGGTGGCTTCACCATCTTCTCCGCGTCCCGCGCGGGCCTCGTCCAGCAGCCGCAGCCCTTCCATGATGAGGTTGGCCCAAGGCTCAAAAATCGTGCGGGTCGGCGCTGGAATGCCGGTGTCAATCCGAAAGGCTCCCTGGTCATACTCCAGGGCCTTGTACACCGCTTCAACCCCTACCAGATTACCGAGACGCGCATCCACCACCTCACCATCGGCAAAGTAAAACACGCCATCGCCAATCGGGTAGTGAACGGTCAGCCGCGCCGTGTTGCGGCCGACGCAGTTGATTTGGATGATGTCCACCAGTGCGAGGTCGGTGAGATCGCCTACGAGCGGCATAGGGCTTTCCAGGCAGGAAAAACAGGTTTTGGAAGCGTTATGAACTATAACGAAGGTAGGGCTAAGCTAACAGAGTTTTTTCCGTGGTGTCAATTCACGATGCACCATCTGATCGACACCCGGTAGCAACCCCCCGGAGCCGTTTTGCCGGCGGGCTAGTCGGTCTGATACCGCCGCCACAACCAGATGCCGGTCACAAACAGCGTCAGTCCCACCAGAGCCAGATAGACGCCGTAGGGCACGTCACCCCACGGCACACTGACCGCCAACACCACCGACAGGTGCAGCCCCAACGCCGTCCCGCCGGCAAAGGCCGGAGCTTTCCAGCGCGTGGACAGACCCAGCACCAGTGCGGTCAATGCCGTTGCATCCGCCAGCATGTCCTGGCCAGGCGCCCCCTTGCCATCCAGACGGAGCAGTATAGACTGCACGACGACCGGAAAGCAGAAGACGAAGCTCCCCAGCCAGATGAGCAGGCGCGCCAGCACCGGATGACCGCGCTGCCACCGCCACTTGAGCCAGCCGACACCCGCCACCACCACGCCATAGGGCACAGTCAGGGCGGCAACCCGCTCAAACGGCGGCAACACCAGGTAGCTGAGCGCCCATACGTAAGTCACAGCGCCCCACACCAGCGCGGCTACGGCGTACAGGTCATGCGTGGCATCCCGGGCAAGGAAACTGGCTACGGCCAATGCGCTGGCCGCGCAGACAAGACTACAGCCGACGAGCACTGCGGACTGACCTTCCAGAACGCCCAGCGCGCCCACAGCCCCAACCCACAGGCAGAGCTGCCCGCCGGCGTTCAGTGATCCCCACAACGACGGTTCGGCTTCTCCCTCCTTGGCGCGCTGCGGTCTCCGCCACCCCAGCCACGCCGCGCTGTAGCCATACACCACACCAACCATGGGCAACGCTTCCATCGGACATCCGGCGAGCCGCGCGGCCTGGACGGCCGCCAGCCCGCCACACACCGTTGCCAACAGCCCCCACAGCGGAACCACCTGCCGGACGGCGGCTACCCAGCCCGCACCAGCCGCCGATGCCAGTGCCAGGAAGTGCCCGGCTTCCGGCCCCGTCGCGGTCACGATGCCAACCAGCGCGGACGGCACGCCCCACCCCAGCACAACCAGCGAGACCTGCCGTAATGCAGCGCGAAGGTGGCTTTCATCCACCACCGGAGCGGACACCACCACGACACTGCCCCCGGCAACCAGCGCCACCCAGGGCAGGATGTCGAGCCATCCCACCTGCCCGGCGCCGCACCCCGTCACCACCAGCCCCACGTAGGCCACACCCCACAGCGCCAGGGCATACCCACGCTGAAGACCCGGCGTACTGCTCAGAAACCATCCCAGGCCGCCATAAAGGGCCAGGATGGCAATCCCGACCGTGTGAACCGGATGCCATGCCTCCGCGGCCAGCACCACCAGCCCCAGCAGGTGAACAACCGCGCAGAAATCCACCACCCACCGCGACGGCACGATGGCCGGATGATGCGGCAGCCCGAAGTCGAGACCAAAGCTCGTGTCCACCTCGGTGCTGTACTCCCGCCCCAGCCACGCGCCCAGCCACTCAATCCCGAAGCGCGTGGCACACAGCACAACCGGCAGCACCAGCAGGGCCATCGGCCCAGAAATGACCTGTATCTCCCGTGCGCCCATCGTCAGGGCGCTGGAGATGGCCAGAATGGACACGACCGCCAGGCAGAGTGGAAACCACAGGAGCGTTTTCCGCATCTGCCACGCCCCCCACCCCGCCACGAGCGCCCACGCCAGACCGTACCCGACACACTCATGAGCCGTCGCCAGCCCGCGGCCGAGCGTGATTCCAGCCGACGTTGCAAAAAGCCAGATGTCAAAGCCGATGACGACGCCAAGCAGCGCCCACAAACCAAGGACGCCCGCCAGAAGATGCCCCGCCCACCTGCACGGCACAGAGAAACGTCGGGCCTGCTCTTCGTGGTCCGTTTCCGCCCGGCGATCCGCTGCGATCTGCCCCAAGGTGAGCACCCACAGCCAGCCGGCCCAACCCGTTGCCAGCCAGCCCGATGGCAGGTTGTGCAGCGCGAGCCATTGACCATAGGCCAGCGTCAGGACGCCGAGACCACCGCCCACCCATGCCCAGGCCGCGCCCTGGCTGGCCGTCACCGCCCCCACCACTAGACATGAAAGGCCGGTGAGGCCGCCCAGCCAGAATTCACCAAGGGAAGGCGTCGTCAGCGCGCACAATCCCACAGTGGCCGCACCCCACCACCAACCCGCCACAGCCGCAATGTGGGCCGGAAAACGGACCGACCAGACGGCCAGCCCCATCGCAACGACCGACAGCAGTCCGCAGGCCGCCGCTTCCGACGGCAGGACATCCACCCCAAACCACAGGACGGCCACCAACCCGACACCCACCGCCAGGTGGGGCACGGCCCGGTCAGCAAGCCATGTGGCCAGCGACCAGTACGCCACGGCACACGCCAGCGCATAAGCCCACCCGACCCCGGACGGCAGCCAGCCGTGCCGAACCCCCAACCAGGAATTGAGCGGAAGCAGCAACATCGCCAGCCAGAGCCAGCCCCGGGCCAGGAGATTGTCGGGATCGTGATGCAAACCGCGCACCGCCAGCCCGAAAAACCCCGCCATGGCCGCCGTGACGAGACCAAGCTGCACCGCCGGATATTCCAGAATGATGCCCCGCAGGTACACCAGCGCGCCGATGACCATCAGCATCCCGCCGCCATACACCAGAACCGGCAGCAACCACGCCACAGAACCGGTATCAGCATCGGACGGCCACCCGGCCTCCGGCTCCGTTTCGGCCAACGCGGTCTCCATCTGCACTGGCGGCACAGGTCTGCCCGGCGCGGAACCCGCTTTCGCGGTGCTGGCTTCCGTGGGCAGCAGCGACATCAGAATGGCCCGGCGTTCGGCCTCAAGCGCCGCCAACCGCTCAAAGGCGACTGCGTCGTAGCGCAATCCACACCGGATACAGTATTTCTGCCCAACCGCCAGCGGCGCCCCACAGTTCGGACACCAACCCCCATACGGATGCCCGGCCGCACCCCCTCCGCCCGAAGTGACGTCTGCTTCCAACATTGGTGGCCCCCTCTCTGATTCCTGATGTCAGACAGAAATCACGACCGCCACGGGCTGCTCTCCCCTCTCCGGCAGCGACGCCCGGCCGCGGTTCCCGAAGCAGCAGTTTTGCCTTGACCGCCGGAATGGACTACAAGCACGGTCTTTTGCGCGTGGGAAGATGTTGCCACCTGCTCGAAATCTGAGAAAGCACGGGCCGCAATCATGACGACGATAACGGATACCTGGTTCAAACTCCCGGCTGGCGTCACCTATGTCCTCGGGCCGGAAGTCCGCCGCCGCCGGACCATCGAGCGCATTGTGTTCGAGACCTTTCACGGCTGGTCCTACGAGGAAATCCTGCTGCCGGTCTATGACGCCCATGCCCTTTTTGTCCAGAGCACGGGCAGCCATCCGGCGGAAGCCACCTACTGCTTTACGGATGTCGAAGGCGAGTTGCTGGCGCTGCGCCCGGATTTGACCTCGCTGGTGGCACGCACCGTCGCCACGCGCTGCCGGGACTGGCCGCGGCCCATCCGGCTGTGCTACGGCGGCGAAGTTTTCCGCAACACCCACGCCGCCCGCCGTGTCGCCAGCGCCACCTGGCAACTTGGCGCGGAACTTTTCGGCAATGACCGCCTCGAAGCCGATGTCGAAGTCCTGCTCGTGGCGCTGGAAGCCCTCGAACGGCTTGGACTGGAGGAAGTGCATGTGTCGCTGGGCCATGCCGGAATCCTCGCCGGCGTCGCCGAAGAACTGGGACTTTCCGCCGGACAGCGCGAAATCCTGCGCCAGCTCATTGACCGGCGGCAGTACGACGCCCTGAAAACGTGGCTGCGCGAGCAGTCCGCTCCTGCCCTCTGGCGCGACCTGCTGAGCGTCCATGGGCAGAGCGCAGCCCTACACCACCTGCGTGCGCAGACCCGCAATGACCACATTCTGGCGGCGCTGGACGACCTCGAACACGTCTTTGATGTCGCGTCCGCCCTTGGCATTGCCGACCGCCTGACCTTCGATGCCGGCGCCGTCGGCCGCCTGGGGTACTACACCGGGATGACGTTTCACATCTACGTCCCCGGCAGCGGGCTGGCCGTCGGGAGCGGCGGACGGTACGATGCCCTGACCCGTCTGTTTGGCGTGGATGAGCCGGCCGTGGGCTTTCAGCTTTCGCTCGACCACCTCATCCGGGTGCTGCCGACGCTTTCCGTGTCCATGCCCCGGACGACGGCGCTCGACGCCGATGGCGACGACCTGACCGCGGCCTTCCGGTACGCCCGGCAGTGCCGGCGGGCGGGTGAACGGGTTGAAATTCGCACACTGCGCCATTCCAGCTCCCCTGAAAGATAATCCATTTCCCTTTTGTTTTGTTGTATTTGCACTCCGGGACCGGCAAAATTCTGCCGCATCGCATCACTTTCCGCTTGACTTTTTGACGCAGTGCGTTATCCTCCCCTCAGCGTCCGCCCACGACGTAACTTCCGACGCCACAGGATGGAGGCAACACCCATGGCACGCACAATCAAACGTTACGCGAATCGCAAACTGTACGATGTCGTCGCCCGACGCTACGTGAAACTGGAGGAACTGGCCGATCTCATCCAGGCGGGAGAAGAAGTGCAGGTCATTGACAAGGAAAGCGGCGAAGACATTACGGAAGCCACCCTCTCGAAGATTGCGGCGGCGACGGTGCGCCAGCCAACGGAGCCGATTTCCCGCAACGCGCTGGTGTCGTTCATCCGGCAGCCGAGCGATCTGTTTTTTGGCTACATGCGGCGGACGGTCTCGGCCGGGCTGGACACGGTGCAACAGATTGACCGCCAGTTTGAGCGGCTGGGGACGATGCTCCGGGACGCCCTCCGCCACAGCGTGAAGGGCACGGCGAGCGCTGATGAAAGCGCCGAGCAACTGGCGCCGGCGCTGCGGGCCGTCATCGAAACCTTTGTTTCACAATGTGTTACTGAGCAGCTTGCGGCGCACGGCGTGCCTTCGGCAAGGGAATTCGGACGGCTTCAGCGGCGGGTGACTGAACTCGAAAAGCAGCTTGGAAAGCTTACCCAGGCTGTGCCGCTGGATGGTGCCGGCGTGGACGGCGCAGGAGCTGCTGAGTCCGCCCAACGTGTCACCAACGGCCACGGGATGACCACCCGGAAGCGCACACGCGCCGTCCGGTCGTAATCCCTCACTGTCAACTGCCCCTCGTACAACCCACCACACGGACTTCATTTTTCTGAATACATACCCTCGCAATAAAGGAGTGCACTCGTATGGCAACGACCAAGACCACCCGGAAAACAACCCGCAAAGCGACAACCACGACTTCCAAGCCCCGTTCCCGGGCCGCCCAGCGGCTGGCTGAACAACCGACGGTGCGGCCACCTTTTGAGATCGTTTCCGAGGCGGCCGTCAAAAGCGTCAAGTTCGGGATTGGCACGACGCTGGTTGTGCGTGACACCGTGAAGAAGTTTTTTGACGATGCCGTGGCCCGCGGCAACGAAGTCGAACTCACCGTTCCGACATTGCCTATGCCCAACCTGAACCTGCCCAACCTGAACCTGCCCACGCCGCAGGACATCGAGCGGCAGGTCAGCAAACTCAGTGAAATGCCTGTCGCCCAGGTCAGACAGGTGACGGAGCAGCTTCAGAAGTTTTTTGACGGGCTGGTGCGCCGGCTCACGGAGCTGACCACCCCGCGGTCGAAGAAGGCGGCACTGGACAAGGAAGCCCTGCGGGAGGAAGTCCTCAACGTCGTGGCGTCGCTCGACCTCGCCAACGGCTCGGACATCAAGCGCATTCTCAATCAGGTTGAAAAGATGTCGCGCAAGCTCGACAAGGAAACCAAGGCGCCGACCCGTCGCAAAGGCGAACCGGCCGGTGAACCGACGCCTGCTGTGGCCTAGTTGTTTACTCACTGCCGGCACCGGGCTGCCGACCAGGCAGCACCGTTATCCTGCGACGGCTTTCTGGCAAATTCCGCGACGCGCTCCAACCGGGGCGCATCTTTGCTTTTTGTGCGGGCGGTTCGCGAACCGCCCCTACCTGTCGCCACTCGCCAGTATGGGCGACCGGCCGGTCGCCCCTTCCACTCGCTACTCGCTGCCCACTTCCGGGAAGGCATGCTTTGGATAGCGCCGGGCAAGTTGCGGGCGCAGTTCACGGTAGGCCCGTTTCCAGAAGCCAGCCAGATCGGTCGTGACCTGAACCGGCCGCCGATTGGGTGCCAGCAGGTGCAGGGTGACGGGAACGCGCCCGTGGGCCAGGCGTGGGGTTTCTTTGATCCCGAAGAAATCCTGAATGGGTGCAGCGATGAATGGCGGCCCATCCGCCGGATACCCGATGGACACACGGCGGCGGCCCAGCGGCAGGTTTTCCGGGGCAATGTCATCGAGCCGCGCCCGCTGCACCGGCGTCAGCCGCGCCAGCAGCAAGGCGGACAGGCGCTGCCTCTGTAGCGCCTGTCGGACTTCCTCCAGCGTCACGCAACCGAGACACAGTTCCTCCACGGCTGCCCACACATCATCGTCGGTAAAGGGTTTGAGACCGGCTTCCGGGACATGGGCCGCCGCAAAGGCCAGCCGTGCCTGCAAACGATCCAGCGCCGGCTCGGCCGGCCAGACACTTCCTCCGCTCGCGCGCAGACGGTCAACGAGCAACCGGGCCGCGGCTGCTGGCTCAACCGCCGGAGGCACCCGTTCCTCAAAAACAATGCCCTGATAGAGCAGCCGCCGGAAACGGACGACACGCCCTTCGGCGTTCAGCTCGTGCGTGTCCGTTTCCTCGATGGCATCGAAAAACAGCTCTAGCAGCCAGTCCGGCGAAATCCGGCTCGCCAGCCGCACAAGCGTCGTTCCATCCATCTGTGTTTCAGCATCGAGCGCCAAGACCAGCCCCGGTTCCGTCACGACACTCGACGCCGCCAGCCGGGCCCGTCCACCACCGGGCAGAAGTACCTCACGTTCGCCGTCGGGCCGCCGCCGCATCCGCCCCACCCGGTCAGGAAACGCCACGAGCAGGCAGCGCCCCAGCCGGAATTCGACCTCCCCGGCAACCTCTCCCGCCGACGCCAGCCGCGGCTCCGGCGGCAGACGGCGCACACACCGCAGCAGTTGCTGCTCGACCTGCCGCACCCGCGCCACCGTGCCGGCTTCGTTGGCGGTCTCAAACGTATCGAGCAGCGCCAGAACATCCGATTGCCCGTAGCCGGGCGGAACGGTGGATGCCCGGCGAACATCGCGCTCCCCCAGCAGCGCCGCCACCCGGCAGGCTTCCCGTACCACACCCTGCCGGCGCCCTTCGACGACGAGCCGCGCCAGACGTGGCGCAACCGGTAGTTCGAGCATGGCACGCCCAACGGCTGTCACCCCTTCGGCGTCGAGCGCCCCCAGGCGATGCAGGGCCGCTTCGGCCGCGGCCAGCGCCTCGGCCGTTGGCGGCTCAAACCACGGAAAGGTTGATATGTCGCAGATGCCGGCGGCCCGCAGTTCCAGGACGGCCTCCGCCAGATCGGTACGGTGAATCTCCGGTGTCTCAAAAGGCGGGCGCAGGTTGAAATCCGCCTCGGTGTAGAGCCGCAGGCAGCGTCCGGGACGGGTCCGGCCGGCGCGGCCGGCGCGCTGGATGGCGGACGCCTGGGAGACGCGCCCAATCGTCGTCTGGGGCAGTCCCGTCCAGCTTGCGTACTCCACGCGGCGCACCAGACCGCTGTCAATGACAACCGCCACCTGTTCAATCGTGATGGCCGACTCGGCGACGTTGGTCGCCAGAATGACCTTGCGGCGCGGCCTGGGCCGTACGGCAGCATCCTGCTCCGCCGCCGGCAGGCTGGCGTGCAGAGCATGCAGCGCCAGATTGTGGCGCGCGGCCAGCGGGGAGCACTCCCGCAGGCAGGCGCGAATCTCGGCCATGCCCGGCAGGAAGACGAGTACATCCCCGTCGGGTCCCTCCCGGAGGCACCGCTCAAGAGCCGCCGCCACCTGCCGGGACAGGGGCACCGCACCCGGCGGCGGCAGGTAGTCCACCGTCACCGGAAAGGTCTGCCCCGGCACCGTCACCACCGGTGCGTCGGCAAGGAAGGCGGACACCCGTTCGGCATCGAGCGTCGCCGACATGACCACCACCTTGAGGTCAGGACGCGCGCCCTGCCGCAGCCGGTGCAGGTGCGCCAGCGCCAGATCGGTGGAGAGATGCCGTTCGTGGAATTCATCCACGATGACGATGCCCGTGCCGCGCAGGGTTGGGTCATGGAGCAGACGGCGCGTGAGTATGCCCTCCGTTACGAAGCGCAGGCGGGTCGCCGGGCCGGTGCGGTCATCGAAACGAACCGTGTAACCGACCGTCTGCCCGACAGCTTCCCCGTACGACCGGGCCACGAAACGGGCCGCCAGGCGCGCTGCCAGGCGACGCGGGACGACCACCACGATGTCGCCTGATGCGGACAGCCCGGCTTCCAGCAGCGCCGCCGGGACACGGGTTGTCTTTCCGGCGCCGGGAGCGGCCTGAATGACCAGCCGACCGGCCGCGCGCAGGGTCTCAACGATGCCGGGCAGAAAGGCGTCAATGGGAAGCGGCATCACCGGCCCGGCCTCCCTGGCAGGCTGCCTACGGACTCTTGCTTTCGGCCGGTGTCATTTCCGGTTATCGTCTGCGAATGCACGACACACAACATCCTGAAATGGAGCGCGTTTGTTTCCTATGTACAAGCGACTGATTGCCGGGGGGCTGGCCCTGGTGCTGTCTTCCGGCTGCTTCTTTACCCTCACCCAGGCCGAAGAAGGCATGTGGCTGCCGGATACGGTCAACACCCTGCCTCTCGCCAAAATGCGGGCCAAGGGTCTCACCCTCAAACCCGAAGACATTTACAACCCGAACGGCCCCAGCCTCAAGGATGCCATCGTCATCATTGACGGCGGCACGGGGGAGTTCATCTCTCCCGAAGGGCTTCTGCTGACCAACCACCACGTCGCCTTCGACGGCATCGCCAGCCTGAGCACCCCGGAAAAGGATTATGTCGCCAATGGCTTCGTCGCCAAAAACCGGAGTGAAGAACTGCCGACGCCGGGCTACACCGTTCAGGTGCTCGACATTATGAAGGATGTCACGGCGGAAGTCCTTGCCGGCGTCACACCGGAGATGACCGCCGAGGAACGGGAGAAAAAAATTGCCGAAAACCGCAAAAAGATCATTGACGCCCAGACTCAGCCGAACCGGCAGGCCCAGGTCGTCGAAATGAACAGCGGGTTGCAGTTTTACCTCTACGTCTATGACGTGTTTCCCGACGTGCGGATGGTCTATGCCCCGCCCAAGGACATCGGCTACTACGGCGGCGACCCGGACAACTTCGAGTGGCCGCGCCACTGCGGGGATTTCACCTTTTTCCGCGTCTATGCCAACAAGGACAACCGCCCGGCGGCCTACGCCAAAGACAACGTGCCCTACCGCCCGAAGAAGCACCTGACGATTTCGCTGGCCGGCTACAAAGAAGGCGACTTCACCATGGTCATGGGCTATCCGGGACGCACGAACCGCTACCGCGAAGCGTCCTCGGTGGAAACCAATGAACGCCTCCAGATTCCGCTGCTCATTGACTTTTTCACCGGCCAGATTGCCGCGCTCGAAGAAGCCGCCAGGGCCGACCGCAAGACGGCGCTGGCGCTGGCTTCGCAGATTTTCGGGCTGAGCAACTCGCTCAAGGCGTACCAGGGCGCCCAGCGTACGCTCCGCCGCGTCCAGTTTCTCGAACGCCGCCGCAAGGAAGAAGCCGCGTTGGCGCAGTTCATTGCCAGCACACCCGAAAACCAGGCCAAGTACGGTGATGTCATTCCCAAACTGACCAAACTCAACGAGGAGCAGCGGCCGTTCGTGCCCACGGATTTCCTGCTGCCGCGGATTCCCGGTTTCATCAGCCAGGTGGCCGGTGTCGCCAGTCTGGCCGTGGCGCGTGCGGTGGAAGCCGAAAAACCGGCCGGCGAGCGCAACCCGCAAATCGAAGCGCAGGCGAGCCGCCTCAAGGCCGTCATTCCAAACCTGTTTCGTGACCGGAATGTGCATCTCGAACAACAACGACTGGTGGCGCTCTTTGAACTGGCCGACAAGCAGCCGGCGGGCTACCGCATCGCCTTTCTCGACCGGCAGTTTGAAGGCAAAACCGGAGAAGCGCGCGCGGCAGCGCAACGGGAACTCGCCCGGCACATCATCGAATCGCCCTACTACAGCACGCCGGGGCGGTTACAGGTGCTGTTTGAACTGTCGGCGGCCCAGCTCCGGGCGCTCGATGACCCCGGACTCAACTTCCTGCTGGCGCTGGCCCCCGAAAACGATGCTGCACGCAAGCGCACGGAACGTTTCAATGCTGAAGTCACCGCGCTGCGGGCGCGCTACATTGCGGCTCTGGCGGCCAGTCGCGGCAACCAGCCCTTCTACCCGGACGCCAACCGTACGCTGCGGTTCACCTACGGCGAAGTCAAAGGCTACACGCCCAAAGACGGCGCGACCTATCGTTACTACACGACCCTGTTTGGGGTTGTCGAAAAGGACCGTGGCGTTGATCCCTTTGCCGCGCCCCAGGCTGTCATTGACCTGCACCGGCGCAAGGATCACGGCCGGTACTTCGAGCCGCGTTTCGGCGATGTGCCCGTGAATTTTCTCTCCACGAATGACATCATTGGGGGCAACTCGGGAAGTCCCATCCTGAACGGGCGCGGCGAAATCATCGGCGTCGTCTTCGACGGCAATTTTGAAGGGTTGGGCAACGACTTCCTGTATGATTACGACGCCCAGCGCACCATCAGCGTGGACATCCGCTACGTACTGTTCCTGACCGAGAAAATGGCAGGAGCGGATTACCTGTTCAAGGAAATGACCTTTGCGCCGGCCAGCGGCGCGGCAACCCGCCGGTGAACCGCCGGTCAACACGGTGTGTGGGAGGTTGGCATGCTCGGGCGACTCATGTGGCGTGGCCTTTGTGGTCTGGTTGGTCTTGTTCTCGTCAGCGGCGTGGTCGTGGCCCATGAACGCGGACATGGCCCTACCCGCGACAGCGCCCGTGCGGCGCTGCGGATGACGGCTGACGATCCCCGTTTCTTTCCGCTGCACGCCATCCGGCCCGGACTGGTCGGCGTGGGCCGCACGGTGTTTCAGGGCGACCGCGTGGAAGACTTCGGCGTGGAAATTCTGGGAATTTTGCCCGGCACACCGAATCCGAAACAGTCCTTCATCGTGGCGCGGCTGACCGGCTCCAACGTCGAGCGCACGCTGGTCTTTGCCGGGATGAGCGGTAGCCCGGTTTTCATCGAAGGCAAGCTCGTCGGCGCGATTTCGGCGGCCTTTGCCTTTGCCAAGGAACCAATTGCGCTCATCATGCCCATCGCCCACATGATTGAAGTCTTTGCCGAAAGCGACCCGGCACGGCTTGCCCGGCGGACCGGGACGCTTTCGCCTATCCCGGTTGATGCGGCAGCCGTGGCGCGCATTCCGGCGCTGCGTGATGCCTGGCGCGAAGGCGGGGCCTTCCTGCCGATTGCCACGCCACTGGCGGCGTCCGGTTTTGCCGTGGATGTCCTGGCGCCCTTTGCCGCCACCTTTGAAGGGCTGGGCTTCCGGGTTGTCAACGGTGGCGGCGCTCCGGCGCAACCAGCCGGTCTGGGCGTCATCACCCCGGAAACCCTTGCGCCGGGGCGGACGGTCTCCGTGGACCTCATGCGCGGCGACTTCGGTCTGAGCGCCTCCGGCACGGTGACGTGGCGCGATGGCGATGACATTCTGGCGTTCGGTCATCCCTTCTTCAGCCCCGGCGGGATTGGCGGCGTGATGTTTCCGATGTCAGAAGGCGAAGTGGTGACGGTCATCCCGAACGTCGGCAACTCCTTCAAGCTGACCGTGCCCAAAGCCCCGGTCGGAGCCATGACGCAGGATCGCTCGGCAGCCATCCGTGGGCGGCTGGGCATCACGGCCCCGATGATTCCGGTGACGGTTGAGGTCAAAAGCGCACTTGGCGCTGCCCGGCGCTACCGCTTTGAGATTGTCGAAGATGGCTTCCTGTCGCCGATTCTGGCCAACATCGGCGTCGCGGCCAGTCTGACGGCCACGGAACGCAGCATCGGCGAGGCGACACTTCGCGCCGAAGGGCGGATCGAGCTGGACGGCGCACCGCCGGTCCGGTTCGCCCGTTCGATTGCTTCCAACTTCAGCCCGGCGACAGGCGTTGGCATCAGCGTGGCGCAACCGCTGGCGACATTGCTCAACAGCGGGCTGGCCAAGGGGAAGGTACGCGCCATCCACGTCACTGTGACAGCACGGGATGCCCGGCTCAACGCCACCCTGGACGGACTGTGGGCCGACCGCCTGCGCGTCCGGCGGGGTGAAACCCTCCACCTGACGCTCGTGGCCCACAATGCCCAGGGGCAGACGCTTGTGGAGCAGGTGCCCGTCACCATTCCGGCCGATGTGCGTCCCGGTATGGCGACGCTGCTCGTCGGTGATGGCCGCGTCATGGATGCCCTCGATCCGGTTGTGACCGGCACGGCTGAGAATCTGGGACAGCTTGCGGCGGCACTCAATCGCCTGCACCGCCCTGACCGGCTCTACGTTCGGCTCTACCGTACTGAGCCGGGTGCAGTCATCGGCGAGGAGGCCATGCCGGCGCTGCCGGCTTCCTATCTGGCGACCATCAGCAGTGCGCGCATCAGAACCGAAGGAAAAGCCCTGCCGACCCTGACCCTGCTCAAGCAGGAACTACCACCCGGCGAGTGCGACGTGAGCGGCCGCCAGCAACTGGAGGTTGAAATCCTGCCGTGAGGCTGGCCGGTCACGGCCGGGGCCGCAACCGCACCCGGTAAGGAGGAACGGAACTCGGTGTCCACGGCAGCGACCCCGATGATGCGCCAGTACTTTGCCATCAAGGCCAAGTACCCCGGCACCCTGCTCTTTTTCCGGCTCGGCGACTTTTACGAGATGTTCTTCGAGGACGCCCACATCGCGTCACGCGAACTCGATCTCACCCTCACCGCCCGCCACAAGGACACCGCCCAGCCCGTCCCCATGTGCGGCGTCCCCTACCACGCCGCCGCCGGCTACATTGCCCGGCTCGTCGAGCGCGGCTACCGCGTCGCCATCTGCGAACAGACCGAAGAGGCCACCGGCAAGACCAAGCTCGTCGAACGCGCCGTCGTGCGCGTGGTGACGCCCGGCACCTCCCTCGAAGAAACCCTGCTGACCGGAGCCGAAAACCGCTTTCTCGCCGCACTCTCCAGCAACGCGGAAGCCACCGCTGTTGCCCTGCTTGACGTCACCACCGGCGAGTTTTCCGTGACCGAACTGCGGGGCGAAGCACACCTCGAAGCCGCACTCAACCTGCTCGAACGCTTTGATCCACGCGAAGTTCTCGCCCCGCAAACACTTGCCCCGCTGCTCAGTGCAGCCTTCCCGCAGCCGCCTTCGCCGGATGCACCGGCGGAGGGGAAGCCCTCCGGGCCACCGCGCTTCACGGCCGCGCTCACCCTGACCGAACAGCTTTCATTTGCCCCGGATGCCGGTGAAGCCCTGCTGCGCGAACACTTCGGCGTCCGCTCGCTGGCCGGCTTCGGCCTCGAAGGCCGGCCGCTGGCGATTGGCGCCGCCGCGGCTGTCCTGCGTTACCTCCGTGAAACGCAGATGAGTGACGCGCGTCATGTGACCGGCGTGACGTGGTTCGAGACGACAACCACGCTCGAACTCGACCTGCTGACGCTCAAAAATCTGGAAGTCATCACAGGAGCCAGCGGCAGCAAACGGGATGCCCTGCTGGGCGTCCTCGACGACACCATCACCAACATGGGCGCGCGCCTGCTCAGGCAGTGGCTTCTGCGTCCGTCGCTTGAGCTGCCCATCATCGAAGCCCGCCTCGATGCCGTGGACGAACTGCACCGGAAACCCATCGAACGGGATGGCTTCCGGCAGTTGCTCCGCGACATTCAGGACATCGAACGTCTCGTCGGACGGCTTTCCCTCAACCTGGCCACGCCCCGCGACGTAGCCGCGCTGCGCACAAGCTGCGCACATCTGCCGGCGCTCAGGGAACGGCTCCTGGCCTGTACGTCGTCCCTGCTGCTGACGCTCGGTGAAAGCCTCGACCCGTGCGCCGACCTGCACCAGCGCATGGCCGAAACCCTGTCCGATGCGCCTCCGGTCAAACTTGACGAAGGCGGCGTCATCCGTCCCGGCTTCAGCGCCGAACTGGATGAGTTGCGTCATCTGCGCCATGACGCCAGCGGGGCCATGGCCGCCATCGAACAACGGGAGCGTGAACGGACCGGCATTGGTTCGCTCAAGGTGCGCTTCAATCAGGTCTTTGGCTACTACATCGAAGTCACCAAAGCCAACCTCAGGTACGTTCCGGCGGACTACGAACGCAAGCAGACGATTGCCAACGGCGAACGCTACACGACGCCCGAACTCAAGCAGCTCGAAGCGCGGCTGCGCGACGCCGAAGTGCGGCTGCTGGCGCTGGAAACCCAGCTTTTTCAGGAACTGCGCGCCTTTCTCGTCGCCCACGCCCCGCGTTTGCAGACGGCAGCCCGCATCGTGGCCGTGCTCGACGTGCTGGCGGCGCTGGCGGAAGTGGCCGCGCGACGGCGCTACGTACGCCCGGAACTGCACGCCGGCGATGAACTCGTCATCGAAGACGGCCGGCATCCGGTGGTCGAAGCCAACGTCGAGCGGTTCGTGCCCAATGATGTCCGCATGAACAATTCGACCGACCGGCTGCTCATCATCACCGGGCCGAACATGGGCGGCAAAAGCGTGTTTCTGCGCCAGACCGGTCTCATTGTCCTGATGGCGCACGCTGGCGCGTTTGTGCCGGCCCGCCGCGCCTCCATTCCGCTGGTGGACCGGATTTTCACGCGCATCGGCGCTTCAGACAACGTGGCGCGCGGCCGTTCGACCTTCATGGTCGAGATGACGGAAACGGCCTGCATTCTCAACACGGCCACGCCGCGCAGCCTCGTTCTGCTCGATGAAGTCGGGCGCGGCACTTCGACCTTTGACGGGCTTTCCCTCGCGTGGGCGGTGTGCGAGTACCTGCACGACGATCCACACCACGCAGCAAAAACGCTGTTTGCGACGCACTACCACGAGCTGGTTGAACTCGCGCAGGTACTGCCGGGCGTGTGCAACGTCCAGTTGGCGGTTTCGGAACAGAATGGCGACATCGTGTTTCTGCACCGCGTCATACCGGGCAGCGCCAGCAAGTCCTACGGCATAGAAGTCGGACGGCTGGCCGGCCTTCCGGCTTCGGTCATCGCGCGCGCCCGTGAAATCCTCGCCAATCTGGAAGCCAATGAACTCGATGTCCTTGGCAAGCCCAAGCTGGCGCGGCATCTGCCGGCCCGCCGGGGCAGGGCCCAGCGTGCGCAGCCGACGCTGTTTGAAGCCGTCAACGAAAGCGTCATCGAAGAACTCCGCGCGCTCGATCTGAACAGTCTGACGCCCGACCTGGCGCTGACCGTTCTGCGCCGCCTGCAGGAACGGCTGCTGTAGCCCAAGGGCGCTGGGCGGCACAACGCGCACAGCCAAAGGCTTTTCCCATCCTCACCCCTGGCTGGTCTTCCGGTTCAAGGCTTGCAGCAGTTTGTCGTGCAGGCCGTCAAAACCGCCGTTGGACAGAATGGCGACGACTTCCCGTGGCTGGAGATGTCCCAGCAGGTACTCCACGATGGCTTCTGCGCCGGCACGTACAACCGCTGTCTTCCCGCGTGCGGTCAGGTCGGCACGGAGCTGTTCGGGTGAAAAGCGGTCGTCTTCTGCCACTTTGGTGCTTTCAAACACCGGTGCGATGACGACCTGTCGGGCGGCGTCAAACGCCTCGGCATAGGCCGCCTGAAACACCCGCTTGCGCGATGACCACGAACGCGGCTCAAACACGGCCGTCAGGGGGCGTCCCGGAAAGCGCCGCGCCAGGGCTTCCAGGGTTTCCCGAACAGCCGTCGGATGGTGCGCGAAGTCGTCAATGACGGTGATACCGCCGACTTCCCCCCGGACTTCCATCCGCCGTTTGACCGCACGAAACGTAGCCAGTCCCGTGGCGATGCGTTCCGGGGAAACGCCCCAGCGGGTAGCCGCAGCGATGACGGCCAGCGCGTTGCGGACGTTGAATGCACCAAAGGTCGGCAGCTCGAACGTTGCCCACGGCATGCCGGCCCGACTGACACGGAAACGCATACCGTTCGCCGTGTATTCCAGCCCGTCGGCACGCCAGAGTGCATCGGGTGCATCAAGTGCGAAACCTTCCACCGGGGACCACGCCCGCGCCGCCACGTCGCGCGCGTGCGGCGAGTCAAAGCCGACGATGCATGCACCGTTGCGCGGAATGAGATTGACGAAGCGCCGGAAGGCCAGCTTGACGGCATCCAGGTTGGGGTAGATGTCCGCGTGGTCGAATTCGACGTTGTTGACGATGCCGATTTCCGGCAGGTAGTGCATGAACTTCGGCCCCTTGTCGAAATAGGCCGTGTCGTATTCATCGCCTTCGAGCACGACGTAGTCGCTTTCCGTCACGCGAAAGCTGGAGCCGAAATTTTCGGCCACGCCCCCGACGAGAAACGTCGGCTCCAGTCCGCCAACCGTAAGCACGTGGGCGGCCAGCGCCGTCGTCGTCGTTTTGCCGTGGGTGCCGGTGACGACCAGAACGCGTCGCCCCCAGAGAAATTCCTGCCTGAGCACTTCCGGCAGCGAAGCGTAGCGCCAACGCTGTTCCAGTACGTATTCCATCTCCGGGTTGCCGCGTGGAATGGCATTGCCGATGACGACGACATCCGGCCGGCGGTGCGCCAGATGCGCCGGGTCATAGCCCAGGTTGACCGGAATGCCCAGGCGGGCGAGTTCATCCGACATCGGGGGATACACATGCGCATCCGAACCGGTGACTTCGTGGCCACGCGCCTTGAGCATCCCGGCCAGTGAGGCCATGGCCGTGCCGCAAATGCCGATGAGATAGTAGTGGGTCATATCATGGCGCTCCGGTGACACCTTCCGTTGGCTGGCTCTGGCTCAACTCGCGGGTCAGCGGCGCGAGTGACCGCCAGTCCCGGTCGGCGATGCGGACTTCGGTGGCTTCCCACCCCCGGGCCGTCCGGGTCATTTTGAACGTGGCATCCACCTGTGCCTCGACGATGGCATCCCCGGATGAAAAGCCGGGCAGCACGCGCCGGATGCGAATGCGGTCGCGTTCGTAGCGTCCGCCCAGGGCGCGCTGAAGCGCCTGCTGGGCCTCGCGCGCCGAAAGCTGCTGACCGGCAGCCAGCCCGGCCGCAAAGGCGGCCGCAAAACCACTGCCGACGGCGACCGCCAGGAAGGTGACTTTCCAGAAGCGTTGGTTCATCGTTTCTCCGTTTCCACGGCGGCCGTTTTCGTGGGTGTGGCGGCTGCACCGGTGTATTCAGCCATGGCCTTGCCCAGGTCGTCGCCGGCGGCCACTCCGGCCGTACGGGCGGTGTTGAGATGGTTGGCCACGAAACTGAACACGAGCACCCGCCCGTTGGCGGCCGTGACGTAACCGGCCAGCGCGCTCACATCATCGAGCGTGCCGGTCTTGGCGCGCAGATTGTCGGCGGCGCGCGTCCCCTTCATGCGGCTGCGCAGCGTGCCGTCCACACCGGCAACGGGCAGCGAATCGTAAAACACATCCCAGGTTGGATGTTTGCGCATGAAGCGGAGCAGGGCCGTCAGTGCACCCGGCGTCAGGTTGTCGAGCCGCGACAGCCCCGAACCGTCGCGGATTTTCAGTTCGGCCACCGCAACCCCGGCGCGGGCGAGAAATTCCGCCACGACTTCACAGCCGGCCACATCGGCATCCTTGTCCGGCGTGCCGCGTGTCTTTCCCAGATGGCGCAACAGGAGTTCAGCGTAGAGGTTGGAGCTGATTTTGTTGGTCGTCCGCACCCAGAGCGCCAGCGGCGGCGACTCGATGAAAGCCACTTCCCGGAGCGTCTCCAGCGCCAGCGGCTGCCGCTGCCGCAGGTTGGCGTCAGCGCGCCGGATGCCACCCCGCACGACGATTCCCCGGCGCACGAGCAGGTCCCGGAACAGGTGTGCGGCAAAGCGGGCCGGGTCGTGAACGGCCACGCCGAGTTCGCGTCCCCCGTTGGGCGGCAGTGCGCCGTACAGTTCGATGACGTTGTCGGCCAGACCGCGGTGCAGCCCAAAGGTGTCGGTTTCCTTGCCGGCGGCCGTCACGGCTTCGTTGCGCAGGGTGATGTAATCCGTCGCCGGCGTACAGGTGACGGCCACCTTTTCTCCGGGGCGCGTCGGTGCCACCGTCAGCGTCACGTGGTTGTCGGCAACGGACAGCGCACTGACTTCCGCGCCGTAGTACCACTGCAAGTCATCCCAGCCCCAGCCGTCGCCGAGCGGCGCAGCGCGGAAGTAGCTTTCATCGCCGACGACATCGCCAGTGATTTCCCGGATGCCGGCCGCCGCCACCCGGTCGGCAAGCTGTTCGAGTGGCGTCAGGCGGGTGTCTTTTTTGTCGGTGTTGTAGCGGTCGGAAATGGTTGGATCGCCGCGGCCGACGAGTGTCAGATCGCCGGTGACGACGCCGTTGGCATCCGGCGGCGGCATATAGACCGAAGTGCGTACGCGGAAGTCCGGCCCCAGCACACCGAGCGCCGCGGCCGTGGTGACGAGCTTCATGTTCGAGGCCGGTAAAAACCGCTTCTCGCCGGCGACATCGGCCAGAACTTCGCCCGTTTCAGCATCTTCGATGTGGATGCCGAGGCGTGCCCCCTGCAATGCCGGACGGGCGGCCAACTGCTCCACAAACGCCTGAAGTGCTCCCGCCGGCAGTGGCTTGCCTGGCGATGTCAACGGGGCCGAAGGTGGCTGCGGGTTGCCTTTCGGTGATGATTTCGGCGCCGCTTTCTGTACCGGGCGGGCGGCTGGCCGACCGGCCCGCTGCGCCTCGACCACCGGGACGGCCGCCCAGAGCAGTCCGGCCGCGAGCGCCAGCCTGACGGCCGCCTTCAACCACGATGCCGGGCAGGATGCCGGGTACGGTTGCTGAAGCATGTTCAGTCTTCACAAGGTGTTCAAGGTGGCGCCCGGCGGCTTCTTTTGGACAGCCTCTGGCGCCTGAGATGGCCCACCTTAGCATGGCAGGCGAAAAGCTTTCGACCGGCAAAGTTTCCGTTGCAGTCAGCCCTACCATGAGCGAAGTTGGAAGGGAAACGTCCCGCTGATTCCCGACACGATGACCCACTGACCTTCTGTCAGCCCGTCCATCGGCTGCTGATTCCAATGGCCAACCAATACGCACCGCAGGCTTGTTCTGTACCGCTCGTGACATCGCGGGCCGACTTCTGGCGTGCCGTCCTCGAACTGATGAAACCGCTCACCTGGTTTGCGCCGATGTGGGCGTTCCTGTGCGGAGCCATCAGCAGCGGGGCCGCGCCGACGGGTGAGTTTCTGTGGAACCTGTTTCTGGGGGCCATTCTGGCCGGGCCGCTGATGTGTTCGATGTCGCAGGTGATGAATGACTACTGCGACCGGGAAGTGGACCGCATCAACGAGCCGCAGCGGCCGTTTCCTTCCGGGCGGATTACAGAATCGCAGGGGCTTTGGCTGTGTACGGGGCTGACCCTGGGCTCTTTCGGGCTGGCCTGGATTGTCGGGGCGTGGCCGGTGCTGCTCATCACCATTGCGGCTTTTGTGATGTCGCTGCTGTACAGCGCGCCGCCGGTGCGTGGCAAACGCAATGGCTGGTTCGGCAACGGGCTGGTGAGTTTTGCCTACGAAGGTGTGGCGTGGGCGACGGGCTGCCTGGCGGTTTCCGGGGCCTTTCCGCCAGCGAGCATTGCCGGGGCCGTGCTCTACAGCATCGGGGCCCACGGCATCATGACGCTCAACGACTTCAAAAGCGTGCCGGGCGACACGGCGCTGGGCATTCGTTCCGTGCCGGTACAGCTCGGCATTCCACGCGCGGCGCGGGTGGCCTGCTACGTCATGAACATTCCGCAACTGCTGTGTGTGGGACTGCTGGCCTGGTACGGGGAATGGCTGTGGGCGGCCGTCCTGATGGGGCTGCTTGTGGCCCAGATACCCCTTCAGGTCAAGCTCGTCCGGGACCCGGAGGCGCGCGCCCCCTGGTACAACGCCACCGGGACGACGCTGTATGTGCTGGGCATGATGGCCTATGCCATTGCGATTCGCTGAGCGGCCCGGTTGCCGCAGATGCCCCCTGAACACGCGCGCGGGCGCAGACTTGCACGACACGAGAAGACGGAACGTATGAGAATCATCATCTACACCGGCAAGGGCGGAGTTGGAAAAACCAGTGTTGCGGCGGCAACGGCACTGCTGGCGGCCGAGCGCGGCCTGCGTACGCTGGTGATGAGCACGGACCCGGCCCACAGCCTTTCGGATTCCCTCGACCTTCCGCTTGGCCCCGAACCGGTACGGATTGCCGACCGGCTCGATGCCCTCGAAACCAACGTCTATCAGGATTTGGAGGAAAACTGGGGCGTGGTGCGCGCCCACTTTGCCGAAATCCTCGCCAGCCAGGGGGTGGATGGGGTGCTGGCGGATGAATCCGCCATCCTGCCCGGCATGGAAGAACTGTTCAGCCTGACGCGCATTCGGAAGTACCGGGAAAGCGGTGAGTACGACCTGCTCGTGGTGGATGCCGCGCCCACCGGAGAAACCCTGCGCCTGCTTTCGATGCCGCAAACCTTGAACTGGCTCATCCGGCTCGTGCGCGGGCTGGAAGCCTCGCTTGTACGTCCCATTGTGCGCCCCCTGGCGAATGCCACACCCGGACTGCGGAAGTACATGGCGTCAGAGAAGGTCTTTTCCGAAGTTGATCGCATGTTCCGCAACCTCGAAGTCATGCACGACATTCTGTGTGACGGCACGACAACGACGGTGCGCCTGGTGATGAACGCCGAAAAAATGGCCATCAAGGAGTCCAAGCGGGCACTGACTTACCTTAATCTCTACGGACTGCTTTCCGATGGCATCGTGGTCAACCGGCTTTTGCCGGTCCACGAAAACAGTGGTTTTCTGGAAGGATGGAAGGACGTACAGCAGCGTTACCTGGCGGAGATCGAGGACTCATTTCAGCCGTTGCCAATTCTGCGGGCGCCGATGTACGGTTCGGAAGTCGTCGGTATGGACCGCCTGCGGGTGCTGGCGCACGATCTCTTTGGCGACAGCGACCCGGCCGCGCGGCTCTACGGCGAGCGTCCCTTTGAAATGTGTAAATCCGAGCATGACTGCCGTATCCGCATCCGGCTGCCGTTTCTGGAGCCAGACCGGCTCGAAACCTGGATTGCGGGCGATGAACTCGTCATCCAGATTGGCAACCAGCGGCGGATGGTCGGGCTGCCAACCTCGATGATTGGACTCGAACCCAGTCATGCCGAGTATCAGAACGAATGGTTGAGTATTTGCTTTGAAACCCCGGTCGGGGTTGGCTGAAGCCCGACCGGGGCGGCGTCGTCGCCCTGACGTACCCGACAGGCAGCGCGCCCCGCTGGTTGCCCCGCGTCATCATCCCGGCGCGGGAAATCAGGCGCCTGCCACCACGGCTACGGCGTGTCCGGTTTACGTCCCCAAAGTTCAGCTCACTTCCTTTCCATCCGAACTTCGGAGGACTTGTTGCTATGGGTCAGTTCAAAAAAGTCGTGGACTCCATCGTCGAAATCGGCGAGATCAACCTTGAAGGTCACATCAACCTCGTGGGCGACATTTACCGCGCCATTGCCTACAACTTCGACCGCATTCAGGGACGTATGTTCGACAACCTGTATGACGGCGGCGGGGCCCGGCGCAGTATGGGTGCGTCTCCGGCGGGCAAGACCACGGCTTCCCGCTTCACAGCCGAAGGATAAGTCAGGATGGGAAGTTCGGGTTGAGCGCCGGGAGCCACCCGGTGCGCTGTCTGAACTTCCCTTTCGTTCACCAAGCTCATTGACGCCCCATCGAGGCGGTTTGAGGAGAAACGACGATGGCCAACGTCGCGCTGGAGCTGCCTGTCCCTTACATTGGCAAAAATGTCGAACGGAAACACATCGAGGAGTTTTTCCGCTATCACCGCGAACCGGATGAAGTGGTCATTGCCCTGTTTGACGGGATCATCTTCGATGGTGACGGCAAGCGGGTTGGCGGGCTGACCCTGCACGACTACGTCATTCTGACCGACCGGCACTTCGTTCTCTGGGCGCGTGGCTTGCAGTCGGATGTGCTCGACCGCCTAGATTACCGTGGCGTGAACCTGAACGCCAAACCGGCTGACACCCTGCATGGCGAGTTGGCGCTGGAGTTTACGCCGCCGGCCGTTCCCAAGCCACTGACGGCGCGGGTGGACCTGCTGCCCACCATGGACCTGCCGGCGCTGGGAGAACTGTTTCAACTCACCAAAGCGGTAGTGACGCAGAGCGCCGGACAGCCCGGCGGGAAAGCGCCCACAGAAACATCCAAAGACCAGTCTGCGTCTTCTCAAGGCGACACCCCGGATAGCCTGTCCGGGCAGATTGAGCGCATCCGGGCCATTGTCCAGGAATCCCATGCCAAGCGGGGCGCCACATTCAGGGTGCCGCCACCGGCCCCAGTCGCACGGACCGTCCCGCCCGACGAAACTTCTGCCAAGGCCCCTTCTCTTGATTCCCCCTTCGGCACCGGACGGCCGGTTTCCAGTGCGAGCTATGCCGTCTATCGTGTCGCGCAGGCGGCCAAAGATGCCGTCGGGACGCTTCCCACCGAAGTCGGCAAAACCATCGGGCTGGATGAAACCCTCTCGAAACTGGTGGACCGCATTCCCAAAGTCGAGGACATCGGTCAGATCACGGCGCTCATCGAGGCACTCAACAAGCTGCTTGTCACCGTGAGCGAAAATCCGGCCGCACGGGCGTTCCTGCTTCAGGCCATTGACCGGATGGTGGAACAGGGCAGTCCCCTCAAACAGCTTTTGGCCTTCATCCAGAACGCTGGCAAGCCGGCCGCAAAGCCGGCCAGCCAACCTGTCAGCCAGCCTGTGACCACCCCGGCCGCCGGAGAAGCGGCCGCGGCCACTGTGGCGGCCGCGGCTGGTGGAACCGTTGGAAAAGTCGCCGAAAGCACGACGGGCCCGGTGCCCGGACCGCGCCGGACAGCCGTCAAGGTCAGCTTCGCCACGGACAAGCCAGCCAAACCGGAAGCGGAAGCCTCCCCGGCTCCACCACTTTCCATTGCCTACAAGCCAAACGGGGCAACGGACACCACGCCCGAACTGGCCAACGCCAACTCCTGAGCGCCAGCCGGCACGCCTCGGACAAGCCCGGCTGAACCCTTGCATCGGTGAATGGCTCGGCCCTGTTCCCTGCCGGGAGGCGATCAAGTGACGGACACCATCCGTCATTTTGGCTTGGCGGCTGTGGCATGTGGCGATTAGATTTCCTTTTACGTCGTGACCGCTGGCGCGATCGCGTCGGTCTTGCCCCCAAGCCATCCTGCAAGACGAGGGCACTCGGTCAACATGGCCAGTCAGGTTGCGCTCACGCTTCCCGAAAGCGTCCACACGCGGTCACGTTTATTCGTCCAGTCCAGCACCCGTCAAACTGTCGCGCACCACTTCGGCAGCGCGATTGTCGAAGCCGTTCGTCAGCAGGATTACACCTGCCGGGCCGGCCGCCTCACCCTCCACCTGGCGCGTGAGTTTGGCTTCTGCTACGGCGTGGACGATGCCCTTGAGCTGGCTTACGAGGCACGGCGTCGGTTCCACGACCGAAAGATTTATCTGGCCGGGGAAATCATCCACAATCCGATGGTCAACGGGCAGCTTGCCGCCGTCGGAATTCACCCGCTCGACGGGTTGGCCCACCTCACCCCCCAGGATGTCGTCATCATTCCGGCCTTTGGCTTACCTACCCCGGAGTTGTCCCGGCTGCGCCAGACGGGCTGCACCCTCATTGACACCACGTGCGGTTCGGTCGTTCACGTGTGGAAACGGGTGGAACGCTACGCGCGCGACGGTTTCACCACCGTCATTCACGGGAAATACGACCACGAAGAAACCGCAGCAACCCGCTCGCAGGTACTGGCGGTGCCTGGTGGACGCTATGTTGTCGTCCGTGACCTGTCAGAAGCAGAGCGTCTGGCCGATGTCATCAGTGGACTGCAACCGGTGGACATGTTGCACGACTTCTTCGCCCGGTTCGCCTCGCCCGGCTTTGACCCCCGGCGTGACCTGGAAAAGATCGGTCTGGCCAACCAGACCACCATGCTGGCGAGCGAGTCCCTGGCGATTGCCGAGCGCCTGCGCGCGGCCATGGCCGTACGGTACGGCGAAGATGAAGTGCCGTTCCGTTTCCGGTCCTTCGACACAATTTGCAGCGCCACGCAGGTTCGGCAGGATGCCGTGGCGCAGTTGCTGGCGCACGGCCCCGACCTGATGCTCGTTGTCGGCGGCTACAACAGCAGCAACACCGGCCACCTCTGCGAAATGGCTTCGGCGGTCTGCCCGACCTACCACATTACGGGGGCGGACTGTCTGGTGTCGGCCGAACGCATCCGCCACAAGCCGGCTTTCCAGACCGGTGAAGTTGAGTCCCGACACTGGCTACCTGCCGGCAAGCTCACCATCGGGTTGACCTCCGGCGCCTCCACACCCGACCGCATCCTTGGGGAAGTGATGGCACGGCTCATTGACGTGGCCGGCGAGTCCCTTCCCCCGGAATGGTCTGTTCGGGCCGGCGGAGCGTAAAAACCGCTTACGCGCTACCTGTCGCCACCCGTTGCCTGATCGAGCAGTTCGGCGATGTCAAAGGCTTTGACCCGCTCTTCGTTGTGGGCTTTGAGGCCGTCGGTCAGCATCGTCAGGCAGAAGGGACAGGCGGCCGCGATCATATCGGGCTTGGTTTCGAGCGCCTGGCGCGTCCGTTCGACGTTGACACGCGGGGCCGCTTCTTCCATCCACATGCGCGCACCGCCCGCGCCACAGCACATGCCCTTGTCGCGGGAGCGCTCCATTTCGGTCAGTTTCGTGCCGATTTGGACGAGCACCTGGCGCGGCTCCTCATAGACACCATTCGACCGTCCCAAGTAACAGGAATCGTGATAGACCGCTGTGGCTTCAATCTTCTGCGTGGGCGTGATGCGCCCGTCGGCCACGAGTTTCGACAGGTACTGGCTGTGATGCATGACCTCGAACGTGCCGCCAAACTGTGACCATTCATTCTTGATGGCGTTGAAGCAGTGTGGACAGGACGTGAGCACCGTCTTGAAACGAGGCTTGTAGTTGTTCAGTGTTTCGACGTTTTCCTGAATGAGCATCTGGGCCAGGTACTCATTGCCGGCACGGCGGGCCGGATCGCCGGTACATTTCTCCTCCTTGCCGAGAATGGCAAAGGAAATCCCGGCCTTTTTGAGCAGGCGCGCCACAGACTGGACGACCTTGCGGTAGCGATCATCGTACGACCCGGCGCAACCCACCCAGAACAGCACTTCGACCTGTTTCTGGTCGGCTTCGATCATGGACATCAGTGGTATTTCCAGTCCTTCGGCCCAGTCGGCGCGCCCGTCATGGCTGAAAGCCCACGGCGAGTATTTGTTTTCGAGGTTTGTAAACAGCGTGTTCAGTTCGCTGGGGAAGTCGGCTTCCTGCAGGACGAGGTTGCGGCGCATATCCACAATCGTGGGCACGTGCTCGATGCTGACCGGGCACTCCTGCATGCAGGCCTGGCAGGTCGTACAGGCCCAGAGTTCTTCGGGTGTGATGAACCGTTCGCTGATGATTTTCTGCGCCAGTACGTCTTTGACATGTTCGGGCAGTTCCCCGTTGCCATTGCCGTGGCCGTTGGCCGCAATGCCTTTGGTGAACGTCCCCAGCTTGCCGATGGTCAGCTCGCCCTTTTCCTCGATGCGGTGGCGGATGTCCATCATGATCTTGCGCGGCGACAGTGGCTTGCCCGTGTTGTTGGCCGGACACACGGACGTGCAGCGCCCGCACTCCGTACAGGTGTAGCTGTCAAACAACTGCTTCCAGGTGAGGTGTTCGATGTCCGAAGCGCCGAAGGTTTCGATGTCCTCGGCTTCGAGGTCCATTTTGGGTAGTACGCCTGACGATTGATGTGAGGCGAAAAAGACATTCGGCAGGGAGGCAATGACGTGCAGGTGCTTTGAGAACGGCAGATAGTTGAGAAACACGAAGAGCACGACGGCATGCCCCCACCACGCGGCTTCAAACAGCAGTTCGTTCTGGTTTCCACCCAGGTAAAGTCCGACGACATCCGAAATCGGACGGAAGCCGAAAATGACGCTGTTGGTGGCCGGATGCGTGCCGTTGGCGATGAACATCGTCACCATCAGGGCAATGATCATGAGTAGGATGATGGTGGCATCCAGCCGGCTGGCCGGGGTCATCTCGCGCCCGGAAAACCGCTTGGGCTTGGTGACGTAGCGGCGGAACAGGAAGGTCACAGAAGCGACGAGGACGAGCACGCCAAAGATGTCCTGCAAACAGGTCAGGACGCCATAGCCGGGCAGAAAGTACAGTGAAGCCTGCGGATGGAAGCCTTCCAGCACGACCTCGAAGGAAGCCAGCGTCAGGATGCAGAAGCCCCAGAAGACGGCGACGTGGAGCGCGCCGGCCCACCAGTGGCGCATGATTTTGGTCTGGGCAAACCCGATGACGAGCAGGTCCCAGAGCCGACGGGGCAGATTGTCAAAGCGGTTTTCCGGCTTGCCGACCCGG
Source organism: Chloracidobacterium sp. N (assembly GCF_018304765.1). Lineage (NCBI taxonomy): Bacteria > Pseudomonadati > Acidobacteriota > Blastocatellia > Chloracidobacteriales > Chloracidobacteriaceae > Chloracidobacterium > Candidatus Chloracidobacterium aggregatum. Next base: position 2,079,405 of record NZ_CP072642.1, read on the forward strand.
ATGTATTCGATGAGCCGCCAGGCATTGAACAGGAAGTAGCCGACGGCGGCGAAGAACAACACGATGAAGATGGCGTTTTTGATGGTCATGGCGAAAGCGCGCATTCTCCAGTAATGAATGACGGTTCATTCATTCTCCCTGCCACAACCCTGCCCGGCGGGGCGGACCGGGGAGGACCAGCAGGTACGTGGAGGTGAGGTGGAATGTCGGCTGAAGCTGCCTTCAGCCGGTGGAGCGTATCCAGCCTAACACTCTCCGGCTCGGTTGTCTTGTCGAACTGCTGGAAAATTTCCGAAACATCGCCACCCATCACGCCTGCCTGGATTATCTCCGGCTGCAGGTAACACCTCTTTGGGACAAGTGTTTGCTGCCCGATTGTATGTGAGCGGCTTTGCCGACTGAGACGGGTGAACAAAAGCTTCACTTGACGGGCAATGACCCGATACGTATAGTCATCAAACGCCGCAGGGGTTCACAGGTTTCTGATGACGGCCAGGAAAAAGCGTAAATCGCCGGACGGCACACCTACCAACGATCTCGTTTTCAGTGCATACGTCGGCACAAACGACGAGGTATTCCCGTTTGTCCTTTCTCTCTATGTTGAGCCTGGCAGCACTGTCGCTGACGTAACCTATGGGAAGGGGGTTTTCTGGCGAAATGTCCCTCCCGATGCGTACAAGCTCCTGGCGACTGACCTCCAGTCCGGGGTGGACTGTCGAAGCCTCCCATACCAGGATGGGTCTATTGACTGCGTTGTTTTCGACCCACCGTACATGCACACGCCCGGCGGGACAGCGCATGTTGACCATCAAAACTACGAGGGTTACTACAAGAACAATCTCACCAGGTCAGAGAAGAAGTACCACGAGGCAGTCCTTGACCTCTACTTCAAAGCAGCCCGCGAGGCGTGGCGGGTTCTAAGGGAAGGTGGGACTTACGTGGTCAAGTGCCAGGACGAGGTATGTGCCAATCAGCAACGCCTGACCCACGTTGAGATCATCAACGAACTTCAAAGTTATGGCTTTGTTGTGGAAGACCTCTTTGTTGTCGTGCGCAACGGAAGACCGGGGGTAAGCCGCCTGCTGAAGCAGGCTCACGCAAGAAAAAACCACTCCTATTTCCTTGTGTTTCTCAAGCCCAAGGGCCGGAAGCGATGGGCGGGACTCAAGAACCGACTGCAGATCACGACCAACGGTACAGGGAAACCACGGCTGCCCCCTGCTAAGAATGAAGAATTTCCTCTCTTTCACTGAAAAACTCCCCGAACTGTTTGATGGATATCAGGTTCGGGAATTGCTGCATCAGCTTTTGGTATCGGACAGGAATATCAAAGTAGTAGATGCGGTCCATGCGGGCGAGCAAACTCTGATAGACCAGCCATTGGTCAGGCACACATATCTCAACAACTTTCAGGGACCGCGAGTCAAGTTTCGTCTCAGAAAATAGCACCATTATTCCTTGGTACGCATGGCTCCTATAGGCTTCATTGAGAAGCCGCTGGTGCGCCCACGCCTGGACTACCCGCTCCCTGGAAGACATCTTCACCGGCAGGTGCACTTTCTTCCTGCCGATGTCCATCAAAAAGTCCATGGTCATCAGAACATCCCGCCCGTGAACGGGCAATCTGGCGCGCTTTGTCGGATTTACACTTACGGCTCGAGCGAAAAGATGTCCTACGTAGCACTCAAAGAATGTCGCCGGACCTTTTTTGTTCTGGCGGTCAAATATCTCCAGCGCCAGGCATGGTGCAAGCGCCACGGTGTAGGTCAATTGCCCAAACTCCACGGTGGTGATGGTTTCCGCCTGCCACCTCTCCCACAGCCGGGATACGGCGTCAGGACAGAGTAGAAAGAATTCCTTGTTCGCGGGACGTGCGACGATGTTGTCCTTCCTGAAGCTGAAATACTTCTTTTCGGGAACACAGGAGACAAGATTAGTCTGCTGGCATTCGTTTACGAGGAATGTCAGCGACTTGAGCGCAAGCTGCAATATCGCGCATCCAGCAGCGTTGCTCTTCAAATCAACGCGGCACTGCTGCTTTACTTCGCCATAAGCTTCCTTGATCAAATCTTCCGTCATGTCTTTAGAGTCCACGCATCAATTCTGAGAGGGATATATCCAAGGCTTTCGCAATGTTCTCGATATTGCGAAGGGCGAGGTTCCGTTCGCCGCGCTCAATACCGCCAACGTAGGTCCGGTCCAAACCACACTTGGCCGCAAAAGACTCCTGTGAGTAGCCTTTGCTCAAGCGCAACTCCCGGACCCGGGATCCAAACCGAACGAGAATATCCTGCCGACGTTCCATGCTCCGACTCAACCAAAGCTGCTGTCTATAGGGCTACGGACTATAGGTATCAAACCTGCGCACGGGCTGTCCTGCCGGGAACCGCGTCAGGTTTTGGCGGACAGCAGGAGATACAGCCCGCCGCTGCCGAACAACAGGTTCGGCCCCCAGGCCGCCCAGAACAGCGGCAGCAGGCGATAGTAACCGAGTTGCTCAAACAGGTTGACCGTCCCCCAGAACGCCACGGCCAGCCCAATACCGATGGCAATTCCCACCATGGCCCCGCGCCGCCCGACGGTAAGAGCAAAAGGAATGCCAACCAGCACCATGATGAAGCAGGCCAGCGGAGCGGCAATTTTCACCTGAATAGCCCTTTGCAGGTTTTCGACATCCAGCCCCTGCGCGGTGAGTTCCGCCACCTGTTGCTGCAACTGGCCGATACTCATTTTGGCGATGTCCGTCGTGCTTTGCCGGAAGTAATCCGGCGTTTCTGCCAGTTTGAGGCGCAGTTCGCCGATGGGCTGGCGCCGGGTTTCCAGCCCGTCGCCCGAAAACGTCCGGCGCCAGCCATTGGTCAGTACCCACTCTTCGGTTACGGCGTCCCACCGGGCTTTGGCCGCATAGGTACGTGACATCAGCCGGGCCGTCGTGGGATGAAGTTCATACATGCCAAAACTCGTAAACTCGTTGCGCTCGGTGTCGAAGACGGCAAAGTTGAACATCCGGTGGTCGCGCCCGCGAAACCACTTGCGGTTTTTCTGATGGAAGGTCTGCGGCGGCAATGTCCCGCCGCGAATCTGGTAACGCAGGTAATCCTGACGCGGATTCGAGACAGGCAGGACGAGTTCCTGCAGGCCAGCCATCAGCAGCGCAGCCAGCCCGCCACCCAGAAACAGCGGCAGCGACAGCCGGTAAAGGCTCTGCCCGCTGGCATAGAGCACCACGAGCTGGGCGGATTTCGCCAGCAGCCCCAGGGTGACAAGCGTGGCCACCAGCACGGCAAAGGGCAGCATGTAGTTCAGGATTTGGGGCGTCAGAAACAGCAGATAGCCGGCGACAATCCCGAAACCGATGCGGTTCTGGACAATCGGGTTGATGAGTTCAAACAGCGTGAACACGTGGAAGATACCCACCAACCCAAGCAGGACGAGCAGAAAGGCCCCCACGGCCTCACGAAACATCATGCCGTCCACGATCCGGGGAAATCCCAATCGGATGCGGGGCGCCGGGAATGCCGTTGACCTTCCCACAACCAGCCAGTTCGGAAGGTTCGTGTCAGAAGTCCGGCGCCACAGCCGCCGCCCCACATAGAGGATCAGTTCCCAGACCCAACGCCCCCCTCGCCAGAACCAGTTCCAGACCGCCCAGCGCGAGACCCACTGCCCGATGCCACCCGACATCACGCCGGCCAATCCCAGAAACAGCAGGTTGGGCAACCAGACCGCCAGCGCGACGGGCAGTGCGCCACTGCGCGCTGCCCGCTCGCCCCCCAGCATCAGCAGGTAAAAGGCCAGCGCCAGCACGATGCCAATGAACAACCCCCCGGACCGCCCACTCCGCAGGGTCGTCACCCCCAGCGCCACCCCAAAGAGTGCAAATATCAGGCAGGCCGCCGGCAGGGCCATCCGTTTGTGTATCTCCGTCGCCACGGCCCGCGCCTGAGCCGGGCCGTTGGGCTTGAAACGCCACAGGTCGGGAAAGGCAAGCAACTCCGGCCCCGGCGGCGGGGCCTGCAGGTCAGGATTGCCCTCTTCCTTGCCAAGCGCAAAACTGGCCGTCAGGCTGCCCGAAGCATTCACGAAGTAGCTTGTCATCTCGTCCGGCTGCCGCGATTCCTGGCCATAGACCCGCGCCTTTTCCAGCCGCAGCTCACTGTCCTGCAACGTCCTGCCGACGATGATCTGCCCGGACTCGGCCGAGTAGATTTTGGGTTCCTCGTTCGGCTGGGCAGAAGTCTCGGCAATGAAAATCCGCTGCCACTTCCCCTCCCCGTCGCTCCGGTCAACGTAGAGAATCTTGCCTGGCAGGTCTTCGGTGAACGTGCCGGGCTTGATGTAGGTCTCGATACTGCGCAGCAACAGCTCGGAGCGCGTTTTCTTGAGTTGGCTGAGGGAGTTGACGGCCGTCGGCAGCAGATACAAGGTGTTGTAGCCGGTGATGCATGTCACGACGATGCCGACCAGCAGCGTCGGACGCAACAGCGCCCAGCGTCCCACTCCGCCCGCCTGCAGGGCCACGATTTCACGGTCGCCGGACAACCGTCCCATGGCCATCGTGACGCCCACCAGAAACGCAACCGGCAGGGTGAAGATGACAATGCCGGGCAGCAGCGACAGAACAAGTTTGATAAGCGGCGTGCTCGACAGACCACGCCGGGCAAAGACGACGAACAGTTCCGAGAAACGTCCGGCCTCGTGAATGAAAATCACCGCCGTCAGCAGAAAAAAGACGGTGGCGACGTAAGGCAGAATTTCACGGATGAGATAGCGGTCGAGAAGCCGCATAGGGCGGGCAGAAAACACAACGGGGCTTCCACTCCGGCGGACGGCCGTGAGCGGAAGCCCCGTTCCCGGTCAGGATTTGGCCGGCTCGACAGTGAAGAACGTCTTGGGCGTGAGCGTCTTCCGGGCCACTTTGTCGGTCACGACCACGGTGACTTCATAGCTGCCCGGCTCCAGCTTTTCGAGCGGGATGAGCCGCCCCAGCACAATCTGCTGTCCGTAACCGCTCAGGTCGGAAATGCCATTTTTGCCGTCCTCACGGATACGCTGCACTTCCTGCCCGGTCTTGACATTGGTGATAACGTATTCGACTTCGATGGCCGGACGCAGTGAAGCCTGGTCAATCTGGACGTTGTACACCTGCATGTACACCCCCAACGACTGATTCTGCTTGAAGCGCTGCGTCACACTCGGCCGCACTTTGTTGGCGCCGATGATGAACTGGCTGCCCGAAACGCGCGTGACCGGCTCGACGAGGTCGGCCAGAATGAGTGAACTCGTCGAAAGCGCCTCCGGCGAGTAGCGCGGCACTTCAAAACCCTGGCGGACGATGCCGGTGTGCCCGCTCGTCACATCGCGGACAACGAAGTCAATCTTGTAGTTGCCCGGCGGCAGGATCAGGCTTTTCTGATAGACGGAGTTGAGTTTGCGTCCGACCTCGAACTGGGACTGCTGATAGGTGATGATGGGCGCTTCCTCGAAAATCCCCACCCGTTTGCCGGTCAGCGCCGACACGCGGGCATAGATGTTGAGCTGGGCTTTCTGAATGCCACCCTCATCCTTGAAGCCCAGGTCGCCGTTGTTGAACATCAGGGTAAAGGTCGTCACGATGGCGGATTCGCCGGCGCGCAGGAAGTCCGTGCGCACGTCGAACGGCAGCACGTCGAACTCCACCTGTTGGTCAACCCGCTCGGCCAACTGGCGATAGCGTACCGAGGGGGCGCGTTGGAGATTGGTGAGAATCGCCAGGCGCTCGAAGGGCATGTCCTGCGTCCGCATCGGATACAGCGGATTGTTGCCATACCGGTTGCCGGGATTGAAGAACGGCCGGTCCACCTTCGAGGCCAGCCCAAGCTGCTCAGCCAGGGTCAAGCCGGCGTTCGGAACAAACAACAGGGCATCCTTTTCATCGGCGTTGCGGGCAATGCGGTATTCGCCGCTTCCCGTCGGGTCCACGAACTCGATCTCGATGCCCGAACCGACGCCTTCCAGATACCGGTAGAACCAAATCTCGAACGGGTAGGTCGAGGTCGTTCCGCCGCCTTCGTAAATCGGGCGCTCGTAAGGCCCCCCGGCCGGACGCGATTCGACGCTATCCGGCGGCCCCCAGGTGATGTAAATACGCCCCCGGTCCGTCTTCCAGCCGGGAATGCCGGAGGTGAACTTTTCATTGGCATAGGCAATGCGCCGGTAGTATTCCTCGCGGTACTCATTTTCCGGCGTGTCCGGGTCCGGGTCGCGCCGCAGCCAGAACTGCTCGATGAATTCCTCGCGCTCTTCGTCGGTCTGAAGTTTTTTGAAGGCTGCGCGCTCTTCCGGCGTGATGATGTAGTCCACGTCTTCGTTGACCCAACGCTGGTAAATTTTGTCGAGTTCAATCTTGCGCGGTTTCTTCTTCTTGGGTTGTGAATCTTCCTGCGCGTACGTCGCCAGAGGCGCCAGCGCCGTAGCGATCCCCAGCCCGACGGCCAGCACCAAACGCCCAATATCCTTCAGATTTGACATGGTCGGCAAAACCTCCACGACCGCTTCCGTGTTTTGAAACCAAGGGTCACGCTGCCCGGGCCGAAGCAGCCCCCGTCAGTGCGCTCCGGGAGCCGTTCGCCAATGCAGACGTGAGTTTAGAACACTTGCCGGCCGGCGGCGCAAGCCCACGGGAACAGGACTTTGCAGCGGCGCGGCAGCTTCCGCCACCGCCACCTTTCCGGGCGCACATTCAGACGCGGCCGGGCCGCACAATGCCGGGTGCACTATGCGGAGACAGGTTCAATGGCCACTGCGCGCCGCCGCAAAACCGGCGACACGCCGGCAAAGATAATCCCGCTGAGAGCCGTGGCGGCCACACACAGCAACATTGCCTGCCGGAGCGCCTCGGTCATCACCGCCGCCGAAGCCTGTTCACCGGCAATCACGTCCGACAGGAATCCCACGATGACCGGCGAAGGCATATCCCCCAGGATGTGAATGGCGAACATGTAAAAGGCAATGGCCGTGGCACGCAGCGAAGCGGGGACGAGATCAGTGACAATGGCCGCGACGGGTCCGTGGTAGAAGCTCATAAAGAACGTGGCGATGAAACCGGCCGTGATGAACTGGCCCAACGTGGGGGCGTACAATCCCCAGTACAGGAAAGGGGCGCCGAGCAGAAAGGCCACGGCCATGGTGAGGGCGCGTCCGGCCGCAAACCGCTGCTGCAACCAGTCGGCGATGACCCCTCCGGCAATCACTCCCAGGAACGCCGCAATCACGATGGGCGTCAGCCGCACGGCGGCCTGTGACGAGGGAACGGCATAGACTTCCGTGACCAGCTTCGGCAGGAAGTGCACCAGAGCCCCGGCGGCGAAGGTCACGCTGGCCGCTCCGGCAATGACCAGCCAGAACGACTTGATATGCAGCACCTGAACCATGTCGGCCCATTTTGGCGGTTCGGTCAGGTGACTGCGGGGCGGCTCACGAAACAGCCAGACGACAACGGTCAGGAGCAGGCCCGGCAGGCCGACGACGAAAAAACAGGCCCGCCAGCCGATTTTCTCGCTCAACACGCCGCCCAGCACCAACCCCACGGCCGCGCCAATGACCAGTCCAAGATTGAAAATCCCGATGACCTTGGCCCACATCCGCGCCGGGAACATGTCACTGAGCAGGGAGGTGGCCGCCGGCGCATAAGCTGCTTCGCCCACCCCCACCGCGCCACGTGCCAGCAGGAGGTGACTGTAGGATGACGCAAATCCGGCCCCTGCCGTCGCCAGACTCCAGAAGCCGACACCGGCGGCAATGATTTTCCGGCGCGCCACACGGTCGGCAAGCACCCCCAGTGGGATGGCCGCCAGGGAATGCACCAGCATAAAGGCCGTCCCGAGGAACCCGACCGCAGTGTTGCTCAGATTCAGCTCGTCCTGAATGGGCTTGAGTAAGGGCGGGATAATTTGCCGGTCAACGTAGTTGACCACCTGCACCAGGGTAAGGATGAACAGGATGTACCAGGCATAACGCGAAGCTGACGCCGAAGCCCCGGCGTCAGCCGCGTCCGTCGTCGCAGGCGCAACCCGATGGGGCGCCGGAACATGACTCATAGGTTTTTCAATCGGACAACATCACCGGGGTTGTGAGGGAAACTAGGCCGTCGCCACACCGGCGCGGTTACAGTGCTTCTGGAGGGCCGTACGGATGTCAGCCGCAATGTCACTGGCGCTCCGGTGCTCGATCTGGTGTCGCTCCAGCTTGAAGACCACCTCCCCCTCCTTGAGCAGCCAGACCGAAGGCGAAGAGGGCGCAAAACCCTTGAAGTACTCACGCGCCCGCGCCGTGGCTTCCTTGTCCTGCCCGGCAAAAACGGTGGTGATGTGGTCCGGCAGGACGGTACTGGTCTTGAGCGCCTCAACGACGCCCGGACGCGCCGCCCCAGCGGCGCACCCGCACACTGAGTTGACGACGACCAGCGCCGTGCCCTCTTTTTTGCCCAGAACGGCATCCACTTCTTCCGGCGTGCGCAGTTCCTGCACACCATGATTGGTCAATTCCGCACGCATGGCGCGCAGCGCGCGCTCCATATCGAATCCGTACATCATCGGGGGTCATTCCTCCACAAACAGAAAAAAATATAAGCCAGAACGGTGACGCAAAGCGATGCCCACGAAACTGGCCTGGTCATTCCTGCTTCACCCTAGCATGACCATCGGCATCCGTCGCCTTGTGCCGCCGTTTTGATTCCTAGTATCGTCCCGCCCATGCGGACGGTACTGGGCATTGAAACATCCTGTGATGAAACGGCTGCCGCGGTCGTCATCGAGGGGCGACAGGTCATCTCGAACATCATTGCCTCCCAAATGGAGGTTCATCGTCCCTACGGCGGTGTCGTTCCAGAAATTGCCTCCCGCCAGCACCTGGAGGCGATGGCGGACGTGGTGGCCAGCGCCGTGGCCGGGACTGGCTTTGACGGCCTCGACGGGATTGCCGTCACTTACGGACCCGGGCTGGTGGGCGCGCTGCTGGTCGGTTTGTCTTACGCCAAGGCGCTGTCTCTGGGGCTGGATGTTCCGCTGGTCGGCGTGCACCACATCGAAGGACACCTGTTCTCAACAGTTTTTGAATACGGCGACTGGGACTATCCGGCCCTGGCCCTGATTGTTTCCGGCGGGCATACGGACCTGTTCTATCTTCCGGCCGCACTGACTTATGAGCGTCTCGGACACACCCGTGATGACGCCGCCGGTGAAGCCTACGACAAAACCGCCCGCCGTCTGGGCCTTGGCTACCCTGGCGGCCCTATCCTCGACCGGCTGGCGCAGACCGGACGCCCGGAAGCTGCGCCGCTGGTGTACCGCCCGCCGCTCATCCCCGACGCCCCTTATGATTTTTCGTTCAGCGGACTCAAAACGGCCGTGCTGCGCTACATCCGCGAGCAGCAGATTGCGCCGCTGCCGGAAGGGCTGAACCGGGACACCATCCTGGCGCAGGCCCCCGACGACATCCGCAACCTGGCCGCCAGCTTTCAGCAGGCGGTGGTCAACACGCTGATCGGCGTACTGGAGCGGGCCATCGTGGCCTACCGTCCACGGGTGGTGCTCACGGGCGGGGGCGTGGTGTGCAATTCGGCCTTGCGGCGGGCGCTGGCCGAACTGGCGGAGCGCATGGGTGTCGGGATTCGCGTTCCACACCCCAGGTACACAACCGACAACGCTGCCATGATTGCGGCCGCCGGCTATGCCCACCTCGTGCGCGGCGAACGGCACGACTGGTCGCTGGAACCTGCCCCGTCGCTGCGCCTTGGAAGCCACACTGCCGCGCGCCCGCAGCCCTTTCGAGCATGACCGGAACCGACCGACCGACGGCACACCAGAAGAAAGCACCCGTTTGGGTTGTGTTCCTCTGGGGGCTGCTCATCGGCGTCCTGGGTTGGTACAGCTTTGAAAGGACCCTCACGCACGGCTATGTCATTGATGACGTAGGTATTGTGGAGAGCAACCCCAATGCAGCCGCAACGGCCAGTCTTCCGGCGCTGTTTCAGAAGCACTACTGGCAGGGCACCTTTTCAACGGAAAGAGGGCATCGGAACTTCCATTACCGACCGCTGGCCATTGCCTCTTATGTTCTCACGGCGCGTTCTCTGGGAAACGGCCCGGCTCCGCAGCACCTTGTGAATGTGGCGCTGCACATCATCGTTTCCTGGCTCATGCTCTGGGTGGTTTATGCCTGGCTTCAGGATACCCTTGTGGCCGGACTGGCCGGAGTCGTCTTTGTCACGCATCCGCTCCACACCGAAGTCATCGCCATGATCGTCGGTCGGGCTGAACTTCTGGCGGCCCTTGGCGCGCTCAGCGCCCTTGGGCTGGCGGTAGCCGCCCTGAAGCTCCCACCGGAACGACCCGTCTGGCAACACTGGCTCCTGGCAGGTGGAGCGGCCCTCTGTCTGTTTGCCGGATGGCTCGCCAAGGAATCCGCCGTGCTGTTTTTTCCGCTCTGGCTGCTCATCGGATGGGCCGGCACGCCCGGCACCGGCTGGCAGCGGCTGGGGGCGCTCGCCAAACGGGGCTGGCGAACGGGCATCGCATGTGCCGTAAGCACGGCCTTCTTCTGGTATCTCCACCAGCGGATTCAGTCCGGTGTGCAAATTGTACCGATTGACTTTGCCATGAATCCCCTCGCTTACGCCGGGCGGTGGGAGCGCTGGGCCACCGGACTTGTCCTGCTGGCGAAATACCTCGTCATGCACCTGTGGCCCTTTCCGCTGCAGGTGGACTATTCCTTCGACAGCATCCCTGTCGTGACCATGTGGCGCGACAGACGGCTGTGGTCGGCGACAGGCGTTCTTGCCGCAGCCGGCAGCCTGCTCGTGGTCAGCTACCGCCGCCGGTCGCCGGCCTGGGTTGGGCTGGCCTTTCTGATCGGCAGCGCCGCCATGTTTTCACACTTCCTTCGGCCGTTGGGCTTCGTTTTCGCCGAGCGGGTGATGTACCTGCCCAGTGTGGGATATGCGCTGGCAGCGGCAGCCGGTTTCCATGCCCTCTGGAACGGCACCGCGTCACGTCCGTGGGCGCAGTGGCTGACAGCCGGGGCAATCGCCCTGCTGACCGGGCAGGCGTCCTGGCACACACGGCAGGAAAGCGTTTTTTACCGCGACAGCCTGACCGCTGTGGCCCGCTCGCTGACCACAGGCAACCAACGCAGCGTCTGGCTGTGGCAGGCCTACGGCACAGAACAGCTCAACGCCGGACGGTTGACCGAAGCCGTGACCGCCCTCGAACGCGCCCGCGCCATCCTTCCGCTGGCGGAAACGTGCGCGACGTTGGCCAAAGCCCACCTTGCGCTGGGCAATTCGGACGCCGCGCGGAAGGCGGCACATGAAGCCGTGACCCGCGACCCCACATGGATGCCCTACCGTGAATTGTTCGGTGTGATACTGTTCGAGGCAGGACAGTTGGATGCGGCCGCCGCCCAATTCGAGGCCGCACTCGTGCTTGTCCCGGAGGATGCCCGACTCCATGCCCAGCTTGCGGTTATCCGCCAGCGCCAGGGACAAACCCCCCAGGCCATCCGGCATTATGAACAGGCGCTCCGCTTTCAGCCTGATGAACTGCGCTGGTGGGCTGCCCTTGGTCGGCTGCACCTCGCCGCCGGAAACCCGGAGCGGGCGCGGTTCTGCTATCGTCAAGTTCTTGAAGGACGCCCTGACCCGGCGCTGCGCGACGCGGTCGAACAGCAGTTGAAAGACCTCGACGCCCAGCGCCCAACCTTTTCCAGTCCCCTTCCGCACTGACGTATTGGCATGTCCAGCACCACACCTTCCACTGTTGCCCTTGCCGAGGCCATTCTGGCCCGCAGTCCCCGCGCCGTGGCGCGCGGTATTTCCCTGGTCGAAAACGATGCCCCGGAAGCCACAGACCTGCTGAAGCTGATTTTTCCCCACACCGGACACAGCCGGGTGATTGGGCTGACCGGTGCCCCCGGCGCCGGCAAAAGCTCGCTCACCGACAAGCTGGCCCAGGTCTATGTTGACCGGGGGCAGCGGGTCGGCATCGTGGCGGTTGATCCGTCCAGTCCCTTCTCCGGTGGAGCCATTCTCGGCGACCGGATTCGCATGCCCAAACTGGCGACGCATCCGCAGGTGTTCATCCGCAGCATGGCCACACGCGGCAATCTGGGTGGGCTGGCGCGGGCGACGACGGAAGCCGTCCTGCTGCTCGACGCGGCCGGCTATGAGGTCATCATCGTGGAAACCGTCGGCGTGGGACAGGATGAAGTGGACATCGTCAAAACCGCCGATGTGACGGCCGTCGTCGTCGTTCCCGGCATGGGTGATGATGTGCAATCCATCAAGGCCGGCATCATGGAAATCGGCGATGTGTTTGTCATCAACAAAGCCGACCGGGAGGGCGTCGAACGGACACAGATGGAACTCGAAGCCCTGCTTGAACTCGCCGCGCGCCCGGATGGCTGGCAACCGCCCATCGTGCGGACGATTGCCACGGCGACGCCACCGGTCGGACTCGATGCGCTGGCGACGGCTCTGGACAGCTACCTGACCTTTGTCGCTGAACACCCGGAGGTGCGCGCCGAGCGGCGGCGGCGCATCCTGGAGCGACGGCTGCTCGAACTCATCCGCGACCGCCTGCTGCGCCACGTCTGGCAGCGCGAACTGCACGACGGCAAACTGGAAGCGGCTGTCCAGCGCATCGTCAACCGCGAAACCGATCCCTACACCCTGGCCGATGACATCGTCCGGCGGTTGACCGCCTCCCCGGCCTGAAGTTACGGGCGAACGCCATTCGCCCCTACGCGCCGTGTCTTCGCGTCCGGCCCGGGCTACGGCCCGATTACAGCTCGATGCGGACCTTTTCCAACCGTGTCACTTCCTCGCCCAGACACAGCGTTGCCACGCGGCGGAAACGCTCACTGGCATCCGTGACGCAAAAGCGCGTTGCCGCCGGAAGGTTTCCGGGCGGTGCAAAACAGGCGTTCTGCTCCAGCACAGCCACGACTTCTTCGGCGGCGCAGGCGCCTGAATCCACAAGGGTGACGCCTTCCCCCATGACGCGCCGGATCACATCCTCCAGCACCGGATAGTGCGTGCACCCCAGAACGAGCGTGTCCACCTCGGCTTCCCGCAATGGTGTCAGGTATTCGGCAGCTACCGTCGCCGTCACCGGATGCTGCGCCCAGCCTTCTTCGACCAGTGGGACGAACAGGGGGCAACTCTGCGATGTGACGCGCACAGCCGGCGCTATGCGGCGAATCGCCCGTGGATAGGCCGCACTGGCCATGGTGGCTTCCGTGCCGATGACGCCGATGTGTCCACAGCGCGTCACGGCAGCAGCCTGCCGCGCGCCCGGCTCGATGACACCCACCACCGGCACTGGAGAGTTTGCCTGAAGCAGGTCAAGCGCCACCGAAGAGGCCGTATTGCAGGCAATGACGATGAGCTTGACACCGCAGGCTAGCAGAAAAGCCGCATCCTGGCGGGCATACGCACAGACGGTTTCCGGCGAGCGCGTTCCGTAGGGGATGCGGGCCGTGTCGCCCAGATACACGAACGACTCCTGGGGCAGCCGGGCGCGGAGCGCACGATAGACCGTCAGACCGCCTACCCCGGAGTCGAAAATCCCAATCGGGCGGGCGTCACCGGGCATCGTCTGTCGGTACAACCGTCACCACCACCTCACCGCCAATGTTGAAGCGGTGGGTGGACGGAACCGGCTTGAGGGCCTGCGCCAGCGGCTCGATGAGTTCCGGGGTGATGTCCAGCACAAGCACGCCGCTGCCGGCATCCTGCATGCCGGGCATTGTTGCCGGACGAAACACCAGAGTCTGCTTGGGTCCCCAGATGAGAAACTCCCGGCCAAACTTGAGGCGCGCCGGAAAGAGTTCGGCAAAATCCCGCAGCCCTTCGGTATCGAGTTCAATCTCCACGCCCGGCCGGGGCGGCTCGGCCATCTGCCACCGGGCAATCTCGACATATTCGCCCTGCAGCGATGAGCCTTCTGCCGTGATGCCATCGCGGATGCGGGCCAGAACGTCGGCGCGGTCCGTAATGGACGCCCGCTCCAGATCGGTAATCCACAGCGGACAACTTTCCTCCAGCAGTCCCAGAACGCCGCGCGTGTTCCAGCGTTTGACCGCCTGCAACTCGTCCTTTGTCAGCCCGACAATCTGCAAAAAGTGCATCCGCCCATTGGGGGTGTCAATCGGGGGCAGTTCCGGGTCATCCACAAAAGCTACGCCCGAAAGCAGGGTGTCCGGCGCTTCCGGCGTCAGCGGCCCGTGCAGGTCCATGTGGTGTCCGGGACGAAAGGGATTGCCAGAGTTGAACACATACCGCGCCAGGTTGTTGAGAAACGGAATCACCCAGGTCGGAACCGTCTTGTCAGCCGCTCCCCGCGCCAGCCGGAACGTAAACTCAAAGCCCCACCCGCTCAAATCAGGCGCACTGCCGGGCGTTTTGGCATACAACTCGCTCATGCCAAAGGAAATACAGTGCCAGTGGGGGATGGGTGTGTCGCGTTCATAGAAGGAAATCCCATCGAGGGGATCGGGGCCGCCCAGACTGTACCGGACGATGGTTCCAAAATGCGTCGGTTCGGTGTGCGGATAAAGCCGTTCCAGCGCCTCACGAATGGCATCAATGCCGTAATCTGCCGCAGGGGAACTCACGAAGCTGCCTTCCTTTCAGGATGAACCTTGTTCACATCATGCCAACGGGCGACGGCTGGCGCCGACACTATCCGGCCCATGTAACGTTTCCGTGACCGGTCATTCACCCTTCACCGCCATGACAGATGGTATTCCGGCCACTCGACGGCGCGGGCAGCCTCGGTGACGTGAAGTGGGCGGCGCGTGTCCACCATGACGGCATACTCATCCGTATGCGTCTTTGACCAGCTTTTTTCGATGGCCTTCGGATGCGGCCCGTGGTGGACGCCATGCGGATGCAGCGTCAGCATCCCGGCCGTGATGTTGTCGCGGCTGAAAAAGTCGCCGGCGTGGTAAAACAGCACTTCGTCGTAGTCAATGTTGCGGTGGTAAAACGGGACACGCTGCGCGCCGGGCGCCTCTTCCAGCGGACGCGGCACAAACGAACACACCACAAACCCCTCACCCACCAGCGTCACGTGAACGCTTGGCGGCAGGTGGGCGCGGTGGCTCATCACCGGACAGAAGTCGGCAATGTTGAGCGCCCACGGATAGAGATCGCCTTTCCAGCCGGTGACATCGAGCGGATGAAAGGGATAGAAAATCCGCGTCAGCTTCCCTTCGCGCTGGACGCGCACTTCATATTCCTCCGCCTGGGTCGTGACGGGCACGAGGTCGGGCGTCCGTATTGCCGTTGCGTCATAGAGCGAATACTGCCCCAGCAGCCCCCGGTCGGGCTGGCGCAGGCGCGTCCCCAGGCTCTGAATCACGAAAAAGAAGCACTCATCAGTGCCGACAAACCGGTAGGTCGTGCCGCGCGGAATCACCAGATAATCGCCAACCCCAAAGCGCAACTGTCCGTAGTCGGTTTCCAGAACGCCGCCTCCGACATGGACAAACCAGAGTTCGTCGCCGTCGGCATTGCGCTCAAAGTAGGGAGTCGCCCCACGCCGCCGCGCGACGCCAAGCCGGACATCGGCGTTTTCCAACAGCACCGCCGGCCGGTCAGCGGATGTTTCGACGCGGCTGGTGTAAAACGCCTGCGGACGACACTCGCCCTCGATGCGCGTCCAGCCGGTCGGGGGATGGCGGTGGTAAAGATGCGAAACCGGCCCGAAGAACCCCTCCCGTCCGTGCTGTTCCTCATACGTGCCGGCGGGAATTTCGACGTGGGCCTGCTTTGTGATGCGTCCTTTGGTCTGATACATGCAGGATAGCTCCGGGGTGGACTGCGCCTGGCAGACGGGCGCTGCCACGACGAGTGGGTTTATCAGATGCCACGGCTGTGGCAAAATGCCGCCATGAAAACCAGTGGCATCAGCGGAAAAGATACGCGCGAAAAGATTGTTTTTCTACTGAAAACCCGTGCGCCCCTGAGCGTCGAGGAACTGGCGACGGAACTGGCCACGTCCGGCGTCAACGTCCGGCGCTACCTCGAAGCCCTTGAACGGGATGGGCTGGTGGAGTCCACTCTCAAGCGCCGCGAGCGCGGCCGCCCGGTTCACCTCTACCGCCTGACTGAACGCGCCGATGAACTGTTCCCGCACGCCTACGATGTCCTGAGTGTCGAAATCCTCCAGCAGATCGAACAACGCTTCGGACGCGACGTGGTGACATCCATTCTGCAGGGACGCGCCGACACGCTGGCCGCCAAAATCAAGCCCCGGCTGCAAGGCAAAACGCTGCGCAAGCGGGTCGAGGAATTTGCGCGCGCCTTCGAGGAAATGGGCTACCTGGTACGGGTCGAAAACGGCACGCCGGACAGCTATGTCGTCGTCATGCACCACTGTCCGGTGCTGCTCATCGCGCGTGACTTTCCCGAAGTCTGCGATGGCGACTGCCTCATTGCCTCACAGTCACTCGATGCCGAGGTCATCCGTCAGTGCGCCCTTTCGGAAGGGGCTTCCTGCTGCCGCTTCATCATCCGCCGCCCCGGTGCGGAAGCCTGATGCGCGCGCCCACGCGGCGCGCAGCGCCATTTCTTCAGCCGGTTTGCGAAAGGTTTTGACGTAGGGACGCTGCCGTACGGCGGCAAAGATGGCGGCGACTTCCCGGTCCGTCCGGCGGCTGTGGGCCTGTTCCTCCCGCCGCCGCCGGAAGGCCAACCGCCGGCAGGCCCACGCCTGCCGGAATGCTTCCCGATAGCCGCGCCGCGTCACGACATCAGCCAGCAGCAGCAGGCCCGTCAGCGCCAGGTGGGCCAGCCACCAGCGCGGGTCGTGCAGGTGTATCCAGTGCATCAGCAGCCGGTTCCGGGCGGATGTCACCTCAATGGCACGTGCCTCGAAACGCGACCGGATCGTGGCACTCGACTGGTGAAACACCAGACTGCGCGGCTCGTAGCGGACTTCCCAGCCCCGTTTCCACGCGCGGTAGCACAGTTCAATATCTTCCCAGTAAAACGGAGCCAGCAGTTCCTCGAAGCCGCCCAGTGCGCGCAGCTTGGCCGCGTCAAAGAGGCTGTAGCCGCCGCTTGCCGCAAAGGTCGGCAGAATCGCCTCCGGGGGCATCCGGTCGGGAAAGACATCGTAGCCTTCAAACACCTTCCAGTAGCCCTGGACACACCGCCCCAGCCGTCCGGCCCCGTCAATGGCGTCGCTTCCCAAACGCTGTGCCCGCGACGCCACGGCAAAGACCGTGGGCGTCGAAAAATGCTCCACCAGCGGAAACAGTGCGTCCGGCATGACTTCAATATCGTTGTTGAGCAGCCAGATGAGGTCGTGGCGGGCGGCGGCGAAGCCCTGGTTGCACGTCGGCGCAAAACCCCGGTTGACCGGCAGGGCGAGCACCCGTACGAAGTCGAAGGCAGTCGCCGTCAGCCAGTCCACGGTGTCGTCCTGGCTGCCGTCATCCACCACGAGGATTTCCACTGGCGCACCCGTGGCCGTCGTGTAGGTACGCAGCGCCTTCACCACCGAGGGCAAAAAACGCGCCAGAAGGGCCTTGCCCTTGTAGGTTGGAATGACAACGCTGACGGAAAACGGCATACGAGGCGTCATGGCAGGCGACTTTAGGCGAGCTGCGGAGAACGGCCAAACCCGATGCCTCCCTGCCTTTCAACGGCGATGCGACCGGGCCGGCCGCAGGCAAACCGGGACACAGCGTTCTGAACAACGACCATGCAGGTGACTTTTTTCGTCGTGGGCAAAACCAAATCACCACACTGGGAGGCCTTGGCGCGCGAGTACGAACAGCGCATCGCGCGTTTCCTGCCGTGTGGCACCAAAATCGTACGCGCGGCGGAAGGGTCTCTGGCGGCGCAGCCTAATCCGGCCCGCGCCTACGAAGGCAAGCACCTTCTGGCGGCGCTGCCGGCCGAAGCCCAGGTCGTGCTGCTCGATGTGGCCGGCGACATGGTTGCTTCCGAAGCCTTTGCCGAAAAACTGCGCCGGTGGCGCGACGGCGGCGCGCGCCATCTCGCCTTCATCATCGGCGGCCACTGGGGCGTGGCGGAGGAAGTCCGGCAGCGCGCCGACTGGTGCTGGTCGCTGTCGAAACTCACCTTTACGCACGAAATGGCGCGCGTCCTGGCGGCCGAACAGGTCTATCGCGCGCTGGCCCGGCTGGGGAACGTCCCTTACGCAAAGTGAAACATCTTGGCCTGGCCGCTGAACAGCCGCCGCAACTGCTCTTCAAGTGGCGCGCCGCCATCGCCCACCACAGCGGCGGCTTTTCCCTCGCGGAAGGCAATCTGTCCGCGCGAACCGTCCTGAAGCAGGAAGTGGAGCGTTCCATCCCGCGCGTTATGCACAACGTCCCGCAGCAACGCATCGAGCGTCTTCTGCTCCAGCGGATTCGGCGCCTCTGTGCCGTCGGCGCTCCCGGAAGAAGAGTTCTGCAAAAGCCAGTTGACGCGCGCGATGAGTTCATCGAGCGCGAACGGTTTGGCCAGGTAGTCGTTGGCCCCGCGCGAAAGACCGGCCAGCCGCTGCTCGGTCGCTCCCAAACCGCTCAGAAAGAGAAACGGCACTCCCGCAAGCCGGGGATCAAGCCGCACGAGGTCGCACACTGAAAGCCCTGACAGACTCGGCAACCGGATGTCGCAGATGACCAGTGAAAATGGCTGCCTGTCCCGGAGGGGGTCTTTGAGCAGGACGATGGCCGCAATCCCATCGCCCGTCGCCGTAACGTCGTGCCCTTCGGCTTTCAGGGCCGCGACAACGACCTCACACACGTCCTGTTCATCTTCAACCACCAGAATGTGAGCCATTTTCAGCTCCATCCCTTCTCTACGGCAGGTGTGGTGTAACCTTGAACTGTCCACCTGGGGAAGTTTTCCCATGGTACGAGCCAAGAGCGCGGGCAGGATGCCCGCACTCCCAGAAAAGACACTATTCAAGCCAACGATCATTTCGGCATGACGTACCCTTGGCGCGTACGCACCACCGCGCCTTCACGCCGCACCTTGACGTGAATCCGCCGGAAGCGACCATCCCGCTGTGCCTGTTTCGGATAGTATCCAAAACTATAAACGGCGCGCAGTTCGGCTGCCACAGCCGCATAGCAATCTTCGAGGTCTTCGACGGTTTTGGCGTAAAACAGCCGTCCGCCGGTCAGGGCGGCGAGTTCGCGCAACTGGTTGCGTGCAATAGCGTAACCCAGTCGCGCGCGCGCGCCGTAGCGCTCCACCACCTCGGCTTCGGTGTCGAGATAAATCGGCAGCAGCATGGCATCGCATTCCTGGGCCAGACGGCGCAACTCCTCGTAGGTGGTCACTGAGCCATAGTCAGGGCCGCCCGGCGGCAGGACGTTGTCCATCCCGTCGGTGACGAGCACGACGGCATTGCGCTCGCCACGGACTTCACGCAGGACGGAGTTCATCGTACCGGCCAGCGCGTCATAGAAGTTGGTTCCGCCTTCCGGCCGGCGGATTTCATCAAGGCGCTCCCGCAGTTTCCGGCGGTCATTGGTCAACGGGCACAGCAGGCGCGCCGTATCAGAAAACGTCACAATCGCCATGCGGTCTTCCGGCCGCAGCGTGGCCAGAAACCCCAGCGCCGCCCGGCGGATGACGGCCAGCTTTTCACGGGTACTGCCGCTGAGATCGAGCAGCAACACCAGGTTGAACGGCGTTTCCAGCGTACCGAAATAGGTGATGTCCTGTGGCTCGCCGTCCTCCAGAACGACGACATCCTCAAGCTGTAACCCGCGAATGGGCGCTCCGTTGGGCGTCGTCACCACGGCGTTGAGCACCACCAGCGTCGTTTCCAGAACGACATCGCTGCCTTCAGCCGCACTGACCGGCTCCTCAACCGTAGCTGTTGCCGGCCGATGCAGCACCGGCCGCTCACGGGCGCTGTTTTCCGGCGGCAGGGCCGTGGCGACGACATCCCCCCGGTCGGCCTGAGCCACCAGAATCGCGCCACCACGTCCCATCTGCCCGTGCAGCGCGCGGTCATCCGGCGTGCCGAACTGTCGGAGCGGCACTTCGGCGCGCACCCGGCCGTGGACGCTCGTCCAGGTCACGTCCGCATCCGCCTCCGGTGGAAGGCACAGCTCGATGTTGCCGTAGTAGGCCGTGGCGATGAGTCCGGCCGGCAGGCCCTCCACGCGCAACGTGCCGATTTCACTCATCAGGCGCAGATAGGTCTGCTCCGGCACGAGCACTTCCAGGTCCACGCCGGTTGTGGTGTCGGGCGGGTCCGTGGTGATGTTGAGCTGCTGCGGGAGTTCTTCAATGATGACTTCTTCAGCGCGCACCGGCGGCCCCGGCGCAGCATGCCGGGTTGCCGTGATGAACACATCCGGGCGCGGGACGATGCGGACAGAAATGTTGCCCCGTGGATTGCGGATGCGCACCGTGCTTTTGGGCGGCAGCAACGTCCGGGTGTCGTCGAAGTAACGCTTGACGGGCATCCGTGGCTCGAACCCCTGCTGGGCGCGGCTTTCGGCACTCCAGAGCATCCACGCCGCCAGCACTCCAACCATGGCGCGAAGCCATCCCACACACCGCATAGCCCGCTACGCTTGCCCGTCGGGTTCAGACGCTGCGGCCGCCGTGGCTGCCAGGATGATGTCGGCGATGAACTGACGCTTGCCAGTGGGGTCAAAGGCCAGACTGGCGGCGACCAGACGGGTGTTGACCACCGTCATGTCGAAGACATCCCAGTGCGTGATGGCATCCGCATCGTCTGTGAAGTTGAGCGGACAGACATCAAGGATGCCGTCGGTTGGGTCATCCTCATCCAGGTAAAGCAGCGGAAACCCGTGGGTGCGGCACAGCACCGGCCGCGCCGGATAGACGGCACAGGCGCCATCCACCAGCGCCGGGCAGGGCACCGCCGCAGGCGTCGGCGCGGCTTCCTGTTCCTGTGCTGCTTGTGCCTGCTGACGCAGACGCGCCCGGGTTGGGGCGTCCAGACGGGACACATACTCGTGCAACGCGGCAGCTTCGATGGGCAGAACCGTCAGATGCTGCTGGCAGCAGCCGGTACAACCCAGGCGGCAGGTGATGGACGTTGGAAAACGCCGGCGCAGCACGGCGGCAAAACGCGCGATGTCCGCCAGCAACTGACGGTAGGCCGCCTGCGGTGCGGCTTCCGGTGAACATTCCGGTGAAGGCAGGGCTTCAGACATGTTGTGGATCGCCTTGTGGTTCTCCAACCAGCCGGCGGTAGGCCTCCCAGTAGCGTTGGCGGGTCGCCTCGATAATAGCATCCGGCAGCGCCGGCGCGGGCGGCTGCTTGTTCCAGTCAAGCGTTTCGAGGTAGTCCCGGACGAACTGCTTGTCAAACGAGGGCGGGCTGCCCCCCGGCGCATAAGCGACCGCATCCCAGTAGCGTGAAGAATCGGGCGTCAGGGCTTCGTCAATCCAGACGAGTTGCCCGTCGCCGTCCAGCCCGAACTCAAACTTGGTGTCGCACAAAATCAGTCCACGGGTGCGCGCATAGGCCGCGGCTGCCGTGTAGAGCGCCAGCGTCAGTTCCGCCAGCCGGCGGGTGAGTTCCGACCCAATCCGGTCAGCCATCTGCACCAGCGAGATGTTTTCATCGTGGCCGGTCGCCGCTTTGGTCGCCGGTGTGAACAGCGGTTCGGGCAGCGGGTCGGCCTCCCGGAGGCCCGGCGGCAGGGGATGTCCGCAGACCTGGCCGGTACGCTGGTAATCCTTCCAGCCGGAGCCGGCCAGATAGCCCCGGGCCACACACTCGACCGGCAGCGGCATGGTCTTGCGGACGAGCATCGCGCGCCCGGCGAGTTGGTCGCGGTAGGGCCGGACGGCGGCCGGAAAGTCCTCCGGGGCACAGGACAGCATGTGATGCGGCACGAAGTTGCCCAGGCGGTTGAACCAGAAGGCCGAAAGCGCCGTCAGAATCCTTCCCTTGTCCGGGATGGGGGTCGGCAGCACACAGTCAAAAGCCGAGATACGGTCAGTGGCGACGATGAGCAGCGTCTCCCCGAGGTCATAAACTTCGCGTACCTTGCCGGAGCGGAAGTGCGGAAGCGGGAGAAAACCAGTCTCCATCAGTGGCGGCAGGGGGCTGGGCAGCATAGGGCAATCAGGGAGGCCGGCTTAGGGCGCTTCAGGCAGATCAGGCGTCGTTTTCCGCGCCCGCACCCGGGCAAACAGCGGACGCCGCCAGCGGATGCGCGGGCGCACCCGCCAGCGTTCCCGCAGGGGGATGCGCGGCGCGGTTTCAATCCGGTCGCGGACGGCAACGTAGAAGTCCTTGAAGTAGTTCCACATGGACCACAGCGCCGAAATCACCACGATCCACAGCATGAGCCTGCCGGCGCCGTAGGCAATGATCCGCAGGGCTTCGACGCCAAAGGCTCCCTGCCACAGGGCGCGGAACGCCTGCTGCACGGCCGTCACGGACGAAGTACCCACCGGCAGCGGCGGCCGCCCCTCGTGGCTGCCCAGCATCAGGCAGGTAATGGCCACGACCTGGGAGAGCATCTTGAACTTGGCCATTTTGGAGGCGGCAATCGTCACGCCCTGCTGGGCGGCAATGCTGCGCAGACCGGAGACGGCAAACTCCCGGCCGATGATGATGACTACGGCCCAGCCTGGCGCGAGCTTGTTTTCGACGAGCGAGATCAGGGCCGCAGAAATGAGCAGCTTGTCGGCAATGGGGTCGAGCAGCGTTCCCAGGGTCGTGACCTGTCCCCGGCGCCGCGCCAGGTAGCCGTCGAGCAGGTCCGTCAGCGATGCGCCCAGAAAGAGCGTCACGGCAATCAACTGACGGGGCAGCCCAAAGACGGACTCCGAGACGCTCGTCATCAGCACGACCACCATGAGGGGGACGATGAAAATGCGCGAAACCGTCAGGGTGTTGGGCAGATTCATGGCCAGTCACCAGGGGCGCCGGGCGCGCCGGAAACCAAGCGACGCTTGCCGGTCAGGTGACCGGCAAGCGCAGGCTCACAACGGGTGTCAAAATAGCTTGAGACGAATGGTGAGGTACTTTTTCGGGTCCTGGCGAAAGTCTATCAGCAACTGGTTGGCCTGGGCAGAGGTTGCCGTCAGGTTATCGTAAAGTTGCGGATCGCGCAGCAGCTTTCCGGCTGAACCATCGCCGCGCTCCAGTCCGGCGAGAACGTTGTTGAGGCTGACCAGCGTCTGCTCGGCTTCGCGGTAGAGCTTGTCGTCGCGGAGCAAACGCCCGGCCGTGCCTTCCCCCCGCTCCAGACGGGTCATGGCATCTTCGAGCTTGGCGGATGTCCGGTCCAGCCGCTCCAGCACGGAGAGCACTTCCTGGTAGGCCCGGTCATCCGTGGCCAGTTTGCCAAGCGTGCCGCGTCCGTCGCTGATGTCCGCCAGCAACTTTTCGACGCGCCGCACCGAAGCGTCAAGATCGTCATACAGGCGGGGGTCATTGATGAGTCTGGCAGCCGTGCCCTGTCCCGTCCGCACTTCCTGCACCAGACGGGACGCCTCGGCTACGGTGCGCGTCAGGTTGTCATACAGCTCCGCGTCGGAAACGAGTCGTCCCACCGTTCCCTGGCCGCGATTGATCTTGTCGGCAATCTGCTTGAGCGAATCCGAAAGGGTTGTGAAGTTGGCCAGAATGTCATCGGCACCGGAGATGATCTGGCGGATGGTCGTCTCGGAAGCCCCACCAATCAGATCGCCATCCTTGACGGGAGCCGCAGCCAGTGTGCCGGGGGTGATGTCCACCACCTTGTCGCCCAACAGACCGACCGAACCCAGAATGACCTGCGAATCCTGCCGGACGCGCTCTCCGGCCGGCTTGCCGTCAATGACCGGATCGAGTGCGAGTTCCAGCTCCACGGTCTGGGCGGCATTCTGGTCCGGGGGGACGGGCAGCAGCACAATCCGCTGTACCTTGCCCACCTTGACGCCGGCCAACCGCACTTCCGCCCCCGGACGCAGACCATCCACATTGGCGAGTCGCGTGCGCACAGTGAGTTCCCGCCGGAAGGGATTGAGGTCGCCGCTGATGGTCAGAATGGTGGCAATGAGCACGCCGATGGCCACCAGGGTCATCAGTCCCACCCGCAAGTCGAGAATGGAGAGCTTTTTTTTCGCCATACACCGCTCCTGCGTGTTGTCCCGGTTCAGTCCAGCTCCAGGAACGTCCGAATGTAGGGGTCCGTCGAATTCCAGAAGGTATCGGCGTCCCCTTCCAGCAGGACCTTTCCGTGGCGCAACATGATGAACTGCGTGGAAGTGTCGGCCTGCCCGCGCGGGTTCTTCGCAATGACGACTTCGCCATCATCGCCAATGGTGGCGTGGTGGTCGGCCAACACCACGGCATCCTGAATCCGGTGGGTGACAAACAGCGAACTGACGCCTTCGAGGTCCCGCAGCTTGATGGCCAACTCGCAGATCGTGCGGGCCGTGGGCGGGTCCAGTCCGGCGGTCGGTTCATCGTAGAGGATAATCTTGGGATTGCCCACCAGGGCGCGGGCAATCCCGACGCGGCGGCGCATCCCGCCGGAAAGCTCGGAGGGCATCTTGTTGATGGCCTGTTCCAGGTTGACGAAACGCAGCATCCGCCGCACGGTTTCCTCGATTTCCTCCTCATCGGCACCCTGCTCGAACAGGCGGTAGCCGACATTTTCATACACCGAAAGGCTGTCAAACAGCGCCCCTTCCTGAAAGACCATGCCGATCTTCTGACGCATCACCGTCAACTGTGATTCGCTGAAGTCCGTGATGTCTTCGTTGTCCACAAAGATGCGGCCACTATCCGGCTTGAGCAGCCCCAGGACGAGCTTGAGCACGGTGGATTTGCCCGTCCCGGACCCTCCCATGAGAATCTTGGTTTCGCCCGGATGCACGCCAAAACTCACGCCGTCGAGCACCTTCTGCTCCCCAAACGCAAGGCAAACATCCCGGAACTCGATGGCGTATTCGCTCATCGTCCTCTCGGAGGGCAGCACGCCGCCTGGGCGCTTATGCCGTCCCGCTCAGCGTCAGAATCAGTCGGGTGAGGAAAAAATCCGACACCAGAATCAGCACGATGGAGACGACGACCGAAGTCGTCGTGGACTGCCCGACGCCAACCGTCCCCCCGCGCGTCCGCAGCCCACACCGGCAGCCCACCACGGCCACAATCAGACCAAACACACCGGTTTTGAGAAATGTCCCCAGAATGTCCTCGTAATTGAGCGCCTCGCGCGCCGACGACAGATACACCGACGACGGGATTTGCAACAGGGTTATCGCCACAATCAGGCCGCCAATGATGCCTACGACATTGGCAAAAATCGTCAGCACGGGCGCCATGGTGATGAGCGCCAGCAGGCGCGGCCGCACCAGCTTGCGGAACGGGTCCGTGCCCAGGGCGCGCATGGCGTCAATCTGCTCGCTGACACACATCGCCCCCAGCTCGGCAGCAATGCCCGAACCGGCGCGCCCGGCCAGCAGAATGCAGGTCAGGACGGGTCCCAGTTCCCGCAACAGTGACGTGGCCACCAGCCGCCCGGTGTAATTCTGCGCCCCAAAGGACCGCAGCGTGCCGGCCGTCTGCAAGGCCAGCACCGCCCCGATGAAAAAGCCGGCCAGCAGCACGATGGGCAGCGTGCCGAACCCAATCGAATCCATCTGGGCCACCGTTTCACGCCAGTAGCGCGGACGCCGGAATGGATGCCGCAGGGCGCGCCAGACAAGCAGGGTACTTTCCTGAAGCTCTACCAGAATGAGCAGAAAGAAGTTCACGGACGGCGGAACAAAACCGGGGAAATCATCAGCCCGCGACGGGTTTCGTTCAGAGACACCGCCGACAACGCCACTTTTA
Organism: Chloracidobacterium sp. N; assembly: GCF_018304765.1. Taxonomy (NCBI): domain Bacteria; kingdom Pseudomonadati; phylum Acidobacteriota; class Blastocatellia; order Chloracidobacteriales; family Chloracidobacteriaceae; genus Chloracidobacterium; species Candidatus Chloracidobacterium aggregatum. Next base: position 2,105,240 of record NZ_CP072642.1, read on the forward strand.
CGGACGGAAGCCGTCCGGTGTCAAGCCTCCGGCAAGTCACAAGTTTTTGCATTCCGTACACTTTCCACCTCATGGTGCGCCGCCTTCACGAAGCCGAAGCCGCCTGCGCCGGGTAGGTCAGGCTGGGTTTCCCGGCGTGGTAGTCCTGCAACCGCCCTACGCTGAACTGGTCATGTTGCAGGGCATGGATGGCGCTGGTGACGGCAATGGCACCCGTAATGGTGGTGATACAGGGGACGTTGTACTGGATAGCCGCCGACCGGATGGCTTTTTCGTCAAAGTGTGACGCCTTGCCCAGCGGGGTGTTCACGATGAGGTCTATGCGCCGGCTGCGGATGAGGTCCACGATATTCGGGCGGCCTTCGTTGACCTTGAAGACGGGTTCAACCGGCAGACCGGCTGCCGCCAGCATTTCCTGCGTGCCACGGGTTGCCACGAGCTTGAAGCCCAACCGGTGCAGCCGCTGGGCCACTTTCAGGGCAGCCGGTTTGTCGCGGTTGTTGACACTGAGAAACACGGTTCCCGTACGCGGCAGCGGCACGCCAGCGCCGAGTTGCGCTTTCCAGTAGGCCATTCCGAAGCTGTCCGCCACGCCCATCACTTCGCCAATCGAGCGCATTTCGGGGCCCAGCACCGGGTCCACACCGGGAAACTTGATGAACGGAAACACCGGCGCCTTGATGAAGAAGCGCCCGACGGAGAGCATCGGCGGCAGGTTGAAATCCGCCAGACGGCGGCCAATCATCAGCCAGGCGGCAATCTTGGCTATTGGCACGCCGGTGGCCTTGCTTACGAAGGGCACCGTCCGCGAAGCGCGGGGGTTGACTTCCAGGACGTACACGATGTCGTCCTTGACGGCAAACTGGATGTTCATCAGCCCCACGACCCGCAGGGCGCGGGCCAACTGCCGGGTGTACTGCCGCATGACATCCAGATGCCACGGCTCAATCAGGTAGGTCGGCAGCACACTGGAGCTGTCGCCGGAGTGAACGCCGGCTTCCTCGATGTGCTCCTGAATGCCGGCAATACACACGTCTTCGCCATCGGAGAGCGCATCCACATCCACTTCCACGGCCGATTCCAGAAAGTGGTCAATGAGCACGGCGCGTCCCGGCGAAGCGCCCATGGCTTCCGCCACATAGGCGGCCAGGCTGGGTTCGTCGTAGGCAATCATCATCGCCCGTCCGCCCAGCACGTAACTGGGACGCACCAGCACCGGATAGCCAACCTGGCGTGCCACGGCGCAGGCCTCATCCACCGTGGTCGCCATCCCCGACGGCGGCTGGGGAATTTCCAGCTCCCGCAGCAGGCGGCCGAACCGTTCCCGGTCTTCGGCCAGGTCAATGCTTTCGGGTGAAGTGCCGATGATCGGCACGCCCGCCTGCCGCAGGCCATAGGCGAGGTTGAGCGGCGTCTGTCCGCCAAACTGCACGATGACACCGTCCGGCTGCTCCCGTTCGATGATGTGCATGACATCCTCGAAAGTAACAGGCTCGAAGTACAGCCGGTCGGAAGTGTCGTAGTCGGTTGAAACCGTTTCCGGGTTGCAGTTGACCATGATGGTTTCGTAGCCGGCTTCCTGCAACGCGAAACTGGCGTGACAGCAGCAATAGTCAAACTCGATGCCCTGCCCGATTCGGTTCGGGCCGCTGCCCAGAATGACAATCTTGCGGCGGCTGGTAGGCTCGGCTTCGCACGCTTCCTCGTAAGTCGAGTAAAGATAGGGCGTGTGCGAGGCAAACTCGGCAGCGCAGGTGTCAATGCGCTTGAAGACCGGACGAATGCCGCTGCGCAGGCGCCGGGTGCGCACGTCCGCCTCGCTACAGCCAATCGTGCGCGCCACCCGGCGATCTGAAAACCCCAGCCGTTTGACGTGCCGCAGCTCGGCATCGGGGATGTCTTCGAGCGTCCGCCCCCGCAGGGCGTTCTGGGCGTCGGCAATTTCCTTGAGCTGGTGCAGAAACCACGGGTCAATGGCGGTGAGTTCGTGCAGTTCGGCGCAGCCCCAGCCGCGTTCGAGCGCCATTTGCAGGTAGCGCACCCGTTCGGGGTTGGGCGTGATGAGATGCCGCCGCAGGTCGTCGTCATTGGTGTAGGTCGGCACGCGCGCCGCGCTGGCTTCCAACGACCGCAGTGCCTTCATGAAGGCTTCCTTGAAGGTGCGGCCGATGGCCATGGCTTCTCCCACGGATTTCATCTGCGTTCCCAGCACCGGCTCGGCCGCCTGGAACTTCTCGAAGGCCCACTTCGGAATCTTGACGACGACGTAATCGAGCGTCGGCTCAAAGCTGGCTGGTGTTTTGCGGGTGATGTCGTTGGGAATTTCGTCCAGGGTGTAACCGACGGCGAGCTTGGCGGCAATCTTGGCAATGGGAAAGCCCGTGGCCTTCGAGGCCAGCGCCGAGGAACGGGACACCCGTGGGTTCATCTCGATGACCCGCACCCGTCCGTCTCTGGGATTGACCGCAAACTGGATGTTGGAGCCGCCGGTTTCCACCCCGATGCGGCGGATGATTTTCAGGCTGGCGTCGCGCAGGGTCTGGTATTCGCGGTCGGTCAGGGTTTGCGCCGGCGCGACGGTAATCGAGTCGCCGGTGTGAACGCCCATCGGATCGAAATTCTCAATCGAACACACGATCACGATGTTGTCGGCGGCATCGCGCATGACTTCGAGTTCGTACTCTTTCCAGCCCAGGACCGACTCCTCGACGACCACTTCGTGAACCGGACTCAACGCCAGGCCCCGCTCGACAATCTGGTAGAACTCCTCGTCGTTGTAGGCAATGCCGCCGCCGGCCCCGCCCAGCGTGAAGCTCGGCCGTACGATGGCCGGATAGCCAATCGCCGCCCGGACTTCTTCCAGGTTGGTTTCCGGCGTCACGAACATGGCCTTGGTCATTTCGAGACCGATGTCTTCCATGGCGGCTTTGAACTGCCGCCGGGATTCGGCCAGCTCGATGGCGGCAATGTTGGCCCCGATAAGCTGTACTCCAAGGCGGTCGAGAACGCCGGTCTGCGCAAGCTGCATGGCCAGATTGAGCGCCGTCTGACCGCCGACGGTCGGCAGCAGCGCGTCCGGGCGCTCGCGCTCCAGGACGGCGGTGACGGCTTCCAGCGTGAGGGGTTCGATGTAGGTGCCGTCGGCCATCTCCGGGTCGGTCATGATGGTGGCCGGGTTGGAGTTGATGAGCACCACCTCATAACCTTCGGCGCGGAGCGCCTTGCAGGCCTGGGTCCCGGAATAGTCGAATTCACAGGCCTGGCCGATGACAATCGGGCCGGAACCAATGACGAGAATCTTGCGGAGATCAGTGCGTTTGGGCATGGGAACAAGCGGTCAGAGCCATTTCTTGCGCCGGAAAAACATGAGCATCCCGCCGACGATGCCAATCATGACCACCCAGAGAAACGGGTAAAACCACCACACCTTGAGTTCAGGCATATAGTCGAAGTTCATCCCATACACACCGACGATAAAGGTCAGTGGCATCCAGATGGTCGAAAAAATCGTGAGAAACTTCATCACCTCGTTGGTACGCCGGGAAGCCACAGCCAGGTGCGCTTCGGCGACGTTCGTCGCCAGTTCGATGAGCATGACACAGGTTTCTTCGAGCCGGACGGCGTGGTCGTACACATCCCGGAAGTAAATGGCCGTCTTGGCTTCAATGCAGGGCAGGTCCTCCCGCCGGCTGAGCCGGAGCAGCATTTCGCGCTGAAGCCCCATCAGCCGCCGCAGGGTCATCAGTTCCCGCTTGGTTTTGAGGACAGTGGGCAGAACATCCTGATCCTGCTCTGTGAAGATATGAGCCTCGATTTCCTGAATCCGGTCTTCGACCCCGGACAGCACGGGAAACACCTGATCGATCATGCGGTCCACGATGGCATGCAGCACCAGGTCAAGGTGCTGGTCCATCGTGGTATCGCGTGCGTCCACAATCTCGGCCACTTCTTCTACGGGCGCAAAGCCACGGTCATGAACCGTGACCAGAAAGCCGACGCCGAGATAGACCGCCAGGCGATTGGTGGCGCAGTGCCCGACGCCCGCCGTGGGCAACACGGTTTCATCGCTGATGCCGGCCACGCTCTGAAACATCATGAACAGGTAGTCTTCATGCTCATCAATCTTCGGGCGATGTTCTGGACTGAGGGCGTCTTCGACGGTCAGCAGGTGAAAGCCGAACAGCGTTGCCACCGCCTGAAGGGCCGCCGGCGTCGGCGCGGTCAAATCCAGCCAGAAGGCCCGTTGCCGGCGCATCTGCCAGCATTCACGCAGGACAGTTTCGGTGAGTTCCTCCGGCACAGGGCGCAACCCGACACCGTTGTGGATGCGCAGGGTGGCCGCCCGCCGGAGGTCGGCCATGGGGTCAGACACCGGCCGGTGCTCCCCGGTCAGGTGGAGGTTGTCAAGCCGCGTCAGACGGCTGCTCGTCGAGAGTTGCTCCATGGCTGGCGTCACCCTTCATCACTTGTCACGCGGCGCGATTCGAGCGTCGGGGTGGATTCATCATCCACAAGCGTTTCCCACCCAATGGCTGTAACGGAAGGTTCCATCGCCAGGCGGGCCGTAATGTCTTCGAGGCGGCGGGCTTCACTGGCCGTATTGCCGTCGCCGCTGAAGGTCGCTTCGAGGCGAACCTTGTCCGAACCCAGTAAGTCCACACTCCGCAGTGACTGCAACTTGAACTGACTGCGGGCAATCTCCTGGACGAGCAGCGGTCGGATGGTGGCCTGTTGGGAGTCGCCACACGTCAGCTCAATCTGGTATCGGGTTTCAAGGTCAGCCCCCTCGATGGGTTGCCGGTTGATGAGCCGCGCCAGCGGCCGCAGCGTCAGGTGTGCAGCCAGAACAAACATCGTCAGCAACACAGCTTCCAGCGGTAGCCCGGAGCCGGACAGAACACCAATGGCGGAAGAACACCACAGGGTCGCGGCGGTGTTGAGGCCGCGCACCGACGCCCCCTCTTTCAAAATCACGCCCCCGGCCAGAAAGCCAATGCCCGAAACGACCTGGGCGGCGACGCGGGTCGGGCTGGTGTCGGTTTTGTCCACCAGCGCCGGCAGCGCAACATAGGCCGCTGCGCCAATGGCCACGAGAGCATTCGTACGCAACCCGGCCTGTCGTTGCCGCCACTGGCGTTCCAGCCCGACGGCAGCACCGCAGAGCGCCGCCAGCAGGAGATGTCCCGCAAAAATCAACCAGGCCATGCCTGCCTCCCGATAAGCACGCGCGCTGCCTAGTGGGCTTCCGGTTGGCGCTCGCGGAGCAGGGCCATGACCTGCTTGATGTCTTCCCACACTTCGCGCTTTTTGTCCGGCGCGCGCAACAGATACGCCGGGTGAAACGTCGGCATGAGGGGGATGCCGTGGTAGTCCTGGAAGCGCCCGCGAATCTTGGAAATGCCACCCAGTTTGGGATCACCCAGCAACGCGCTTGCGGCTGAAGCACCCAGCGCGACGATAACATGGGGACGGATGACCGCCAACTGACGATGAAGAAAGCCCACACAGGCGGCCACTTCATCCGGTTCCGGCGTCCGGTTTTCCGGGGGACGGCACTTGACGACGTTGCAGATATAGACCTCCTCCCGGCGCAAGCCCATGGCGGCAATGATTTTGTCGAGCAACTGCCCGGCGCGTCCGACGAACGGCCGCCCGGTGGCATCTTCTTCCGCGCCCGGCCCTTCGCCGACAAAGACCACCGGCGCCCGGGCCGCCCCTTCGCCAAAGACGAGGTTGGTCCGACAAGCCGCCAGCTTGCAGCGTTGACAATCCCCCAGATCGGCGCGGATGGCTTCCAACGTTACGTCCGAAGAAACCGGCAGCGATGGGGGCGGGACTTCCTCAAACAACGAGTCCTGTTGGGGTTTGGGAGTGGTGTGGGCAGGCTGGTTGCAGTTCACCGGGGTTCTGGATAAAGTTTCGCCATCGTCTTTCGAGTGACTTGACGGTGTAAGCTGGCGGTGCGAGGAGGGGTCCATAAGCGGTTGGTGGCCACCACTTGGCCGTCCGGCGCCCGGAGACTCCACGGCTGAGGGCACGCCCAAGCTCGTATCAGCCGTACCAGGGAGTTCGGGTACGTGGGCACCGGGAACAACTGAAGCAGGATGCGATGCACTGGAGGGTGCAGGACTGGGTGGCGGCGAAGCTGCTGCATGCCCTGCACTGACAAAAGAAACCCCGTTCCCGGTCAGAAACCGAAGCTGGCGGGCAATGTCTTCCAGTAAGGCGTGGATTTCAGTTTCCGGTGTGTTTTTCACAGGCATCCCACTCCATACGATTTCTGCACAGGCTGGACAACTCGGCTTTGAGACGGAAGTCAGTTTGGAGTAATCTTGAGAAAAGTCTCACATGACACGGCGTAGCGTAGTCCACTGGGCCACAATCCACCAAAGGTTGCGACGCACGACACTTTTCTATGGTCTTTTGCCGGGCAACTTGTATATAAACCACCTACCCACTCGCTGGCTTCATTGACAAGCATCATGCTCGCTGTCGTCACAAACGCCGGTCTTTGCTTCCTGGAAGCAATGGCGTGTGGTCACGGTGAGAGCGCCAACGTGTCATGGGACTGACTGCCGTAGGTCCGCCAGCCGCCGGCGCTGTCCGTCAGGGGGGAAGACCAAGGGTACGATTATGGGTTTTTTCGACCGCTTTTTTGGCAAGAAAAAAGAAGAACCACCCAGCACACCGTCTCCTACCTACGTTCCACCGGAACCGCCACCGCTTCCGGCACCTCCGCCGCCCCGTCAGGAACCAAGGGAGCAAGTGCCACCACCGCCGGTCGAGTCGCGTTTTGAGACCCAGCCGCTGACGCCCCAACCGGTTCTGGAAACTCCTGCCCCGGCACCAGCGGCAGAAGCCCCCACCACGGCTCCCGCCGCCGAAGCAACGGTCTCTGAAGAATCCGCGGTCTCTGAAGAAACAGCGGATGCCCTGCTCCCTGACGCACTCGCGGAAGAAGAGGACTTCTCACTTTCAGAGCTGACCCCGGATACCCACCACACGGCACGGCCCCAGGCTGAGGAATCGCAGGATGTGTCAGCCGCCGGGATGATTGAAGTCGTTGGTGTCGGCACGCGGCTTGAAGTCACCCCTTCCGGCACGCGGGGACTGGACATCACGGATACCAGTTCTACGTTGGACGAAGCCGGGGCGGATGAGGCGGATTTCGATCTCGCCCTGGCGCGTACCGATGGCGACGGTCGGACGGAAGCCTCCCAGCTCGACGGACAGGCCGGCCTGCTTGCCATGGAGGGTGACGACGACCTGGAAGGCTTTGACGACGCCTTCGACCGCATTCTCGCGCAGGGCGAAATGGATGACCTCGGCGAAGACACCGAGCCGGCCGTTGCGACGGACCAGACCGAGGTGCGGACGCTCTTTTCCGAAATTGCCGCCAACTACATCCGTCCGGTCAAAGCCTTCATCATCGAGCTGAGGTCCGGTGCCGCCCGCAAGGAATGGCTCGAAATGTGCCAACCGGCCATCAGCAGCCTGGGCAAGTCCGCCTTGGGCATGGGCATGGAGGATGTCAGCGATGCCGTTCACGATTTTGAAGCGCTGCTCTCCGAAGCCCGGGCTTCCCGGGAAGGAACGGTCGGCGGCGAACTGCGGGAACGCATCCTGCAGAACTACCAGACGCTGACGGAGATGCTTCCGGCCACCTTTGTCATTGACGACACCACGCTTCAGTCCGAGGGCATGATCGTCAACTCGTTGCTGAAGCAAATCCCGGAAGTCGGAAAGGTGACGATTGACAAACTCTACCGGGCCGGACTGATCACCATCGAAAGCTTCCTCGTGGGGGCCAAGGAAGACCTGGCCGTGGCCACCGGGCTGCCGATCTGGCTGGCCGAAAAAATTGTCGAGAAGTTCAAGTCCTACCAGCAACAACTGGAAAGCGGTCTGGTTCAAAGCGGCAAGGATGGGCTGCTCAACCGGCTTGAGCAACTCGTGCGTGACCTCCAGGACGCCCACGAAGCCTACGAAATTGCCACGGCGGAAGAATCCAGCAACCCTTCGGCGGCCGAAGACCGACGGTTCTACCGTCAGGCGCGCCAGGAAACACAGCTTCAAATCAACGTTCTCCTGGCCGAGCTGGGAGCCGTCGAACTGGCCAATGAGATTCAGCGCCTTTCGTTCGAGAAGCGTATCGAGCGATTGCGGCGCTACATAGCAGATGAACGGCGGTCATGACGGCTTTGACAGCAACGGCCCTGTATTGGATTTCCAGACCATCCAGCGTGACGTGCTGGGGCGCAAGGGCGATGCGTCAGACTGCGCGACACGCCCCAACCACCATATTCAAAAAACGGCGAAAGGGGTTCCTCCATGCCTGAGTTCACCTTGGAAGAAGTCATCGAACGAGTAGCGCGCGGCGAATCGCTCGAACGTGCCGACTTGCGCGAACTCGACCTGGCAAAAGCCAACCTGGACAACGCCAACCTGCGGCGCGCCGACCTCGAAGGGGCCAATCTGGAAGAAGCCACACTGCGACGTGCCAACCTCGCCAGTGTCAGCTTGCGGGATGCGTTTCTCGTGCGGGCCAACCTCGAAGGCGCGAACCTCCGGGGCGCCGATCTGGAAAGTGCCAACCTTGAAGGGGCCAACCTCCGGGGTGCCGACCTGTCCCGGGCCAACCTCGAAGGGGCGAACCTCGAAGGGGCGGACCTGACCGGAGCACGCCTCCCCTCGGCCCAGTTGATAGACGCCAAACTGGGCGTGGCCACCCTCGAAAATGCGGTCTTCGCCAATGCTGACCTGCGCAACGCCTATCTGGGCGGTGCCAATCTCACGGCGGTTGACTTCCAGAATGCCATCCTGGAATCAGCCAACTTCGAGGAAGCCCTGCTGACCGGGGCCAACCTGCGGGATGCCGTTCTCCGGCGGGCGGCACTGCCCGGCGCTGACCTCTCCGGCGCCAAGCTGGAGCGGGCCGTTCTCGAAGGGGCCGACCTTTCCCAGGTGAGTCTGCTCGAAGCTGACTGCCGGCACGCTACCTTTCACGGTGCACGGCTCAAAGGGGCCAAGTTCAGCCGGACACACCTCTACGGCAGCGACTTCTCCATTGAGGTGGCAGACGGCGCCGAGGTGGATGAAGTGGATTTCAGCGTTGCCGGTGATGGCTCGCAGTTGATTCCGGCTTCGGCCCTGGCTGCCTTTCTCAACGGCAAAACCGATGGCGGAACGGCCTCTCCCCAGGCCGCTGCCGTGGCGGTGGCTCCCATCCCAACCAATCGCCGCTACTTCGGTCATGGAGACGTACTGCGGGATGCCTCGCTCGAATTCGATGCCGATTCCATCGTTGAAGTGGATGGACGCTTTTTGAAGTGCAATATCACGCTCGGTCAGGGTGCACAGCTCATCATTGGCCGCGAGGGACTGCTGGACGGCTGCCAGGTTCACGGGAGTGGCATCCTGGTGATTCACGGGCGGTTCACGTCTGAGGCCTCACCCGGCATCGATGGCGCGCGCCGCATCATCGTCGGTGCCACCGGCTGCCTCCGGGCAACCGTCAAACAGCCCGCAGGACATACCCACTTTGCCTTTGAACCAGGCTGCGTCCTGCGCCTCAAAACCGAAACGGCCTAAGCCTCACCGGAATCCAGGCAACCCGGCCGGGAACAACCCGACGCTTTCAACCCCTGACACCGAGGAAACGTCATGGCGGAGAAACTCACAATCGTTGAAGAAGGTAGTGAACTGACTGGCACACTGAAGTCCACCTGCGGTGTCACCGTCAGCGGCAAGGTCAGCGGCGAACTTCATGCGCCAGCGCTGGTGGTTGCCACCACGGGCGCCGTACACGGCACGGTCAAGGTGGAAAAGCTGCATTCCCAAGGTGAACTTTCGGGACGGATTGACGCCGACACCATCGAACTTTCGGGCCGCATCAACGACCAGACCACCATTACGGCCCGCTCCCTTGAAGTCAAAAGCTCAAGCGGCGAGCAACCAACGGCTCTTTTTGGCAACTGTGTCATCGAGGTCGGTGTTGATCCCAACGAGCCTGCCCTGCCAACCGCACCACCTGCCAAGGAAGGCAAAGGCAAGAAAGGGCAGCCGACACCCGAGCCGACGGGTGAATGACATTCGGCAAGTGACGCGAATATATCGGTCGGGCAAGCCTTGCCTGATAGGTGGTTCTCCGACACTTGGACTGCCGGCAAGGACACCCGACCAGTGGCACCCCGTGACTGTCAGGATTTGGCTTTAGCCATCCGGCGCTGTTTGGCTTCCAGAGCGCGGATGTACCGGCGCGGGTTCTTGTCGAACTTCGGTTTGCAGGCCGGGCAGCAGAAGTAATACCGCTTCCCCTGATAGTCGCTGTAAGCCGCGTCCGCAGGGTCTTCAACTTCATCCAGCATGATCGGACAGATAGGTTTGCCGGAGGGAGCGGTCGCCGCCAGCGGTGGCGGTTCGGCCTGTGCTCCAGTTTGTGCTCCGGTCTGGGGCAGGGCGGCAAAGGTTGCTCCGGGCAGCATCAGCATCGCACCAGCGAGCAGGCTGGATGTCAGAAAACGGCGAAACATAACTTCAGAAAACTCTCCTGATTTGGGTTTGGCACAACCGGCAGCCAACGGTTTGTGTAGCGCAGATTGAAGCTTTCCAAAGAAAAACTTTCTGTATGCCTAACCACGCAACATGGCCCACCCGGAAACCAGTCCGTGGCCGGTAACTTCCCCCAAAAGCAACCCAATCGCCCCACACAGGACACTGGCGACAACATATCCAACCGACCAGAGCGCACCGTGCTCGCGCCACACCGTTACGGTTTCGTATTCAAAGGTCGAGAAGGTCGTAAAGGCCCCCAGAAAGCCTGTGGTAAGCGTCAGCCGCAGCCACACGGGCATACCAAGGGCGTCTTTCAGCAAGGCCATGACCAGCCCAAAGAGAAAAGACCCCATGACATTGATGAAAAAGGTCGGAACGGGAAAACGGAGCGACCACGTTCCCAAAGCGGAAATGCTGATGACATACCGGAGCACCGCGCCCCCTGCTCCCCCAAGGGCAACGACGGCATAGCTTTTGAGAGAAGCCATCACACAAAACCTTGCAGGCGATTTCAGACACAAGGCAACCCCCGCAACGGCGCGAAGCGCTCGCCGGGGACAGCCAGAGTATCAGGAAAAACAATACGGCCGCCGTACGGTGGGATACCAGGTGCAGTTCAGCACCGTTCCCGGTTCGCCAGACGCGCCAGGGATTCAGATAACCTTCAGCAGCCGGAAAGGGACATCTCCGCCCCGGCGTCAACCGGTTCGCCGGCGTCTGTTTCCACGGCTGACGGACACAGTGGACGGGCAGCGTACTTCCCGTCTCCCGTAGCGACAATGTACCCCCAGGGGCAGTAGTGGTCATGCTCAAACACGTTGATCCACCCTTCAGCGGCTGCCTGGGGAATAAGACGCTTCTTGTTTTCCAGCAACTCAACCGGGTAGAGGTCGTAGCCCATCACCCAAGCAAAGGGAATGTGGGCCGTGGTGGGCAGGATGTCCGCCCAGAAAAACACCGTCTGCCCACCCGGCGCGACGACCCGGACACATTGCAGGAAGTCGTTGTGGCCGCGCACCGGAACCACCCACACGCCCGGTGACACCTCGGCTTCGCCCTCGATGAAAATGAACTTCCCGGCAGCGGCAATCGGCTCCCAGTCCTCTGGACGGTAACTGGCCCGGTCGCGTTCGTGCGGGTTGCGCGCATGCTCATATTCGGCACGCTGCACGACGTACCGCGCGCGGGGGAAGGTGGGACAAAGCTGCCCATCCGGTGCGCGGTAGGCATTGCCTCCAGCGTGGTCAAAATGCAGGTGCGTGTTGATCACCAGGGTGATGTCCTGCGGCGCAAGGCCCAACGCCGCCAGCGAGTCCGGAACGGTTGTTTCGTGGGCAATCCCGTACATTTCGATGTGCTTGGCCTGCCAGTTCGAGCCAATACCGGTATCCACCAGAATGGTATCGTGGGGCGTCCGTACCAGCAGCGTATTCAGCCCCAGCACAATCCGGTGCCGGTCATCGGGCGGCATGACCTTTTCCCAGAGCACACGCGGCACGACGCCAAACATGGCACCACCATCCAGGCGGAATGTGCCGTCCGAAATGATGTCGAAGCGAAAGTCACCGATTGTCAGGCCCATCCGGGATCCCTTCCTCCAAGCGTGGTCAATAGCCCCCAGCCGCACTAAATATACTGATGCCAACGACAAAGGCAGCACAAGCGCCGACGAGCAGGACAGGCACCAGAAACGCCAGCGCAGCCCCGGCCAACACGCCCCACCAGCGAAAATACAAGGTTACGAAGAGGATAATGGCCACGCCCAAGCCCGCCCCGCCAAAAAAAATGAGTTCGGTGATGATTTGCGGCACATAACTCAGGGCCGTGAACAGCACGAGAAAGAAGATGACTGTGCCGTAAGCCAGCGTTCCCAGAAAGCCAAGCACAAGCTGGATGAGGAAGCGCAGGTTCGGCCCTCCCCCTCCGGGAGGTGGCACGTGGCCATAGGGCGGCGGGGCCCCATAAGTTGGCAGAGGCGGGCGATCTGACATACAACCTCTCAGGTATGGGCAAACGGTTTTGAAAGCAACGCAACCGTCTCCCGAAACACGCGCGACATGATGCCCAACAGGGTGCTGCGCTCCAAGCGAAATGTGCCATCTGAAGTGATGCTGAAGCGGAAGTCACCAAATTGTTAGGCCCGTCCAGAATCCCTTCCTCCAAACAGGGCGAATATCCCCCGCCAAACACAAATATGCCGACGCCAAAGACCCCGTATGCACAAGGGCGATGAGCAGGAAGGCCGCCCAAAATGCAGGCATTGCCCCGGCCAATACGCCGCACCAGCGAAAACACAGGGTGAAGAAGCGATGACGGCAATCCCCACCAACCTACGACCGCCGAAGAAAATCAGCTTGGGAACGCTTTGTGGTACTTCATAAAAATGGTCAGGAACAGTAACTACCATGAGAAAAAGGGTCCGTGTGTGTCATGTTGTCTGTGCGTTTTGTGTTATGGGGGACAGTCCTTGTCAGGAACGGCGGCGGCTGATGCGCGCACCGTCAGCCAGCGCAGTGTAGTCTCAAGTGTGATAATGTCCAACCTGGAGGTGGAAAGATGAACACAGTGATTACCATTCCTTTGGATGCAGATACAGCGAGACTTTACCATCAGACTTCTGCTGACATGCAAAGAAAGCTTCAGTTATTACTTACCCTGTGGCTGCGCGACCTCATCGTATCACCGCGTCCCCTTCAGGTTGTCATTGATGAAATCAGCCAAAAGGCACAGGAGCGCGGTTTGACTTCCGAGGTTCTGGAATCCCTGCTCAATGGCGAATGAACCACGCTTTGTCTTTGATACCAATGTTGTTATCAGCGCGCTCCTGATGAGACAGTCCATCGCTCGTCAAGCTTTTGACAGGGCAACACAAACCGGCAAATTGCTTGTTTCACATGTGACCGTTGGAGAATTGAATGATGTCTTACAGCGCAAAGGGTTTGAAAGGTACATAACTGGGGAAGAACGGATGGAATTCCTGAGTGCTTTTGTCAGGGATGGCATTTTGGTGGAAATCGTAGAGCGTGTGGTGGCGTGTCGTGACCCCAAAGACGAAAAGTTCCTTGAACTGGCTGTAAATGGCAAGGCAGCCTGTATGGTAAGTGGTGACAAAGACCTGCTCGTTTTGCACCCGTTTCGCGGGACAGCGATTGTGACACCTCGGCAATTTGTGGAATTCCCGCTCTAAAGCACTGGCTAACCAGCCCTGGAGCCGATGCTGCCTGCGGCAGCGCGAAAAGGATGCCTCCGTAATAAGCGACTGTCCCCAGAAACCCCAACACCACCTGGAGTATAAACTTGGAGTATAAAAAGGGCGCTCTTGCCCACGATGTCAGCAGATTTGTCAAGTGGACTCAGTTGGTATGGTGGCTGTTGTCCGTGAGGCGGCAGAGGGGAATGAGAGAGGACATGGCAGCTCAGGAACGGGCAAACAGTTTTGAAATGAGTTCCATGACCTCGGCATAGCCACATGGCTTGCCTGATGACTGCTCAATGGCCTTGAGTTTCCGCGCCATCTGCAGGGTTGGGGCTTCCAGTTCCCCGAAAGCAATCTGAAGCGCCGTGTGCCGGGCGGCTTTGTCCTCCGGCGGAAGCTGGTTGACCCGGTCGTTGAGGTAGTTCACAAACAGACTCAGCATGGCTGCGGCCGTTTCTGCCATCGTCTGCATAGCCTGCTGCTGCTGCTTGAGCAATTCGGCCAACTGCCGCGTCCGGCGGCGGTAAATGTCGGCCTCAGCCGCGATTTCGGGCGCCGCATAGGCGTTCTGGTCAAAGTTGACCGGCGGCAACTCCTGGGTGATGCGCCGGTACTTGCCGGAGACATACTCCTTGAGGATGGCGTCCGATTCCGTCACGCCACGAATCTGAAGCTGCTCCTGCAACTCATGCCGGTAGCCAAAGACGCTGCGCAGGTAATCCTGAAGATCAGGGCGCTCCATGGCCCCCAGCTCCAGCAGCAGAAGGCGCAGAAAGTCTTTGTCCTCTACCAGCCGCGCCAGCCGTTCAAGACGCTGGCGGTACTCGCCGACCAGAAAGCGCGTGAGTTTTTCTCCAAGTTCGGGCTGGAAATGGGCCACCCGCTGACTCTGCTCAAACGCCAACAGCAGCTCCATGTCGTTGATGAGCGAGAGCAGCAGTTCACCAGCGATGGCGTCTTGGTCTGGATGAAAAGACTCAGGAACTCCCATAAACGTCGCGCAAGCAGCAGCCTTTTGAGATTTGGCACCGGGCTCGAGGGGATTGGTGACTACTTGGACTTGATGACCGTCCAATAGTAATCGTATCGCGGTAAAATTGCACCGACATCTTCAATGACGGCACAGCGCCGCAGCCACGTCTCCGGCGGAAACACATAGGGGTTGTTGGCCCAATCCGGCGGAAGGAAGTCCCGGACGGCGCGGTTGGGTGTTCCGTAACCTGTGACCTGCACGATTTCAGCCGAGGCCTGTGGTTCGAGGACGTAGTCAATGAACTGTTCTGCCAGCTCCGGGTGGGCCGCATTGACCGGAATGGCCAGGCAGTCCACGGCCCGCGTCCCGCCTTCCTGCGGCACAACAAAGGCAATGTTGGGATTCTGGCGCGCAGCTTTGGCAATCTGACCGTTGAACCCGTGGACCAGCCAGGCTTCGCCATTGAGCAAAAGCTGCTCAAACGTCGCGCTGTCGTAGGTTTTGACCAGCGGCTTCTGCGCTGCCAAGTCACTAGCCGCGCGCGCAATTTCCTGCTCATCCTGGCTGTTGGGCGAAGCGCCGCGCCGGCGCAGGGCCGCCGCAAAGCACTCCCGCTGATCATCCAGCATGGCAATACGCCCCCGGTAGCGGGCATCCCATAGTGCGTCCCAATGCTCCACTGGCTCTGGCACTTTGTCGCGCCGGTAGCCAATGCCGGTGACGACAAAGGTGTAAGGCACGGTGTAGCGGTTGTCGGGATCGTAGGGCGCATGCAGGAAAGCCGGATCGAGGTGGTGCCAGTTCGTCAACCGGGACCGGTCAATCGGACGCAGCAAGCCCTGCCGGATGAGCACGCCCGCCATGTAATCGCTCGGAACGATGAGATCGTAGCGGGCCACCCCGGTCTGAAGCTTGGCCAGCAAAGCCTCGTTCGAGTCGTAGGTTTCAACCGCGACCCGGCAGCGATACCGCGTCTCAAAGTCGCGGAGCAGCTTTTCCGAGGTGTAGTTCGACCAGATGTAGATATGCAGGGTCGTGGCGGCCGCCCCGTGCGGCGTCGGACCGACGGCCACGACGAGCAGTCCCAGGCAGGTCGTGCCCAGGCTGACGCGGCCCCACCGTGGCAGGCGCTGAAGCCGCTGCACGAGCTGCGCCGTCCCCACCACCCCCACCGTCAGGATGAGCAGCAGGCTGGCAGCGGCGTTGATTTCCGGCGATACCCCCGTTTTCATTTTCGAGTAGAGCAGCACCGGCAGCGTGGTGACGCCATCCCCAGCGACGAAACTCGTCACGATGCAGTCATCGAGCGACAGGGCAAAGCACAGCAGGCCGCCGCCGACCAGCGCCGGCAGCAACCAGGGCAACGTCACATGCCAGAAGACCGCCGCCGGCGTCGCCCCCAGGTCGAGCGCCGCATCGCGCCACCGTTCGTCAAAACCAGCCAGCCGCGCCCGGACGATGAACACGACATACGGCGTACAGAAGGCCACGTGGACGATGAGCACCGACCAGAAGCCCAGCGGCCGCCCAAGTTGCGCCAGCAGCGCCACCGAAGCAAAGCCAACCACGACTTCCGGGGCGACAACCGGCAGGTACAAGAGCCACTCGATCCAGGTCTGACCCCGGAACCGGTGCCGGCCCAGCGCCAGAGCCGCTGCCGTTCCCAACACCAGGGCAATCAACGTGGCAGAGAGCGCCACGCGCAGACTCGTCTGGATGGCCGCCAGAAAGGCCGGGCTGCGCAGTACCTTCACGTACCACGCGCCGACAAAGCCGGCCTCGAAGTTCGCCGCCGGCGCCGCCGTGAGGGAAAGACAGAGAAGCACCAGCAGCGGCACATAAAGATACAGATAGACCGCCCCCGCCACACCTTTCAGGCCCGTGGCTCCCCAGCCGGGGCGTGGTGCGTGATGCCGATTCATCCACAACGCGCGCCGGGGCCGGAAAGACATGGCTTGCCAGGGACTTCGGACGCTACTCGTCAGGCCGCTCCGGGACCGGCTGACGGATGACGGCGGTGGTGGACTGATTCTCGATGACGCCAATCTTTTCCAGCAGCTTGCGTTTCACCATGGCGTCGTAGATTTTCCACTTCGAGCGCATGAAGTCTTCGTCGTATGTCCCCGACAGAAAACCGATGGGAATCTCAAAGCCACCGGCCTCGTGCTTGCCGCCGCCGTAGTAGTTCCCGTTGGCGTCACGACCGAGCGCCGACTTCAGGAACTGATCCGGGTTGAGGGTGACTTTCGAGGTGCGCAGGCTTCCGATGATGACTTCGCGCTCGCCTTCCTTGGTGATGATGCCATAGACCACGGCCGTGTGGATGTTCTCCTCGGTCAGCAGGAAATCAGCCGCCTGCGGGATGGCATCCCGGTCCTCATACCGGACGTAGCCCACCCCGGCAATGCTGTAGTTGTCGCGGACGATCCGCTTCTCCAGCGCCAGGTTGATGATGTCAATCGCCCGCTTCGACCGCTTGACGTTCAGAATTTCACTCAGCAGGGTCGCATCCACGAACTGCGACAGGTAGCCGGCCGCCTGAAAATCACTTTCCCGCGCCCGAATCATCCCGTTGGTTTCCGTGCGGATGGCATGCATCAACGCCGTGGCGAGCCGTACGTGCTGGGGATTGTTCTTTTCGAGCGGGAAGGCATCCCGCAGATATTCGGCATAGATCGTCGCCGTGGCGCCAACCTTGCGGATGTCGGTGAAGACGGCGTCAATGAGTCCCTGCCGCTCGTGGTGGTCCACAATCACTAGGGGCTTGACGCCGGCTTCGCGGAGCTTGCTGGTGAGGGTCGTGGTCGTGCCCTGGTTGTCAATGAAAATGCTGGCGCGATACTGCTTCAGGTCAATCGTCGGGTCGTAGTGCAGCAGTTCGATTTGCAAAAGCTGGACGAGCGCCAGGTTTTCCTGATGGCTGATAAAGCCGTCATAGACGATGTCCACCGTAATCCCGAAGGTGGCGGCAATCATCTGGTGGGCAAGCGCCGAAGCAATGGCGTCCGGGTCGGGAAAGTTCTGAATGGCGACGATGTGGCGCTCACCGCGACAGGCGTCCAGCGTGGCGATCAGCTCCAGCACCGGACGCCGTTCATGATACCCACTCGTGCCATTGACAGATTCCTTCCCCTCGCGGCGGGGCAGTTCAACTTCCATCACTGATGCCGGAACGAGACTCAGGGAAGCCGGTTCCGCTTCCACCTTCTCGGCCGCAGCCGTTTTTTCGCGTCCTGCCGCAGCACTTTTCTCGCGTGACATATTCAATGAACCTTTCCAAGTCCTGCCGAGTCATTTCTTTTTGCAGACCCGCGGCTCAAGTATAGCGCAATCCGGCCCGGCTGGGGCACCTGGGCGCACCAACCCGGCGGACGCCAGACATTCATGCCGGTTGTGACGAGGCCGTGGAGACCGCGCCAGGCTCCATGACGCCCTGCAGGGTCTCCGCGATGAGGTTGTCCACAACGGCATGCAGATCGCCGTTGGTTTCCTGAAAAATCCGCAGTTGGCGGTCGGCGCTCGTTCCCTCCCTGAGAATCGTGTGGACGTATTCCAGCTCCGACCGGCTTCCGAGCTCGTCCACCACGTCATCCACGAACTCAAGCAGCTCCAGAATGAGGGACCGCACCGGCACTTCCGCCTGCTTGCCCAAATCCAGCAGCTTCCCATCCAGCCCGTAGCGTACGGCGCGCCATTTGTTTTCCTCGATGAGCATGCGGCGGTAGAGCCGGAAGCCCATGTTCTGGCGCAGCAACTTGTAGAGCTTGGCCACCACGGCCTGAAAGAGCGCCGCAATGGCAATGACCTCATCCACCTTGGCCGGCAGGTCGCAAATCCGGAATTCGAGCGTGGGGAAAACGGGATGGGGACGCAGGTCCCACCAGATTTTCTTGCCGTTGTCAATGCAACCCGTCTTGATGAGCAGCTTGACGTAGTTATCGAACTCGCTGGACGAGCCGAAGTAATCTGGAATGCCAGTGCGTGGAAACTGCTTGAAGACTTCGGAGCGATAGGACTTCAGCCCGGTGTTGCGTCCGATCCAGAAAGGCGAACTCGTGGTCAGCGCCAGAATGTGCGGCAGAAAGTAACGCGCCGCATTCATAATGTGGATGGCGTCGTCGCGGTTTTCAATCCCGACATGAACGTGCAGCCCATAGATGGACAGCGCCCGCGCCAACTGCTGCATTTCCTCGATGAGCTGAAAATACCGCTCATTGGGCGTGATTTCCTGGTCTTTCCAGTGGGAAAACGGATGGGTCGAAGCCGCCACGATCCGCAGGTTTTTCTTGTGGGCCAGCGTCGCCACCGTGCGGCGCAGCCTGACCACATCCGCGCGCGCTTCCTGAATGTTGTGACAAATCCCCGTGCCCACCTCGACCATGGACTGGTGCATTTCCGGCTTGAGCTGCTCGCCGAGCAGCATCATGCCTTCGTCCAGAATTTCGGCGACCCGCGAACGCAACTCACGGGTGTCGGGGTCAACGATTTGGAACTCCTCTTCGATACCAAGTGTGAACTCCTGAGCCATACGCGATCCTCTTGTTGCCAATACAGACTGACTAACCAAACTCCCGGCCAAACTCCCAGCACACCAAACACCCTGCCACAAACCAACCCGGACCAACTCCCGCCCGGCAACACCGGCGGCGGGCACCGGCCTGAGCGTCAATCCTTCAGAACAAACGTCGGCACCATGCCGCCGCCGGAGGTGACGTTGCACAGCGCCGTGCTCGACAGCCGGGTAAAAGCGCCGCCCACCTTGCCGTGAAACAGTAACGGGTCGAGGTCCACAAGCTGCTCAATGAAGTCAATCCCGCCTTCCGGCGTGAAGTGGGGAAAAACCTCGTGGGCGGTGGGGACTTTTTCCTGTACGAGGCAGTCGCCGTGCAGCCCTTCGGCAATTGCCGTCTCCCATTCCGCCGGCGTGGCTTCCCAGCCGACGACCACCCCCTTGCCGCCGTATTCGTCATTGGGCTTGATGACCAGCCGCGTCTGATGGGCGCGGATGAACTCCAGCAAGTCCACCGTTTCGCCGGCGTAGGTCGTCTTCCCTTCAGCCAGACGGCGCGTCCACGGAATATGCGCCCGGATGGCCGCCTGCTGCTCCGGCGTAAACAGCTCCGCATACCGTTCATCGGTCAGGACGCCAAAAAACATCTTCTTGTGGACGAACTTCGTGCGGAAGCCATTGACCACACACACCGCGCGGTCGCGGTAGGCATTCACCAGCGCCTTGCATTCCTCCGGGCGCTCCAGGATGTCATTCGTCAACACACGCCGGTACACCAGATCAATCCTGAAATCCCCACAGCAGAGCCGGCCCCCGTGGTAATCCAGCTTTTCCGGTGGTGCAATGATGCACTCGAAACCTTCACTTTGGAAGTAGGCCTGAAACTGCTCGAACTCGCACTGCGTGGGCAGTCCTTCCCAGTCCACGATGGCAATGCGGGGCTTGTCCGTTCCACCGCTCCATTCCCGGTATGCCGTCAGGAGCGTCTCCAGCAGCAGATGCCGCGCATAGAGCGGCATGACCGGATACTTCTCCACAAACCGCTGCATCACCGGTAGGTCCATAAAGATGCGCGCCATGACCTCGCAGTAGGAAATTCCGGCCGGATTTTCGGCATTGAGTTCGACAAAGGAAAACGCCTCTTCGGTCAGAAACGAATCGAGCCGGGAGGTGATGGAAATCCCCGTGTAGCCGGGGTCAATTTCAATCAGGCGGGCTTCGCCGTCGGTGATGCCCAGGTCGTCATAAATACGGCGGTCCGTCAGCGCCGTGCGCCCCACAATCTCCACACACTCCCAGATGCGCGCACATTCGGCACACAGGTAACGCCACTGTTCGGCCGTTATGAAGTGGGGGCGCAGGTAGGGCGAAAGCGGCCGTCCGCCAAAAATCATCTTCTCTTCGGCGCTGCGGGCAGCCAGAACATCACGGGCTTCAGTCAGCGTGGTGGGTGTTTCCTGAAGCAGAGCGTCGTAGTGGGCAATCGCAGCTTTCAACGTCGGGGTGCTTTCCATGGCTTCTCCAAAAAGGGTGTGTCAACGATAGAACGTTTCGAGTGCCCGGCCGCCCGCCGCGGCCACCTTACTCCAGGCGCTCAAGGATGGCGGCATACTCAAAAAATCCCGTCGGATGGGGCACTGTGCGCTGGGGCGGCTCCACCCACCGCCAACGCTCCAGCGCAAACAGCACGCGCATCGCTTCCAGCCCGCAGTGGTAGGGCGGCCCGCCGGGCCGGTCGGTCTGCATCCACAGGGCAAACAACCGCCCGCCCGGTCGCAGCCAGCGGCACAGTTGCGCCTCGTAACGGGGCCAGTCCTCCGGCGACAGCGCACACAGGCAGGTCTGCTCATACACCGCATCGAAGGGCACCGCATCGAAGGGCACCGCATCGAAGGGCGGCTCCGGCTGCCAGGTGCGGACATCCCCCTCGACCACGTGGGCCGTCAGTCCCGCCTGCGCCAGCTTCTCCCGTACCCGCTGCACCGGAGTCGGCGCAATATCCAGTCCCCAGACCTCAAAACCGCGCCGGGCCAACGCCAGCACCTCATGACCGTAGCCACAACCGGGGATGAGAATCCGGCCGGGCTTCAGCGCCCCTTCGTCCAGCCAGTCCTCCAAGGCCGGGCTGACGCCACCGCGATCCCAGGCGGTCAGGTCGGCCCGGTATTTCTCATCCCAGAACGATACTGTGTCCGCGTCCATGCCCGGCATGATAGGCCGCTACATCCGCTCGGCAATCATCTCCTGCCACCGGAAGATGTGCGTCCGCTCCTGGGGACGGCCTTCCTGCGCCAACCGGATGAGCATCTGGCTGACGGTTGAAACCATCCACTCGAAGTTCACCGGGCCGACCGAGAACGAATCGGCGTCCGGTGCGGGATTCATGAAGTCAATGGCATAGGGAATGCCATCCTGAATCGCAAACTCGATGGTGTTGATGTCGTAGCCAAGGGCTTCGCACAACATGCGGCACTCGCGGACAATCCGGGCATGCAGGTCCGGTTCGAGATAGTCTTCGGGGCGGATGTCGAGGTACTGCGTCGGATAGGGCCGCGCCGGATCGTACGGCATGATGAGCACGTGCTGCTTGGCAATGCAGTAGCACCGTACGTAACGGTCGAATTTGACAAACTCCTGAAGCGTCATGCAGAGCTGTCCCGTCCGGTCATAGACCTGAATCAGCTCCTCCAGCGAGTTGATGCGATAGACATCGCGCCAGCCGCCGCCATCGTGCGGTTTGAGAATCGCCGGCAGCCCCACGTAGTCCACAATCGCCTGCCAGTCGAGTGGAAATTGCAGGTTGCGCAACGACTGTGAAGTGATGCGCTCCATGTACTCTTTCTGGGGCAGCAGTGCCGTCCGGGGAATGGCCACGCCCAGCCGGAGCGCCATGGAGTAGTTGAAAAACTTGTCGTCCGCCGACCACCAGAAGGGATTGTTGACAATGACCGTTCCTGACAGATAGGCGTTTTTCAGATACGCCCGATAGAACGGGATTTCATGGGAGATGCGGTCAATGATGACGGCATAGGGGCACACGGCATCCATACGGATGCCGCCGATAGTGACATACTCGGCCGTCACCCCCGTGTCCTGCGACTGCATGTTGATGCGCTCGATGAGTGCTGGCGGAAAGGTGTTTTCACGCCCGACCAAAACGCCGACCTTTTTCATAACGATTGACGAATCCTTTACGGCAGGACGACGTGCAGACTTCGGCGGTCTGCCTGTCTGCCGGGAAATGGGATGAACTGGATATGGCAACGGTGCGACGCAGCCACGCCATTGTCAAGCGTTCCGCTGCAAGGTTACAGCTTGCAGTTGCCAGAGGACACCTTCTAGCATAACCCCGGATTCAGTTCACCTTTGGGAGACCCACGTGGAACGCACTGCGCCGCAGAGTACGGCTTCCGACCTGGCCATCTCGGTCATCGAACGGGCGCGTCGCCTGGGGGCCACGGCCGCCGAAGTCATTTTCCGTGAGAGCATCGAGTTTTCAGCGTCCGTGCGCCTGGGCGACATTGAAACCGTCAAGGAAGCCGGCAGTCGCGGTCTGGGGCTGCGCGTCCTGCTCGATGGCCGGCAGGCGTCGGTCTCCACTTCGGACTTTTCTCCGGCGGCTCTGGATGAACTCGTCGAGACGGCGCTGACGCTGGCGCGCGCCACTTCGGTGGACGAAACCGCCGGGCTTCCCGACCCGGCCGATCTGGCGACGGAAATCCCTGACCTCGACCTGTATGACCCGGCGGTGCTGGCGCTGTCGGCCGAGGAAAAAATCCGGCTGGCGCTCACGGCCGAGCAGGCCGCGCAGGCGTATGACCCGCGCATTGTCAACTTTGAAGGCGGCGGCGTGGACAGCGGCGCCGGGCACACGGTGCTGGCCAACTCGCTGGGCTTTGTCGGCGAATACCGCAGCACCTCGCTTTCCCTGGCCACGGTGCCGGTGGCGCGCGACGCCGACGGCCGCCTCCAGCGGGATTACTGGTACGACGCCCGCCGCCGGCTCGCCAGCCTCGAAGACCCGGCCAGCGTGGGCCGCCGGGCAGCCGAGCGCACGCTACGCAAGCTCGGCGCGCGCCGCGTCCCGACCCAGACCTGCCCGGTTGTCTTTGCGCCGGAAGTCGCCGCCAGCCTCATCGGACACGTCTTCGGCGCAGTCTCCGGCGACGCCATCTTCCGCAAGGCGTCTTTTCTGGTCGGCAAACTGGGCGAGCAGGTGGCCTCGGCGCTGGTGACGATCATAGACGACGGCCGGATGCCCAACGGCCTCGGCTCGCGGCCTTTCGACGGGGAAGGCGTGCCGACCCGCCAGACAACGGTCATCCGCGAAGGCCGGCTCGAAAGCTACCTGCACAACACCTACACGGCGCGCAAGCTGGGCGAACGCACCACCGGCAACGCCGCACGCGGCCTGACCGGCGCGCCCTCCGTGGGCGTCAACAACATGTACCTCGTTCCCGGCCCGCACCCGCCGGAAGCCATCATCGCTTCCGTCCGCCATGGCTTCTACGTGACGGAACTCATCGGCTTTGGCGTCAACGGCGTCACCGGAGACTATTCACGTGGGGCAGCCGGACGCTGGATTGAAAACGGTGAACTCACCTTCCCCGTCGAGGAAGTCACCATTGCCGGCAACCTGCTGACCATGCTCAAACAGATTGAAATGATCGGCAATGACCTCGACTTTCGCGGACGCATGGCCGCGCCAACGCTCAAAATTGCCGAAATGACCATCAGCGGCACATGATGCCCGCGGCACCTCGCCGTCTGCTGATGCCGGCTGTCCCTCCCTTGACACCCAACCCGGAACCACCCGCCATGTCTCTCCCGAAAACACTGCTGGCCGCCGCCCTTGGTCTGGGGCTTGGTTTTCTGCCCTTGGCTTCAACTCCGCCCACAACCACGGCGGCCCAGAGCCAGAAGATGCTCTGCGCCGCCAACGAAGAACTCATCTTCGGCGCGGTGACGACGGGCGGCAAAATGGCCTGCCTGTGCGGCTCGCCCAATCTCACGGCCCAGCGCGGCTATCTTCAGTACCGGTTTGGACGGCCCGGCCGGATCGAACTCGAATACCCCGCCGAGCGCGCCGGCTCGCAGCAACGCTTCTACTATGCGCACTACACGCGCTTCCAACGGGAGTGGGCGTCCGTCCGCTTTCGGAACCGTGAGTACAACTACCGGCTGTTCTACAGCTTCGACGGTGAAACCGGGCGGCCGACGACCGAATACGGGCTGAACGTCTATCTGGGTGAAGGCGACAAGGGCACAAACTTCACCCTGCGGCGCAACACTGTCGTGGGACGGCTTCAGGCGCTGGAAGACATCCTGCCCTGCGATCGCGAAGACCCAACCAACGATTGTCCCTGAACCTCCACCCGGCGTCGGGTGGGCGCACCGGTTATGTCCGGTCATGCCTGGAAAGTCATGGTTGGAAAGCTGTACCAGTCCGCCCGCCACATCCTCGAAGCCGGAAGCGATGCGGTGCTGCTGCTGCTCGCGCCGCAGGTCTGCCGCCAGTGTGGCGCGTGGGTTGAACGGCAGGCCGACGGCACAGCCTGCCGCGCCTGCTGGGAAGCATGGTTCGCTGAGCAGTCGCGCTACCGTCCGGGCTGTCACCGCTGCGGGCGTTGGGTTGCTGCGGACGCCACCATGGTTCAGCCCCAGAAACAGTGCGCCCAGTGCGCCAACTGGTCCCTGACCCGGGCGCGGTCGGGCGGCGCATACACCGGCGCGCTGCGCGCAGCGCTGCTGGCGCTCAAACACACGCCCCGGCTGCCGACGCCGCTGGTGCAGCGTCTTCACGCCACCTGGCATGAGCAGTCTGTGCTGCACACGAGCGACATCCTCGTGCCCATTCCGCTTGCGCCGCGCCGGGAACGGGCGCGTGGCTACAATCAGGCCGTACGGCTGGCCGAAGCCGTGGCGCAGGTGGCGCGCCGTCCCGTGGTGACGGAAGCCGTGGCGCGGGTCATCGAGACCTATCCCCACCGGGCGGGACTCGATGCGCGCGCCCGGCGGCAGGCGCTGGAGGGCGCGTTTCGGGTGATTCGTCCGCGCCTGATTGCCAACCGGCGCGTCCTGTTGGTGGACGACGTGCTCACTTCCGGGGCCACGCTCGATACGGCAGCCCGGGCGTTGCTGGCGGCCGGGGCCGCGGAAGTCAGTGCGTTGACGGCGGCCCGGACCTTACGCCACACATCTCTGGTATGAAACCGTTGCGTGTTCTGTCGCTGCGGCATCAGCTTGGTCTGGCGGCCGGATTGGCGGCGCTGGCGATGTCCGGGCTGGTGCTGGCGCATCCGCAGCCGTGGGCCTGGGAACTGGCCCTGACCCGGCAGGTACAGGGCTGGATGTGGCTGCATACCCCGTTGCAGGTCATTTCGTGGCCGGGCAACGATGTCCTGCGGCAGGGACTGCTGATGCTGGTTGTTTGCAGCCTTCTGGCGCGGCACGGCTGGCGACGGGAAGCGCGGACGCTCGCCGTCGCCGGCAGCGGGGCCTTTCTGCTCAATCTGGGTCTCAAGGCGCTGGTGGCGCGCGCCCGTCCGGCAGCGGACGCCGTTCAGCTCTACGTGACGGCCAACGGATGGAGCTTTCCTTCCGGGCACGTCATGTTCTACACGGCCTTCTATGGCGGGCTGGGCGGCTTTGCCTGCCGGAAGCTGCCGCCGGGAAGCAGGCGTACGGTCATTCTGTCCCTTTGTGCCATACTCGTCGGGCTGGTCGGGCTGTCACGCATCTTTCTGGGCGCGCACTGGCTGCTGGATGTCGTCGCCGGCTACGGTTTCGGGCTGGCGTGGCTGCTCGCTGTCGGCGCTCCCCTGTGGCAGGCGGACGGGTTGGCGTCACCGGCTGCGCACACAACACCGTCGGCGGCGCCCCGGCAGGTCGAACACCACGGATGAAAGGTTGCCCCTATGTCGGAAACATGGCTTCCACCCTGGCTCTTACCCTGGCTTCCGGGCATTCCCTGGATGCGCATCTGGACCTACTTCATCGTCTTCTATGTGACCTATTCCCTCTTCACGCTCTGGTCCTACCGCTTCGCCATCCAGTCCACAGGCATGCGCGAAGCCACCTTCCGGCAGGCGGCGGCGGCGCGGGCCGTGGACATCGGGCTGCTCATCGTGGCGTTTCTGGCGCCGGTGTCGTGGCTTATCAAGTTCCCCCTGCTCTTTCTGGGACAGATCATCGCCTTTGCCGTGGTGTTCCGGGCGCCGCTGGGACGCGCCATCATCGGCGCGATGCTGACGTGGCTGATGGGCGGTCTCTTCACGCTCATCTACCTCGGCCTGCTGGTGCTCTACATCTGGTTTTTCCGCAGTCTGCCCTACGGAGCGCCCTCCGGAGACGGCTACGTACCGGGTGTGGCATAACGCCCCGGCGCGGCCGCGTGCAGGTAGATGTTCTTGAGTTCAACGTAGTGCCGGACGCCTTCGGCAATCCGGGCACGCTCCACGTCGGTGACGGGACGCTTGACCTTCGCCGGCACACCGGCAACGAGCATCCCGGCCGGCACCACCATCCCTTCCGGGACGACCGCTCCGGCGGCCACGATGCTGCCTTCGCCAATGACCGCGCCATCGAGAAGGATCGCGCCCATCCCAATCAGGCAGTGGTCGCCAATCGTGCAGCCGTGCGCAATGACGCGATGCCCAACGACCACGCCCTGCCCAATGCGCAGCGGAAACTGCCCGCCCGTCACATGAAGCACGCTGTTATCCTGGATGTTCGTCTCCCGCCCGATGCGGATGTCGTTGACATCGCCGCGCACCGTACAGTGAAACCAGATGCTGACATCCGCACCAAGTTCGACATCCCCGATGACATCCGCCGACGGTGCGACGTACACCCCACCGGCCAGTTTTGGAAAGGTCTGCTGAAAAGCGAGAATGGCCATAACCACCTTTGCTGATTTGGATGTATCACCCTTAGCCTACAGGCCAACCTATGTCGGAAGCCAAGCCCAAAGATGTCGTCGGATGGACGTTGCCCATGGCTGAAGCCCGGCTTGGCGATCTCGCCTGGCAACGCGAAGCGCGCCCGGATGAGTTTCGCCGGGCTGTGTTTGGCGAAGGAGCCAAACGGCTGTGGGTCACGGCTGACGGCTGGCAGCTTGCCGGCGGCCGCCTGAGCGCCCGTTATGCGCGCATCCAGACGGCGCTGGCCGATGTGGCTACGCTGATGGTTTATCCGACGGCCAGCCCCGACCGGTTGCCCGTCTTTGCATGTGAGTGGGTCATGCTGGGCGACCGCGCCCACGTGCTCGTGCTCGACGTTGAATGCCTGGGCAACGCAGCGGACCGCCTGCGGGAACGCGCCCGGTCTGTCCTGATGCCGCTCCACGCCCGCTATGCCGACGCCCTGCCCCTGCCGGACGACCTGCCGCCGTGGTTTGCCGAAATTCGGGAAGCCTGGGCGCTGTTCACTTCCGGCGACCTGACGCGGCTCGCCGTGATGCAGCAGGCGTTTGAAGCCTATCTGCAGGCCACGGCCGGGAACCTTTACCGGCCGGAGCTGGCCCATGCGCAGGCCGGAGACGAACATCCGGCCGTAACCGCCTACAAACAGCACCACGCCGCCCATTCGCCGGGCTATGCCCTGCTGGCGCCCAAGGCCGGCGAAGTCTGGACGCGGGCCTTTCTCTGGGAATGGCACTTCGGCCCGCTGCATCCGCCAGCCTGAAACTCCCTGCCTGAAACTCCCTGGCCACACCCGACGCCCTGCCTTTTATCGGCTTGGTTTCCGGCCGGGCAGGTGTGGTATCTTCCGGTTTCCGATGTACCCTTGACCTGTACGCTCTGCCGCTCCCGACTTCTGCGCGGCGCGTTTCTGACGCCGCCCACGGACTATGACTGCACATGTTGCCCTGCCATTGCCGGTGGATCATTCGCCTGCCATGTGGTGGCCAGCCGACCTGGTTCTTGCCCTGCACCGGACACTCCGCCAGCGTCTGCCGGATGATGTGGCCCGCACGCTCTATCGCCTGGGCCGGTTTACGGGAGCACGTCTCGCCCGCGAGCAGGCCTGCGACCCGGATGATGTGCATCCGACCGGAGCAACCCCGGCGTCCATCAGCCGCCGCCTGCAGGTCTGGGACGAATGGTTTGCCAATGCCGGCTGGGGCCGCTTTGATGCCATCCCGCTGGGCCCGGCGACGGTCATCAACCACTACGACTCGCCCATCGCCATGGCGCTGCGCACGGAGGGACCGGCCGACAGCCCCGTGGATGACTTCTTTGCCGGTCTGTTCGCCGAACTTCTGACCCAACAAACCGGGCAGACCCAGGAAAGTGTGGAAATCAGTTGCCTGACCAGCCACGCCCACTACTGCTGTTTTGTCGTTGGTGAAGCCGGCATCGTCCGCAAGGTGTATGCCTGGCTCACCTATCACCTCGCACCCCACGACATTCTCAAGCGTCTCGCCGACGAGACGGCCCAGTGAACCAGCCATGGCGCGTTTTACGGAAACCGATGAGGCCGCCCAGCTTTTGCAGCAGATTCTCAGCATGCCCACGGACGCACGGCCGACCTACCCCGGCAGCGCCCCGGAAGCTCCGGCAGACTGGGATGAACACGCCACCAACGATGCCCAGTCTGCGGACGAAGCCGTAACCCTGCCCTTGGTCACCGGGCCAACACCGGACACTCCGGCCGAACCGGCGCCGGCCCCGCCGCCGCTGCCGGCGGCTTCGGAAACGGTCATCCGGGAACTCGTCACCACCCATGCCGGGCAGGTACAACTGACGCTGCGCACCTCTGCACCGACCTTGCCGGGAAGTTCAGACGCGGAAACCGTGGCGGCTTTCTTCCGGCGTGTCGTGCGCCCGCTTCCCAACGCCAACCTTTCTGCCATGTAGGGTTGTCATGCCGAAAACGCTGGCCGTAGTGAGCCTCAAAGGGGGCGTCGGAAAGACGACGACCTGCACGAATCTGGCCGCTTATGTGGCGGCGATGGGCATTCCGACGCTGCTCGTGGACCTCGATGTACAAAACGGCGTGCGGTTTGGCGTCGGGCTGGACGACTATGCCGGCCTCACCCTCGAAGATGTCCTGCTGCATCAGGGACGCCCTTCCGAGGCGCTCGTGCTCACCAACCGCTCGGAGTTGTCGGTCGTGCTTTCCGGCCGCTTCACCAGCGACCACGCGCTGGAAAGTTATGAACGCAACTTTGAGCAGGATGTCACCTGGCTGGCCCGCCGGCTGCCGCACTTCACTACGCCGGACTTTTCGCCCCAGCTCGTGCTGCTGGACACCCCCGCCGGCCTCGGTGCTGTAACAACCAGCGCCATCGTGGCCGCCGATGGCCTCATCCTGCCCATCCAGTGCGAGCCACTGAGCCTGCGCACCCTGCCGCCGCTGTTGCGCCGTATTGTCCAGCTCAAGGCCCAGTACAACCCGCGCCTGACCATCGAAGGCATCCTGCTGACGATGTATGACGAGCGCCAGGGCGCGGCAACCGATGTCGTCCGGCAGGTGCGCGAAGCCTTCCCCGGCGAACTCGTCTTTGACACCGTTATCCCGCGCCACGAGGAACTGTCCCTGTCGTTTGCCGTCGGCGCTCCGGCTGTCACCCTCAAGACCCGCGCCGCCGGCGCACAGGCTTATATTCAGCTTGGGCGGGAAATCATCATGCGGCTGCCGGAAGAAGTCGGCTACGCCATGTCGGGCTGACCCGTCAGGCTTCGTCAGCGTCGCCCGGAGATGATGCCGGTTTTTTGGACTTGAAGAAGGTGCTCCGGCAGGACGGGCAAATACCGTGCGTGAACTGGTAGTTGCACATCCGCCGGAAGTAGGTCTCGAACCGGACCGTGACCGTCTGGCCGCTGGCGTCCCGCTCCATGATGTCGCGGCAGTAGGCGCACACCCGGATGAATTCGGGCAGGCCCGTCTGAAGCGAAGTCAGCGGCAGGGCGTGCAGCAGCAGGACCACATCCAGCTTATCGCTGCCGGACTCTGCCGCCGGCTCCTCTGGAATCGGGATGACATCCACCTGCACGTGGGCGCGTTTTCCGCTGCGGGTCTGGCACCACACGTGGTCAAGGGTCACTTCCTGCTGCAGCGTCAGGCACTGACCCACCGGGTCAAGCCGTTCACCGGCTTCATTGACGAAAGCCAGTACTTCGTCAATCGAGAAAGTGTCCGGGTTTCCGGCTTCGACACCGGTCAGCGCCATGGCGGCCGGATTGAGAAAGCACACCCGCCCGGCCGCATCCAGCACGAAAACGGCCGATTCCAGCTTGGCCAGCGTTGACAGATAGTGCCGTTCGCGCCGCCGGTAGGTGCGCTCCAGCTCGGATTTCTGGAAGGCAATGCTGAGCGTTGACCGCAGCGTGGCATCGTCAATGGGCTTGGAGATGTAGCCGTAGGGCTGGCTGCGGATGACACGCTCGATGGTTTCCGGGTCGCTGTTGGCTGTCAGATAAACGACCGGCAGCCCAAAGCGGCTGTGGATGTGCTCGCCTGCCGTGATGCCATCCATCGGGCCCGCCAGACGAATGTCCATGAGCACGAGGTCGGGTGTGGTGTTCGCCACAAGATTCAGGGCCTCCTCCCCACTGTCCACAGTGCCGACCACCTCGCAGCCCATTCTTTCCAGCCGCAGACGGAGCGCCTCGGCAATCAGGATTTCATCCTCGACAATCATCACCCGCCGGTTGTTTGACGACATCACCTCAACCTTTCAGCCATATCCCGGCGGAGTGCCTGCCGGCTCCCCATCCGGTCCAAGTGGAAACGTCAGGGCAGCACAGAAGCGGCCCGTCTCCGGCATGAAATCCACGCTCCCGTGCAGTTGTCGCGCCAGCAGCCGTACCATCCGCAGGCCAAAGTGCCGACTGCCTTCCAGTTGCGCCGGCAAGTCTGGCGGATGATGCCGGCCATCGTCAATGACCTCGATGGTGACCGCATCGGCCGTGCGCCGGAACTGAACGGCAATGTGGTGCGCCCCGGCAGCCACGCCGTGCTTGAATGCATTCAGCAGCAGTTCGTGGACGATGAGCGCCACGGGCACGGCCCGGTTGAGCGGCAGGGCTATGTGCCCCGGCCGCACCTCCGCCCGGACAGACGCCGCCGCAGTCACCTGCTGCATGTGCGCCACCAGCGAAGCACACAGCTCGTCCAGCAGCACGTGGCTGAAGTCGCTTTGCTGGTAAAGCTGCTCGTGAATGAGCGCCATGGCCCGGATGCGCGAAGCCATGTCGTACAGAAGACGGTCGAAGCCGGGCTGTTCGAGATGCACCGCCTGCAACTCCAGCAGGCTGATGATGGTCTGGAAGTTGTTTTTCACCCGGTGGTGCACTTCCTGAAGCAGCACCTGCCGTTCCTCAAGGGCATCCTGCAGGATGTCCACCATGGCCTTTTCCCGCGTAACATCCCGCTGAATGGCCACCCAGCAGACGACCTTCCCGGTCGGGTCCCTGACTGGCGAGATGCTGATGTCCACGAGGAATTCCCGCCCGTCCTTGCGGTAGTTGACGAGTTCGACCCGAACCGGCTGCCACTGTTCGAGTGCGGCCCGCAGCCGGTCGAGTTCTTCACGCCGGGTGCGCGGCCCCTGCAGGATGCGCGGCGTCTGACCGATGACTTCCGCCCGCGTGTAGCCCGTCATGCGCTCGAAGGCTTCGTTGACGTAGAGAATGCGCGGCCCGCCTTCATCGGCGTCAATCGGCCAGGCTTCGGTGACAAGCACGGCATCCTGCATCTGCGCAAGGATGACTTCCAGCCGCTGCAAAAATTCCCGTTCCTGCTTCCGGGCAGTGACATCCTGGCCCCACGCCAGAATGCCGATGACCTGCCCATGGTCATCCCGCACAGGCCGGCAGTGGATTTCCCAGATTTCAACGGCTTCCCCAAAGTGCACCGTGTATTCGGCCGTGACCGGTTCGCCGGCTGCGGCCCGCCGACGATATTTCTCTATTTCCGCACGTAATTCCGGGTCAGGCAGGAAATCAACCGTTGGCTCACCCAGTTGCGGCACACGCCCGGTCAGCCGCAGATATTGGGAGGCAAAGGCATCGTTGAAAAACCTGATCCGCTGGTTCAGGTCGTGGCAGAACAACGTGCCGGGAATGCCTTCACCAACGGAACGTAGAATGAACTCCAGCATAGCGGTCAATCCAAGGCTTGCGCCGATGCCCTTCACAGATTCCGGATGCGGCTGCCGGCGTTCTGGTCCGGCTGCGTGCCGAACGTTCCCAGTCCACGCAGGGCAAAGGTGAAGGTCAGGCGTCCGGCGCTGGCCACACCCAGGTTGACGCTCGCGTAGTTGACCTGCACAGCCGCGCAACGGAAGGCATAACCCAGTGAAAACGACGTGAAAATCAGCCCCTTTTGCTGAAGACGGCCGGTGGTTGGGCTTGGAGATCGGGAGAAATCATAGGCCACGGCGGCGCTGCCGAAAAGCCCCCGCGTCGGGTCGCCCAGCGCCAGATTCGTAAAGGACTGGCTGCCAGTGAACGTGCCCGGCTCCGGTTGTCCGTCGGCCAGCCGGCGCGGCTGGCTGTAGTACCAGGTCTGGCTCAGTTGGAAGCGCCGCCGGTACAGCCCGCCGGTAAACCCAAAGCTGCGCACGCCACCCAGCACCGGATCAAAATCCAGGCGCAGGTCGGCGGCAAAGGTGGACTGGGGCATCACGCGCAGCTTGACGTTGACGGGCGAAAAGCGCCGCCCGACGCCGCCGTAGGCAAAGCCGCTGAAGGTCAGCAGCGGCGCA
The DNA here is from genome assembly GCF_018304765.1 of Chloracidobacterium sp. N. Classification (NCBI taxonomy): domain Bacteria; kingdom Pseudomonadati; phylum Acidobacteriota; class Blastocatellia; order Chloracidobacteriales; family Chloracidobacteriaceae; genus Chloracidobacterium; species Candidatus Chloracidobacterium aggregatum. The sequence continues at coordinate 2,138,187 of NZ_CP072642.1, forward strand.
ATCTGGTTGCGCTGGCCCGGCACGAGCGCGCCGCCAAAGGTCGGGTCGAAAAAGTATTTCTGGCTGATGGTCAGGCTCAGCACCTCCCGCGCCTGGCGCGTCTGCCCGGTCTCATCGCGGACCGGCGCCAGCAGGCGGTTGACGACCGAATACTCCAGCTCGTTTGTGTTGGCAAAGACATCGAGGGCATCGAAACGCAGGATGCGTGGAAAGTCCTCGATACCGGCCACCCGCCGGTAGATGACCGCCGATTCGATGACGTGCCTGAAACGGGCCCGGCCATCCCTGGCGTAGAAGGTCCGCCCAAGGGCCGGCGGACGGACTTCGAGCGCAAAGTCCACAAACCGCCGGAACAGCGATTCGCCGGACGTTCCCAAGCGCGTCCCCGGCGGCACCACGGACGGCGGCGACGGCAGACCAAAGGCCAGCGGCGGACGCGGCGTGAAGGTTGTTTCGGGATCGAACGTCGCGCCGTAGTAGGTGGCCCGGACGCCCAGCGTCGGCGTGATGCTCCAGCCGCCCAGATCGGGCAGCAGCGCCGTCAGGCGCGGCGCGGCATCCAGGCGCTGCACGAACTCCGGCGTGGTGAAGGTGCGCTGGTTCGTATCAGTACGGGTTTCCGTCCGGCGCAGCCCGGCCAGACTTGCCTCGCCGCCGGCATACCAGGTCAGACCGGCAAAGCGGCCGAGATAGGTGGGCAGCCAGTCGAAGTTCAGCGCAGGGCTTTTGCGAATGGAAAACTCGACCAGGGTGGAGCCACGTGCGCCTTGGGGAATGTTCACCCGTGTCGTCCGGTTTTCGTAAAGCGTGCGGAAGCCAAACGTCGGCGTCTGCCGGGTCAGGTGCAGAACGATTTTCGACTCCGGGTTGAAGGCATCCTCGAAGGTGTTGCCGAAAATGGCGCGGAAGTCGAAGCTTGACGTGTAGTTGACATCGGCGACGCCGACGAAGCCGTTGGCAAAGTGGTTGATGGCTTTGGCAAAGAACAGTGTCCCGCCCTGGTTGACGCCCGGCCGTCCAAACAGGCGGTCAGCCACGGTGTAGGTGCCCAGCCGGATGAAGGAATCTTCCGCGAGGGCGGCGCGCAGGGTGGCGCCAAAGCCGAGGCCCCGCGCGCTGTACAGATCGCCCTGCACGGTCAGGTCGGCGCTGTCGCCCAGGGTCTGGTAGTAGCCCAGCCCGATGGTTCGTCCCTGCAGGGTGTTGTTGCCGAGCGTCGGCAGAAGAAAGCCGGATTTCCGTTCCCGGCGGTCAATGGGCAGCGCCACGTATGGCAACGGCAGAATGGGCGTTCCCTTGATGCGAAAGGCGGCCCGGCGCGCCGAAGCGTAGTCGTTGACCCGGATGCGCGCCTCGCGGGCCGTCACCGTCCAGAGCGGAACGGTGTCTTCGCAGCAGGAAGTCAGCTTGGCTTCATAGAGGATGTAGGTATCGCGTCCGGTGCGTTCCACCCGCGCGGCGGTGAAGGTCAGCAGCCCGCCGTCGGCGGTCTGGTCGGTGTAGCCGGTCACGTCGTAGAACGTTCCGGTTTTGCTGCGCACATTGACTTCGGCCCGCCGCGCGGTCAGGCGCTGGTTGGGTTGTGGGTCATAGATGACATTGCCTTCGGCGCGGGCGTCACCGCTGGTTTCGTCATACACCACGTGGTCGGCCTGCAGCCGCGCGCCGTCGTACGTGATGACGACATAGCCATCGGCATAGAGCGTCGCGCCTACGCGGCGCTGTTCATCGGCGTCAATCTGGACTGTGGCTCCGGGCGTTGTGCCGGGGCGGACTTGTCCGCCGGGTGTGCCTGGCGCGGCCGGCTGCGGTGTCGGGGGAAGTGGAAGCGCCTGGGGTGAAGCGGGTGTTCCCGGCGGCCCGACGACGATGACGGGCGCGGCGACTTCGGGTGGCGGGGGCGGCGGCAGGGCGGCCGGGGGTGGGATGTATTGGGCGGCGGCGGGCAGGGTCAGGGCCAGCCAGAGCAGTCCGGTCCAGCCGGCAGTGCGAAACAGGGTCATCGCGTCAGTAATAAAGGCGCGCAAGTATCAGGCATGTATCCGAGTCGCCGCGACTCTAGGCCAAAGCGGTCTGCCGTTTGAAGTGTAAAGTCATTCGGACCTGCCCGGCAGCGCCGGATATTCCCCGCACCGATGGATGTTCAGCCCGATTGCACTGAACCCGATTGCGCTGAGCAGACTTTTCTGTTTCTATCATCAGTTAAAAAACGCACGGACTCCCTGAATACGGCGCTACCTCGTCTCTGGCAACTGTCCCGGCTCTGGTGAACCGCCGGTCACGCCTGTCGCCAGACAGGGTTGCACATTCACCTTCTTCCCAACCGGGAAGAGGATTCAACCCCGCTATCTCCACTCTGATTTGAAAGGAAATCTGCCAATGTCTTCGACCTCGCAACGTCGTCCACAGCGCGCCAAGTGGCTGGCAGGACTGGTGGCAACGGCGGCACTGGCCGGATTGACGGCACTGCCGCTCGTACGGGTCAGCAGCGCCCCGCCAACCGACACCGGCAAAGGGCGGCGCTTTCAACTGGCCGCTCCGTATGACTTCACGGCTGAAACGCACGGTCACAAATTCATCACCCGGACAGCCGATGCACGTGCCGAAGCGGAACGCTTGGGGGCGCAATTGGTGGCTGACTACGGGACATTTCAACTCTATAGCACTGACAGCGACAACACTTCCGCCTTTGGAAACACCAGCGGTATTGAGATGGCCGACGAATTCAACGTCGTCCACCTGAATGTACCCATCAACACCACGTCCCGGGGTGCGCAGGAGTTGGCAGAGGCAGGGAAAGCAGCCCAGGAACGGCTGTATCCCGGCGGCAAGCGCCTTCACGTCGTCCAGTTTGCCGGCCCAACGCGGCCCGAATGGTTTTCCGCGCTTCAGAAGACTGGTGCCCGCATCATCAACTACCTGCCGCACAATGCCTATCTTGTTTACGGCGACGCAGCCAGCCTTGAGCGCGTTTCGCGGTTGGGCGAAGACGCGCGCCAGACAGGCGACACCACCAAGGTGACAAAAAGCTTCAAGCAGTGGGACGGCCCCTATCTTGCCGCCTTCAAACTTGACCCCAGCACGGCGGAGGTTGCCCTGGAGGGCACACAGCGATATGCCGTACAGCTCGTTGCTGACCCAGACACCAATCAGGCAACCCTCCAACTGGCGGAAAGCTTCGTCGGCAAACCGGCCATCCAGAAGTATCAGATTGCCGATTTCGTGAACTTCATCGTGGAGCTGCCTTCCAGCGCCCTGATGAGGCTGGCGGCGCAGGAAGACGTGATTTCCATCATGCCCTACACCGAGCCGACCCTGCTCGATGAACGGCAGAACCAGATTCTCATCAACAGCCTGACGGGTGGCATCCCGAACCTTTCAACGCCCTATGCCACGTTTCTGACGGCGGCCGGCTTTCCACCCCTCAACTCGACCTTCACCTCGGCTTTCGTGGTGGATGTCGGTGACCAAATGGTGGACAGCGGAAACTCCATCGCCGGGGCGACCACACCCCCGCCGGGCGGGCCGCCCAACCACACGACCGGCCTTCCTCCCACCTCTCACTTCGCTCTCTACCTCGCCGGTAACATCTCGCAACCAAGCCGGCTGGTGTATGCCAAGTGGGAAAGCACAACCTCTCCAACGCCAGGAACTAACGACGTACGCGGCTGCGGTATCGGCCACGGAACCCTCTGCGCGCATATCATCGCCGGCAACGTACCGGCGTCACTGCCCCGCACCCTGCCCCACGCCGAAAGTGCCTCCCCGAACTTCTACTACGGTCTGGGCGTGGCTCCCTTCGTGCAGATTGGCAGTTCAGCCATTTTCAACTCCGGTGGCACGTTTGTTAACCCCAACTTCAACGACATGCTTGCGCGGTCATACCAGTATGGCGCGCGCATCAGCTCGAACAGTTGGGGTGCGCCGGTCTCCGGCGCGTACAACACGAGCTCACAAGCCTACGACTTTCTCGTGCGTGACGCCCAGCGCACCGGATCGGTCTTCCCGACACCGGGCAACCAGGAAATGGTCATCGTGTTTGCTGCCGGCAACAACGGCCCCGGGGCCCAAACGGTTGGTTCACCGGGCACCGCGAAGAACGTCATTACGGCGGGTGGCAATCAAAACACCCGTAATGCTGGTGAGAACGCGGAAAACATGTACGGCTCTTCTAGCCGTGGCCCATGCGCTGACGGACGCCGGAAACCCGAAGTGCTGGCGCCAGCAACAGCAGTTTCCGGGGGGGTGCTCCAGGTTGGCACACCCGACCCAACCGGCCCCGGCAACCCTGATTCCTGTGTGACAAGTGCCCCCTTACCCGGAACAACCGGCTATTATCGTGCCTCGACCGGAACGAGCTTTGCCTGTCCGGCGGTTGCAGGTGGTGCGGCGCTCGTCCGGCAGTATTTCCTCAACAACCCCGGCCCGCCCTTCAACGGCACCGCGCCCAGCCCGGCAATGACCAAGGCGTATCTGATGAACTCCGCCCAGTACATGACGGGCACGGGCGCGGGAGACACGCTCTGGTCAAACAACCAGGGCATGGGCCGTATGGCGCTCGACCGCGCGTTTGACAGCGCCCCACGGGTGCTGCGTGACCAGGTTCCGGCGGACAAATTCACAGCAAGCGGACAGGTTCGGACTCTGGCCGTAACCTTTCCGGCCTCCGGGCCTCTGCGTATCACACTGGCGTGGACGGATGTCCCCGGCGCTACAACCGGTAGCGGACCGCGCCTTGTCAACGACCTTGACCTTCAGGTGAGTGTTGGTGGTGACACCTATCGCGGCAACAACTTCTCCGGGGCCAACTCCACCACCGGCATCACCTTTGACCGTCTCAACAACGCCGAGAGTGTTTTCCTTCCGGCAGGCAGCTACCCGGCCGGGACACCTGTGATCATTCAGGTAAGTGCCTTCAACATTGCCGGTGACGGCGTCCCAGGTGATACCCACCCACTCGACCAGGACTATGCACTGGTGGTGTACAACGCGCAGACGCTAACGGGTCCCCTCGTGGCCTTCGCCGGCCAGACCACGGCCGAGTTGCCGGGACCGACCAACAGCGACGGCGACGGCTTCTTTGAACCCTGCGAGACCCTGCAATCGGCCATCACGGTAACGAATGTAGGCACCTCGACGGCAACGGGCGTCAATGCCACCATTACCTCAACGACACCAGGGGTGACGATTGTCAATGGCAGCGCAAGCTTTGGCTCGCTGGGACCGGGCGGCAGCGCGACCGGCAACGTGACCTTCAAGCTCCTGCCGACCTTTGTGCCGGGGACGACCGTCACCATCAACGTGTCCATCACGTTTGGGCCGGGCAGCGGATCGAGCACGGCGAGCTACACAGTGCCGACAAGTTGCCCGTTGACGCCGGGCGGCACGTTTACCTTCTCCAACCCGGCGCCGATCACCATTCCGCTTTCGGGTCCGGCGACGCCTTATCCATCTACCATCAACGTGAGTGGCATTCCTACGGGACATGTGGTCACAAAGGTGACAGTGACGATCAACAACTTCAACCACACCTGGCCCAGCGACGTGGGGGTGGCCCTGCGGGGTCCGGGCGGTCAGATTTGTGTGCTGTTCAACAACGCTATCGGCGGCTCCGGTGGCGTGACGGGCCGCACTTACACGTTTGACCAAGCATTCCCGCCATTGCCAGCGACGGGCTTCCCGCCCAGTGGGACCTATGGCCCGAACAACAATAGTACGACACGGACCTTCGCGGCCCCGCTGCCATCGCCGCCCTACAACAGCAACCTGAACATCTTCAACGGGTTGTCCGGGGCAAGCGTGAACGGTACGTGGGAACTGTTTGTGCAGGACTTCGTCGGTGGTGATGCCGGCAACATCAACGGTGGCTGGTCCATCGCCATCCAGACCGGCACGCTCAACTGCTCCACCACAGCACCCTGCCTGACAAACGTCAACCCGCAGGTGCAGATGCTGATTTACCCGTCGGCAACCACGGCGCTGTTTGGCTGCCCCGGCTATCCGTTGCAGGCGACGCTGGTTGGGCTGCTGACCAACATTGGTGCAGCACCTCTCTCCAACATCGCCATTCAGGTGAAAGGGCTGGGCTTCCCGGACTTCACCAATCCGAACGCCGTCATTCTGGCGTCGCCCAATCCACACCGGTTGGCGTCGGCGGATGACTACTTCGGGCCGTGTGCCTTCACCGGCGGACAGGCTGGCTCGATTCAGACCACCCTCAATGGGCAGCCGCCGATTGGCTTTGGTGCGCCAATTGGCTCGCTGGCAGCGGGACAGTCCACCAACATCTTCTTCCGGGTGTACATGCCTTCGACCGGCCCGGTTCGCCTGCTGGTGGATGTGCTGGCGATTGTCGGCCCGGTTTCAACGACGGAAAGCGTTGAGAACCAGCGGCAGGTGATTCGGACGATGGTGGTTGAAGTGTCCCCTGATGCCAACGGCAAAATGGTGGCGCGGGTCATCAGCGATGAGCCTGTGACGCCAAAGGCCACGTCTGGCGAGGATGCCACAGCGACGACGCCTGCCCGGACGCCGGTTGTGATGGCTCCCGGGCGGCGGCGCTAGGCTTCAAACCTGGTCGGGGTAGCCTGACCTGATTTCCGGCGGTCACGCTCTGATGCGGGCGTGACCGCCTTTTTACTTCCTGCCCGAACGGTTTCCAGGTTTTTCTGCATTTTCTCCAGGCTTGAAAAAATGATGACCTTGGCCGGATGCTTTCCCGCAACAATCAGACTCGAAAAGCCAAACCACCGGAACAGGCAATGCAGGCAAAAAAAGTGGCGGCGTCACGCGACGCCGCCACGGAGGACAACCCCAACGGGACTGGGGATCAATAATCACCCATGCCCGCCATGCCGCCTGGCGCACCACCCGCCTTCTTTTCTTCGGGCAGTTCGGTGATGAGGGCTTCCGTCGTCAGCATCAGTCCGGCAATGGAAGCCGCATTCTGGAGCGCCGTGCGCGTCACTTTGGCCGGGTCAACGACGCCAGCCGCAACGAGGTCTTCAAACTCACCCGTCGCCGCATTGAAGCCAAAGCTTTCGGACGACTCACTGGCCACCCGGTTGACGACCACCGCCCCTTCCAGACCGGCGTTGATGGCAATCTGCCGGAGCGGTTCTTCAAGCGCACGGCGGACGATCTGAACGCCAAAACGCTCTTCCTCTTCGCCCAGCTCGATGTTTTCGAGGCCCTTCTGCGCGCGCAGCAGCGCCACACCGCCGCCCGGCACGATGCCTTCTTCAACAGCCGCGCGGGTCGCATGCATGGCGTCTTCAACGCGGGCTTTCTTTTCCTTGAGCGCCGTTTCCGTCGCCGCGCCAACCTTGATGACGGCCACGCCGCCGACCAGCTTGGCCAACCGCTCCTGAAGCTTCTCGCGGTCGTAGTCGGAGGTGGTGTTTTCAATCTGGACGCGAATCTGTTCAACCCGCGCCTTGATCTTGTCCGCCTTGCCAGCCCCTTCGACGATGGTCGTGTTGTCCTTGTCAATCGTCACGCGCTTGGCGCGGCCGAGGTCTTCGAGCTTGACGTTCTCCAGCTTGATGCCAAGGTCCTCACTGATGACCTGCCCGCCGGTCAACACGGCAATGTCTTCGAGCATCGCCTTGCGCCGATCACCAAAGCCCGGCGCCTTGACCGCGCAGACCTGCAACGTGCCCCGCAGCTTGTTGACCACCAGCGTGGCCAGGGCCTCGCCATCCACATCTTCGGCGATGATGAGCAGCGGTTTGCCCTGCCGCGCCACCTGTTCGAGCAGCGGCAGCAGGTCCTTCATGGCGCTGATCTTCTTCTCGTTGATGAGAATGAGCGCATTTTCGAGCGTGGCTTCCATCCGCTCGGCGTCGGTCACGAAGTACGGCGACAGATAACCCCGGTCAAACTGCATCCCTTCGACGACTTCGAGCGTGGTTTCGAGCGACTTCGACTCCTCAACCGTGATGACGCCATCCTTGCCGACTTTCTTCATGGCTTCGGCAATGATTTCGCCAATCTGCTTGTCGCCATTGGCCGAGATCGTTCCCACCTGGGCGATGGCTTCGCCCTGGACAGGTTTGGCCATCCCCTTGATGCACTCCACGGCAGCATCCACGGCCCGGTCAATGCCCCGCTTGAGGGCCATCGGGTTGTGCCCGGCGGCGACCAGCCGCGCGCCTTCGCGGAAAATGGCCTGCGCAAGGACGGTAGCTGTCGTCGTCCCGTCACCTGCGACATCCGAGGTCTTGGACGCCACTTCGCGCACCATCTGCGCGCCTGCGTTTTCGAGGGCATCCTTGAGTTCAATTTCCTTGGCGACCGTCACCCCGTCCTTGGTGATGGTGGGGCTGCCAAACTTCTTTTCGATGACCACATTGCGGCCCTTGGGGCCGAGCGTGACCTTGACCGCATCCGCGAGCTGGTTGACGCCACGCAGAATGGCCTGCCGCGACTCTTCACCATGAATGACTTGCTTTGCCATAACCGATGTTACTCCTTGAAACGTATTTCCTTTTTCCTTGAGAATCCTTTGCTGTCAGCTACCAGTGCCGCCGGCTGTCAGGTTCAGACACTCCAACGGGCAAGCCCAGGGTGTGGACTTGCCCGTTGCGTCGAACCATCACTTGGCAGCCGCTTTGCCTTTCCCCTCGATGATGCCCAGAATTTCGTCCTCACGCATGATGAGAAACTCTTCACCATCAATCTTGACTTCCGAACCGGAATACTTGCCAAACAGCACGCGGTCACCGACCTGGACATCCAGCGGCGTCCGGCTGCCGTCTTCCCGCAGCTTCCCGCTTCCAACGGCAATGACTTCCCCTTCCTGGGGCTTTTCCTTGGCCGTGTCAGGGATGATGATGCCGCCACGGACCTGCTCCGTCTCGGCGATGCGTTTGACGATCACGCGGTCGTACAGTGGACGAATCGTCGCAGCCATATTGCTTACTCCTTGCCTAAATGTTGATTCGACGTATGATAGCGACGCAGATTAGCACCTGCGTCCTGCGAGTGCTAATATAGCGCAGCCTTCGGGACTGTCAAGAGGGCACACACCACCCGATGCTTTCGGGGCCGAGGCTTCCGGTGGCCCGGCCGGGATGCCAAACCGGAACCGACCACGCTACGGCGATGGAGGGACAGAAGATGCAGCCCACTGCCGCCCGGGGCTGTGCACCCACCAGATGAGATAGGCCACCACCAGCAATCCGCCGAAGCCAAGCGTTACCGCCCCAACCCGCACGGCGTCCTCGGGCGTGGTCAACTGCGCCACCACATCGGCCAGCAGGGCCACGGGGCGGTGCAGGACATCCCAACTGTTCCAGCGCCCAAACCGCCCCAGATACACACCAAAGCCGGCCAGCGGACACGACAGCAGCACCACGCCCCAGCCCGCCAGCGGTGAAAAGCGCCACTCAACCCACTCGTGAATGAGATGCAGCGAAACCAGCCCCAACCACAGCGCCGCCAGCGCAAATGAAGTCAGCAGCAGCACATCGAACCACAGCGGCGCGCGTCCATAGGGCGACAGATGGATGAAATCCGTGAAGACGTAGGGCGCGTTCGGAAAAAAGAGCAGCCATCCGGCGAGCAGCCCCACCCCAACCATCCGCTGCCGGACGTGCGCCAGCCAGAAGGCAAAGCCAAGCGGTACGGCTGCCAGAAAGAGATTCCACACCAGAAAGGTGTAACCCAGATGGCTGGTCAGCCGCCACCGGACCAGCAGCAGTCCCAGACACCACAGCAGGGCCAACCCCAGCGCCGCCAGCAGTGGCCACCATTGTCGCCCATGCGGGGCCGCCGGGCTACCCACGGTCCGGCCGGCCGGCATCCGTCTCACACCCGCTTGAACAGCAGGCCCCCGTTTGTGCCGCCGAAACCGGCCGCATTGGACAGCACGTAGTTGAGCGCCGCCGGCCGCGGCTCATTGGGTGCATAGTCGAGGTCACATTCCGGGTCCGGTGTCTCATAGTTGATGGTGGGTGGAATCACCTGGCGCGCGACGGCCAGGGCGCTGTAGCAGGCTTCAATGCCGCCGGCCGCCCCCAGCGTGTGACCGGTCATGGACTTCGTCGAACTGACGGCCAGCCGGTAGGCATGCGCACCGAAAGCCCGCTTGATGGCAAGCGTCTCGAATTTGTCGTTGTAGGGTGTCGAAGTCCCGTGGGCGTTGATGTAGTCCACCTGCTCCGGGGCGACGCCGGCATCGTGCAGGGTGGCCACCATCATCCGGTACATGCCTTCGCCTTCCGGGGCCGGGGCCGTGATGTGGTGGGCGTCCCCGCTCATGCCGTACCCTACCAGTTCGGCATACATGGACGCCCCCCGGGCCACGGCATGGTCATAGGCTTCGAGGACGAGAATGCCCGCCCCCTCCCCCAGCAGAAACCCATCCCGCCGGGCATCGAACGGACGTGAGGCGCGCTGGGGATCGTCATTGCGCGTGGACATCGCCTTCGCTGCCGAAAAGCCACTCACCCCCATGGGCGTGATGGCCCCTTCCGTGCCGCCGCAGACCATCACTTCGGCTTCCCCACGTTGGATCAGACGGAAAGACTCGCCAATGGCGTGAACGCTGGCCGCGCAGGCCGTGGCCGTGGCTCCCAGCGGCCCCTGTAAACCATGCCGGATGGAAATATGTCCGGCAGCCATATTGACGAGAAAGGCAATCATGAAGTACGGCGAAATGTGGCGCGGACCCTCGTCGAGCAGGCGGGCATGCTCGCGTTCGATGACGTTGAAGCCGCCAATCCCGCTGCTGACATAGACGCCACACCGCTGCCGGTCAAGGCGTGTCAGGTCGAGCCGGCTGTCGGCCAGCGCCTCATCGGCCGCCGCCACAGCGTACTGGATGTAAGGCGCCGTGCGCTTGACCTCACGGGCGTCAAAGAACTGCCGTGGGTCGAAGTTCTTGACCTCTGCGGCAAAGCGAACGTCATAACCACTGGCATCAAAGCGCGTAATGGGACCGGCGCCGGAGCGCCCGGACAGAAGCGCCTGCCAGTTTTCCTCGCGGGTGTTGCCGATGGGCGTGACCAGCCCGATGCCGGTCACCACCACACGTCGTTTCTGGGGGGAAGTCGCCATGGTTTCGGAAGGCATGTGCTATCAGGGAATCTTGCCCCCACAGCCAATGGGGGCAGGTCAAGGGCTTCAGACGCCAAGCAGACGCCCCAGCGTCTGTGGCGGGGGATTGAACAGCAGCGCCGCCGTCCCCACCTTGACGGTCGGCACCACGCGCCGGCCGCCGCTCCACCGGATGATCTGCTCCGGTGCGCCGGCCGTCTGTTCAATGTCCGTTTTCGTGTAGGGCGCACCGGCCGCCGTCAGATAGCTCTCCAAGTGGCGGCAGTCGGGACACCATCCGGCGCTGTACACGCTGACCGGCTCGCCGGTCAGCGGCACGCCCACGCCCGGCGCGTAGGCCGGCGCCAGCGTGTTGGGGTTGGCGTTGAAAAACAAAGCGCGGATTTTTTCACCAATCCGCACAATGGGAAAACCGGCTTCGGCCACGTCCTGCCAGGCGGCCACGGTCTGGCGCGCCGCTTCGTCCTGTGTGATGTCCAGAACTTTGAAATTCACATCGAGACCCAGAAAAAAAGCCTGAAGCTGCCCCACTTCTGCTGCGTGGGTGCCGTCGTCGTAGATGTAAACCGTTTCATCGAGCATGGGTTCCTGCCTTTTTGCTTCCGGCGCGGCCGCCGGCCGTCAGGTATGGCAATCGAAATCGTTGACGCCCAAAGGGATCGAGCTTAACATCCGGTTACTGCCGGACGATACTTTCATTTTCTTCGTTCTCACGTCGAGAGGTCAGGTATGGCGTATTCCTCCGAAGGTCGAAGAACCGTGCATACCATCGAGACGCCGCGCGGGAAAGTTTCCATTCCCGACAAGTTGTACTTCAAAATCGGTGAAGTGTGCGAGATCGTCGGCGTTGAACCCCATGTCCTGCGCTACTGGGAACAGGAATTTCCACAACTCGCTCCTCAGAAGAGTACCGCCGGGCAGCGCCTCTATCGGCGCAAGGATGTCGAAACCGCCCTGCGGATCAAAATCCTCCGTGAGGACGAAGGCTTTACCATTGCCGGAGCCAAAAAGCGGCTTTCAGCCGAACGGGCCGCAGCCGGTCGGCTGAAAGTCGTTCCTATCGAACGCCCTGCCGATACGACGGCTGAAGCCGCCCCGGTCGCAGACACCGCGCCAGCCCCCAAAGAAACACCTTCGGCCAGTGAGATGCTGGCGACCCTCCGGCAGATTCGGACGGGGCTGGAGGACATCCTTGCACTGCTCCGCAACACCCCACGCTAGAGCTCCCTCTCTCCCCGGAAAGATTTACTCACCAGCGGTTGCCGTTGGTCGGAAGGCATAGTTTACCCGTTCCATCCGCACGCGCCCGGTTGCCGCCGACTCCATCGTGACGACATCGAATGCCTCCACGGCGGTCAACAGCGACGGGATGTTCTGTCCCATGAAGGACACCGATGCATCGTCCGCTTCACCTTCCAGCGGCTCCAGCCCCGATGCGCCGGGAGCATCAATCAAACGCAAAGCCCGTTGGTAATCCGGCGCCAGCGCCCGCAGGCGGACCGTCGCCTGCCGGTACGTTCCGGTCAGGTTACTGGCCGGACGGACGGCCGCCCTGGCGGCCGTACCGTCCAGCCGCGATTTGAGCCGCCTGGCATAGTCCGCCGAGCTGGCCATCACCACCAGGTCGCCGCTGACGAAATAGGCCCCACAGCGTTCGAGCGGCACGGCCGCACGCGGCACGACGACACCCGTGGACGTGACCTCCCAGGTCACTGGCGGCGTGGTGCCGGCGACGAAGTACCGCCGCGCGATGGCCCGTGCCAGCGCCGCCTCGTACGCCTTCGTATCGAACGGCCGCCCGCAGTGCAGTGCCAGCGCGCGCTCGAACGTCACAAACGGCGCACTGCCCTCCGTTGTGGTTTCCCCAAGCCTGGCCAGGCAGTCCGGCTGGGCCGACCGGAACAGGCTGGCGAGTTCGGACTCCAGCGGATCGACTGGGCGGGCGCTGGCCGCCTGGCCCGCCGGCGAACGTGAAGACACCGCATCCGGGTCATCCACATCCCGGTCAAAGCGTTCATCCAGACGCTGGTAACGCCCACGGCGGGCCGTACCGGAGGCGGTGTCTTCAATGACCCGAATCCGTGGCGGTTCAGAAGCGGCCACCGGGCGCAGCGGTGGAAGCAGAAGATCAACCGCCACCCGGGCTGGCAGGTCTGCGGCGTCGGCCGGGAGGGTTTCAACGGCGGCAAAGGGGGCCGCGTTCAGCAGGCGCGCCACCGCCGGCTGCTGCTGGGGCGTAAAGGCCGCCGGAACCGCACGCCCGGAAGTCAATGACCAGCGGCGCTCCACAAGCCCCTCGGAAGTCAATTCAAGGTCAGCCAGCGTGGCTTCAACCTCATCCAGCCTTGGAGCCTTCGCCCCATGTACCCAGTAGTAGCCAAAGTAGGGCTGCTGGCGCAGACGTGGCAGGTCGGTCCACAGCGTCACCTCGTGGGGTGTAAACCCCTGCGCCGCCGCCAGTGTCGGGCCCATGGACGCTAACACGTGGTCATCGCCTTTGCCGTCCAGATTGTCCAGGGTTCGCTGCATGAGGGCTTCACTGGTGGTCACCACCAGCTTGCCGGGCGGCGTGGCCACGCATAGCCCCTGGCGCAGCCGGCCGCCATCCGTCACCAGTTCACGCACCAGGTAGGGCTGTCCAGCCGCCGTCGTACGTGCTTCAAAGGTGGCCCTGCGGGCCAGGAGGGGCGTTGCGGCCGCCTGCTGGGCGGACAACTCGGTGACGAACACGAGTTCGAGCTTGCCCATGTCGTACATGGCAATCGCCGTGGCTTTGCCGGCCATTTGCATCACGGTGTCTTCCGTGAGGGTGACACCCACGCCCTCTTCAAACTCCCGGATGCGCTCATTGAGTTTGGCCCAGAGGCGCGACCGGCGAAAGGCGCGGAAGCTGTCGCTGGCGTAGTAGCGGTCATGTACGGATGATGCACGCCACTGCGCCAGCAGGTTACTGAGGTCACGCGCCTGAATGTAAGCCAGTGCGCCTTTCGGCAGAAGACGCGCCAGGGCCAGACCGTCCTGCCCGGACACCAGATGCCCCGTCACGCCCAGCAGCGCCCCCGTGACGACCAGCAGGAGAACAATTCCGCCCCAGGCCCGGCGGCTCAACCGGAATAAGCGATGCATAGACAGGCTCCCCTCCGGGCCCGGTCTCACTTCACCCGCGCCAGGACGTAGGTCAGGTCATCGTGCTGCGGGGCCGCCCCCACGAAGTCCCGAATGGCGGCTGACAGCCGGGCCGAAATCTCGGCAAGGGCCAGGTGCGCGGTTTCGGCGAGCAACGCCCGGACCCGCTCCTCACCAAATTCCTCGCCCTGCTCATTGGTGGATTCGGTCACACCATCCGTGTAGAGAAACAACAGGTCTCCCGGCTCAAGCTGGGTTTCCTGTACTTCGTAGGTCCCCCAGTCAAACATCCCCAGGCAGAAACCACCGCTGCCAAACCCCCGCCACTCGCCCGTTCGCGGGCGATACAGAAACGGATCGTTATGTCCGGCATTGATCGAGCGGAAAAGCCGGGTTTCGAGGTCCAGGACACCGTAAAAGAAGGTGATGTAGTTGTACGACGGCGACGCCTTGTAAATGACCTTGTTCAGGCGCGTCACCGTTTCCGCCAGATCATGGCTTTCCACCAGCGCGCGGAAACTGGCCTGCAAGGTGGAGACCAGCAGGGCGGCCGGCGTTCCCTTGCCCGACACATCGGCAATGACGAGGCCCAGTTTGGGTTCGTCAAAACAGATGTAGTCGTAGTAGTCGCCACCAACCTGGCGGCAGGAAATGTTCACCCCGATGGTTTCGACCGTATCGAGCACCGGCGATGAGTCCGGCAGGATACGCTGCTGGATGGCCGCCGCCACTTCCAGTTCCTTCTCGATGCGCTCTTTTTCGATGGCTTCCTGGTGCAGCCGCGCATTTTCGATGGCAATGGCTGCCTGGGCGGCCAACGCCAGCAAAAACTGTTCATCTTCCTCAGTAAAGGGGGCATAACCTTCGCGGGTCTGTTTGTCACAGACCAGGAGCGCCCCCACCACCTGTCCGCTGACGATGAGCGGCAGGATGGCATAGTTTCGCGCGCCGCCCTGTTCCCGCTCGTTGAGCCGGCAGCCCCGCTGTTCCGCGATGGCGATTTCGTGAATGGCCCGCGGCCGCACCTGGTCAAGTGGAAACAGCGCCTTGGGCGGATAGTCGGCGTCCATCCCAAACGAGGCCGCCACGCGCAACCCTTCCTTCTCCAGGGAAAACAGCACGCCCGCGCTGGCATCGAGCAGCATCACCGCCCGCTGGATGATTTCATTGGCCATCGGGTCCAGCTCATGGAGCGCCCCAATGGCCAGCCCCACGTCATAGAGGGACTGCATTTCCAGCACTTTGCGCTTGAGCCGGAAGTTGGCCTCCCGAATCTCGCCGATGATCTGGAAGTTGTAGAGGGCCAGGGAGGCGTGCTGGGCCATCGTCGCCAGCAACTGCAAGTCATCCGACGTGTAATCGCCCCGCCCAAACTTGTTGCTCAGGCTGAGCACCCCGACCAGCCGGCCCCCAACGGCCAACGGCACCCAGAGCCGTGCCTGCAAGGCGGCAAAGGTGTCCTGCTCTTTCAGCACCAAATCCGTCAGTACATGGTCTTTGGAAAGCAGGTCGAGCGGCTTCATGGACAGGCGCAGCCGTTCCACCACGCCTGATGGAAGGGGAATGGATGGCGGTGACTCGATGCCACGTACCACCAGAGGACGCAGCTCTTCCGAAGCCGTGTCGTAGAGCAGAATCGCCCCTTTCGAGGCCGCCAGGGTGCCCAGAATCAGATGGAGCAGCTCCCGGGCCGTCGTCTCGAAGCTCCCCCCGGCCGTGGTGGCTTCGCCAATATCGGCCAGGGCGGACAGGCTGTAGAGCAGGCGTTCGATGCGGTCTTCACTGATGGCAACCGACGGGTTGGGCGTGGCCGTGGAGGGTAACGACATCGTGGCGTTCCTGGTGCGTGACAGTTGTGGTCAGAAAGGATGGCCCGGCCGCCACCCGGCTAACCGGCCAGGGCTTCGGCTTCGGTTTCATAGACTTGGGCGTACTGGGTCAGGCCCATGATTTTGAACGTCTTGGCAATGATGGGCAACAGGCAGCAGAAGGCGATGGAACCCTGAAGTTCCTGGGCTTTTTCGATCATTTCAATCAGGATCGAAATCCCGATGCTGTTGACCAGTTGGGTCTTTTCAAGATTGAGCACGAAGTGGCGGTAGCCTTCGGCCGTCCAGCGGTTGAATTCATCCAGAATGCGCTCACCGGCAAGGTTGTTGATGTAGCCTTCGACGGTAATGACGATGAATTTTCCAGCCTGGCGACTCGTAACTTTGAAAACTTCGCTCATAAGGTTTGTGTCGAATGTCAGGATGGGATGGGCAAGGCGTACTGCGCCAGGGCTGGCGAATTGCAGGGACGTTGCGGGTCAGGCGCACTTTGGAAGGCGTTTTTTCATCACCAGCCGCGTTCCTTGGGGACTCGTGAAATACTTCACGTCGTCCATCAGACTTTCCATCAGCATGCGTCCGTAGCCACGCCGTTGTAGTGGGCGCAGGTTGGGCCGCTCCGAAGGGTCAAAGCCCTGTCCGAAATCCTGTACCACCACTTCAAGCTCTTCGTCATGAACGGCAAACTCGATGCGCACTTTTGGGACGCTGCTGCCGCTGTGCTCAAACGCATTGAGAATGCCCTCGACCAGCGCCAGCTTGATTTCAGCCAGGCATTCCGGCCCAAGGTGCATTTCCCGCGCCAACTGCTCCGCCACCCGGGTGGCCTCAAGCTCATTGTCATGCGCGATGGGGATTTCAAGCTCGATGCGCTTTGGGACGTTGGCACTCATCGGGAGCCTCACCGGGGCGGCAAAGTGAAGGGGGAACAGCAGGATTCAGGACTTGACGACACCATCATGCACCATCCTCCGGTAGATGCGCAAAGCCACGTCAGGGTGTGACCAGCCAGCAGCTTATTTGACCGGCTCGAAGCCTTTGAACTCATACGTCACGCCAAAAGTCAGCCCCCGGCGAGGGCTGAACCTGGTCAATCCGGCCACCCCGGCCAGGTCCCACTGAAAACCGGCGGCCCGCCAGCGTGCCCCCAGACGCACCTGCGCCTGGCTTTCCAGCCCCGGCACCGGCGTCCGGGGGTTGTAGCGCCCGGCCACTTCCCCAAGCACATCCACCCGTTCCGTGACGCGGTAGATGGCCGCGGCACCGTAGGTCAATACGTCCTGCTGCGCGCCAGGTTCGACCGTGCTCGTCAGGATGCCGACGCCAAGGTTGCCAAAGAGGTTGAGTCGCTCCCGGGCCACCTGCTTCCCGACGAGCACCATCCCAAACACATTTGTCGCATTGAGTCCGATGCCACGCGCCTGGTCACTGTTCGGAAGCTGGACGCCAATCCGTACGCCAAGGCTCGGTGCGCGGCGGGTTTCCTTGCGCAGCTTGATTTTTGTCCACAGGGTGAAATCACTTGCCCCGGAAGTCGAGGTGGCACCGGGAGCGAGGGACAGCGGAATGGCGCCCGTCCCACGCTCACGAATGCTCAGATAGTCGCGCAGGCTTCCCTCGACGGAAAAACCGACATTGCTGTTCAGCCCGAAGTGCACGCCCAGCACCACCGGACGGAAGAGATCACCCCGCAGGCCCGACAGTCCAAACCGCTGGTTCTGGAAAAAATCAGCCCCAACCTGAAGGCGTATCCGCCCGGTCTCCACAATGTCCACGTCCTCGGTCAGGAGCGACCGCTGCTGCGCCGCCGCCGGCATCCCCAGTGACAGCAGCGCCCACCCACCCACCAGCAGGACAGCCACCCACCGGCACCACCCGCAAGGTGCTGGCCGGGCCAAACACAGAGCATCAGGCAGGTCGTGGCTGGCAGGCATCTTCCCGGTTGACATCCCCCATAGCGCCGTCCGGCGACGGTCATCAGTTTGGCACAACCCGCGCCGCGCGAAATCCGAAGTCGCGCCGCAGCTCTTCACTGACCTGGTTGGCCGTTGTCAAGTTATACAAGCCGACTTTGACCAGGTACAACTCATTTCCGGTCTCAGCGGCCGGGCGCGTTACAAAGGCACTGGTAAATCCCTTGCGATTCAGCTCGGCCACCAGCCGGTTGGCCTCATCGGCCGTGGCCACGGCGGCCACCTGCACGGCGTAGCGCGCATCGGACAAGTCAATGGCACGTTCCGGCGGGCGCTCCGGCGGGGTATCAGTGACGGGTGGCGGACGCCGTGTGGCCGGCGCAAAAGGGGACAGTTTGCCGACATTGACGCCCAGAGCAAAAAACACGGCACACGACAACACCCAGACCACATACCCGCCCACCAGCGCGCCCACCCGCCGGCGGGGCGTCGCCGGAAGCCAGTCCGGGGAGGGTTTCGGCGGCCGGGAGACAGATGGGGAAGCGGGCATGGCGGGAGCTGACGGCGACGTTGGCGCAGCCGCCCAACCGGACGGCCGGGACACACCGGTTTCCGGGAAAACATTCATAGCCACCAACGATAGCAAATCACTGACGCCGCGTGATGTCCCAAAGCGGCGGCGCATTCGACGCCGGGGACTCACCCACCGGGCGACGTTACGCCGCCGCCCAGACCTGGCAACGAAAAGTTTGAACTCGCGCCCGATTTCAGCGATAGTAGAACTACGCCGGCCTGCTTACCTGCAACCTGACATCATCGGCGACTGCTCGTGTCCCCGGAGCGTATATCCCTCGGTTCCTGCGAGGCACGATGCCATGAGCGAATCGAATGTGCCGCTGCTTGAACGCGGTTTCTCCAATCTCCTCGTGACGGGTATTCTCTACCCGATGACCTGTCTGCCTTTCATGCCCCTGACGGGGATTTACAAAACCGGCAAACTTGTCTTTGAGCAGCTCAAAGACACCCCGCTTGGAAAAACGACCACAGCGCATATCACGGCCACGGCCGTCATCACACCGGTCATCATGATGCCGCTGATGGTGCCCCTCGGACTGGCCCAGGGACTCACCTTTGTCTCGGACAATGTGGCCAAACACGGCATTGACAAAGGGGTGGAAAACCTCATCGGCAAGATCACGGGCGTTGTCCGTACGACGGCGGACAGCGCACTCAATCGCGGGAACTGAAGTTTCCAGCCAGACTTCAGTGACCGGGAAAGTCGGGTGACACGATGCCAACGCTACTTGCTGTCGAAGCCCCGGTCGAAGTGTGCACCTGTGGGGCAACCATGGAGGCCGTGGCGCAGCCGGGACCGCGCCGGTTTGACTACCAGTGCCCCACCTGTGACAACCGGAAGTCCAACTACGCCGCCATTACCCTTCGCAACTCGAAAACCAATCAGGTTCACCGTGGCTGGCTGGTTGGGCGAACCAAGCCCATCTACATCGGCCACGTGCTCTATCACCAACTGACCATCGAAATCTCCCAACAGGACGGTGCGGAGATGTGCCATGACCTCAGCATGCGCCTGGCCTACGGACGGAAACCGCACGTCACGCTGGAGATTGCCGACGGACGCGCCCGGGGCGATCTCATCTTCCTGTTCAACCGGGGTTGGATGGAAGACGAACAGCACACCACGATTGTGCTTGAGGAAGTCGGGCGTTCCCTGTTCGAGTAAAACGCTGCCAACCGGTTGCCAGGCGCGTAACGGCCGGTGCCTACAGCCCCGTAGGAAGCCACCGGACGCCACGCGCCGGCTTTGGATGGCGGGCCGGCGTGGCAGGCACGCTGCCCTGCCGGCACTTGGCGAGACAACCCGGCTTGTGTAGTCTCCAGCCTATCCCAGACCAGCCGGCGCGGAGCGCACGCCATGTCTCTCGCCTATATCCTGCAAGACCTCGACGATCCCGACTTCGAGGACATCCACGGCGACGATGAAACCGGCGGTTTTGCCGCCGACAAAGCCCTACGCCTGCTCGTCTCTTCGCTCTACACGAGCTGGCGTCCCGGTGATGGTGTCCCATTTCTGGCGGCCGTGCGGGTGGCGCTGACCTCTGGCGAACCACAAGCGGCGGCTTCCCCCGTCATCCCCGACATCCTGCTGGCCCATGGCGTTACCCCGGCGGCCGAGTGGTGGAAACCCGTGCATCGCATCTACCGGGTTTCGCGCTTCGGCAAGGCGCCGGACCTTGTTCTCGACCTTCTGGCGCACAACGCCCACAGGGCCGAGGCATCCGACGCCCGGCACCAGATGTATGAACAGCTTGGCGTCACCTACCGCGTGGTCTATGACCCCTGTGGCTTGCTAACTTCCCAACCGGTAACGGTTTTCGAGCGGCAGAATGGACGCCTGACCGCCCGCCAGGATACACAACTGCCGCATCTGGGGCTGGGGCTGACCCTCTGGCGCGGGACGTTTGAGGGGCGAACTGACACATGGCTGCGCTGGACTGATGCCCACGGCAACCTGCTTCTGACCGGCGATGAACTGGCCGCTTACTGGCACCGCCGGGCAACCGGGTTGGAAGCCGGGAGCCACGCCGCCCTTGCCACGAAGGACTCTGCCACAACCCAGCCTGAGACCTAACCCAAGCCTTTGGCACCCAGCTCAAACCGTTCGTGGATGGCGCTGACCGCCGCTGCCGCCTCGGATTCGGCCACGACGAAAGAAATGTTGATTTCCGACGAGCCTTGCGCAATGGCGATGACATTGGCCGGCGCCGCGGCCACGGCGGAAAAAATCCGCGCGGCAATTCCCGGACGCCCCCGCATCCCGGCTCCGACTGCGGAAACAATCGCCACCGGCGTGAGCACTTCCACCCGCTCAACACAGCCGTGGTGAAACTCCAGGCTGAGCGCCTTGACCAGCGCCGACCGGGTACGTTCCGCGTCCCGGCCTTCCACCATGAAGCAGAGATTGTTTTCGGATGACGACTGGGAAATCAGCAACACGTTGACCCCGGCAGCCGCGACCGCCGCAAAGGTCCGGGCAGCAATTCCCGGCACGCCGAGCATGCCCCGTCCGGCAACAGTCAGCAGCGCCAGCCCGGTGATGGAGGTCACGGATTTGACATCCGCATGCCAGTCGCCGGTGGTGGCGGAAACTTTCGTTCCCGTGCCTTCCGGGCGGAAGCTGTTTTTGATGTAGAGCGGAATCCCCTTCGGGATGAGGGGAAGTAACGTCTTGGGATGCAGAACTTTGGCCCCGTAGTAGGCCAGTTCCCCGGCCTCGGCATAGCTGATGTGGGACAACACCTGGGCATCGGCGACCAGGCGTGGATCGGCCGTCATGAAGCCGTCGGCGTCCGTCCAGATGACTACGGCTTCGGCTTCGAGTGCCGCGCCGAGAATACCGGCTGAGTAATCCGAGCCGCCGCGCCCCAGCGTCGTTGGGACGCCATCGGGTGTAGCACCAATGAAGCCTGTTACCACTGGAATCTGCCCGGCGTCCAGCAGCGGCAGGAGCCGTTCGCGGGTCGCCAGCGCCGTCGCCGCCAGGTCGGGCACCGCTGCACCAAAGGTATCATCGGTGATGATCAGCCGGTCGGCGTCGCACGCAACGGACGCCAGACCACGGCTGTTCAGCGCGGCGGCGACGAGCCGTGCCGAAAGCCGTTCACCGAGACCGGCAATGAAATCCTGCGCCCGTGGCGGCAGTTCCCCCACGAGCGCAATCCCTTCCCCGATGCGCGCAAAGCGGTCAAAGAAGGCTTCGAGTTCAGCGGCCACGGCATAGCGGGCAGCACCGTCGGACACCAACTGTTCGAGCGCTTCCAGGTGCCGCGCCCGCAAGGTCGCGCCGGCGGCAGTAATGGCCGCCACTTCTCCCTGCGCGGCCTGCTGGGTGGCTTCGAGCAGCAGGTTCGTGATGCCGCTCATGGCCGACACCACCACCACCAGCCGCGTCTTCCGTTTCCGTTCAGCTTCCACAATGGCAACGAGCTGCTGAATGCGCTCGGCGTTGCCTACCGACGTGCCCCCGAACTTATGAATCTGCACTAGCGAATCTCAACCGTGAGTGAGTATTTGATGGGAGTGGTGAGCTTCACGGGCTTGATCGGCCAAACATACAGAAAGTAATCCCCCGTCACTGGAAGTGTCACTTCTCCAGTGCGGGTCGGTGGCGCGACACCGGTGAGCGGTTCGCCGCTCGGCTCTTCCTTTCCGTCTATCTCATCATAGACCGAAACGCCCAATTGGGGATTTGTCCGACTCACGGCAAAGGTCAGGGTTTGCCCGGCGTTAGCCCGAAGAACATATTTGCGCCACGTTGTCCGGGGCGGCAGCACCCCCATCACCGTGGAGGATGAAGCGCCGGGCGTGAAGCGGATGCGCGTCGCCCGCCTGGTTTGCCCCAAAACAGGCGACACCGCCGTTGCCAGTGACGCCACCACACCTGCTATCAACTGTCGTCTGGAAAACCTGCACAGCATACTTCTAAATCTCATTTCTCCTGAAGGGTTGCGGTAGCTGCCGAGCACAACCTGCCGTCTTCGCGTTCGGCGCATCCTTGAACGGCACACGCGGATGCAGCCCCAGCTTGTTCAGAAGCTGCGCGTCTTCGTCATAGTCGTTTGTCGGCGACACCCTGGTGAGCATCATTCTGGCATCGCTGGAAAAAATCGAGTTCGCCCCGGCCAGAAAGCACAGCGCCTGGGCTTCTTCGGAAAGTTGTGTGCGGCCGGCCGAGAGGCGAATGACCGAACGCGGCATGGCAATGCGCGCCGTGGCAATCACCCGCAGCGTTTCCCACACGGAAACCTCAGCCTCGTTTTCCATTGGCGTCCCCGGCACGCGCGTCAGCAGGTTGACCGGCACGGATTCCGGGTGCGGGTTCATTGTCGCCAGCGTGTGCAGCAACCCGATGCGGTCGTCAGTGCTTTCGCCCAGACCAAGGATGCCCCCGGTGCAGAGGGTCACGCCGGTTTTGCGTACGTTGGCAAGCGTCTCCAGGCGGTCGTCGTACGTGCGGGTCGTGACTACCCGCCCGTAATACTCACGCGACGTATCGAGGTTGTGGTTGTAGGCGTACAGCCCGGCTTCTTCGAGCCGCCGGGCCTGGGCCTCGGTCAGCATGCCCAGGGTGCAGCAAACTTCGATGCCCAGCGCATTGACGCTGCGCACGATGTCCAGCACGGCCTCGAACTGGGCATCGTCGCGGACGTTGCGCCACGCCGCGCCGAGACAGACCCGACTGACACCATGGGCTTTGGCCCGTTCGGCAATGGCCACCACGCTTGCCTTGTCGAGCAACGGCTGTGCTGCCACGCCCGTTTCATAGTGCGCGGACTGCGAACAGTAGCCACAGTCTTCCGGGCAGCCGCCGGTCTTGATGGAAACCAGGCGGCAGACCTGGACTTCCTGCGGATCATGGCAGGTGCGGTGTACCGTGGCTGCCCGGTGGATGAGTTCCAGCAGGGGCAGGTCGTGAAGGGCGCGCAGTTCGTCGCGCGTCCAGTCGAAGCGAGCCAGAGGTTGTGACATGTGAAGTCGGTCGCGATGCCTTTTCAGAAATCACCCCGGCGAACACCGCCCGGAGGCCCTTCAGAACACGACGACAGTCGGGTAGAGCGGGACGGTCCACACCGGGCTGACGTAGTACGGACTGAGGTACGGCGTATAGTACACATACGGGTTCGTGATGACAAAATCGTAGTCATACACAGTTTCCGTCGTGGTGGTGGTCGTGGTGGCGGGAGACGCCGAAGCCGCTTCCAGCGCCCGCTGTTCGGCTTCGATTTCCTGCCCGCGCCGTACCAACTCCAGCATGATCTGCCCGCCGCGCGTCAGCAGGTCCTGCATTACGTCATCGGAAGTGACTTCGAGCGTGCGGCTGGGGTCATTGGGATCGGTCGTCGTGTAGCCCAGTTCACAGGGATGCAGATTCGAGTTCACGATGGCCAGGATTTCATCCCACAGTTCGCCTGACAGAATCCCCAGTTCCCACTTTCCATCGGCATAGTCGTCAAAGCGCCCTTCCATCACGAAGGACATAAAGACGATTTCGACCGGATCGAGCTTTTTGTAGATGGCCACAGCCACGCGCAGGTCTTCCCAGCGTTCCTGCTGGAGGTAGAGCCGCCAGCCGGCGTCGTCGAAGTCGTAGTAGCGTTCAAAGGCAAACTCGCCGGTCGCCAGGTCCACCGCGCAGTAGATGTCATAGACCGTGAGGTATTCCTCATACCGCTGGCGAAAGGTACGCACCCGCGCCTTGCCGGCTTCGGTCGGGACGTAGTCAGCGCCCTGGATTTCGATGAGGTGCTCGTTGAACAGCGTCTGGAGTACGTCCCGCAGCACCATTTCGTCCGGGTCGGTCGGGGCCACGGCAAAGCGCCGGCCTTTGCGTACCATCTTGTCGAGCACGAAGATGCTGGCAAAGCTGCGGCGCTGGGCTTCGGTCAGGGTGTAGGTGTGTTTCGTCATAGGCATCCGTCCTTGCTGCAGGGGTCAGTCCGGTAGTGGTGCACAGCCCACGCCGGCCGCGGCCGCCCCGGCGGATGGATGACATCCACCGGAGTTACACCAGCCAGACAGGGCTGATGACAAATCAACATAAGACGCAGGACGCGAGACAACCGTCCATCAGTTCCGCCGACCGCGGGTGTTGAAGTTCCGACTGGGCGGTGGGGATGCCGGGCGTGCTGCGGAGGGCGGCGGTGCCGCCGGACGAACACTGCCCGGCGGCGTCATCGGACGTGCCGCCGGTGCGGAAGGAGGCGGTGTGGCGCGCTGCGAGGCCGGCCCCTGCCCAAAACCGCCAGAGGCCACCGGACGGTTGCCATCCCGCTGCTGAAACTGCCGCTGGGTCTGGCCTGGCTGGGTGAGCGGCTGGCGGAAGCTGGGGGCCACCTTGGCGGCATTGGGCGACGGCGTGGCTGCCGGAATGGCCGGCTGGGTCCGCCGTTGCACGGGGATATTCCGGGTGTAGTTGGTGACGGTCGTCCGATAGGTGGCCACCGGCACCGGCGCATACGGACGATAATAGGGCGGGAACGCGCCGAAGCCGTAGGGCGAAACGTAAAGGGCCGGCCGGGGTGCCAGCGCCCACGCCAGAAACAGCGCTGTGGCGATGGGAAGCGCCGCCGAGTAATAGACATTCGGGCCATAGACGGCCGGATGCCCCTGTACCTGTACCGTCGCCTCCGGCTGCCCCGGCGTCTGCTCGATGACGAGATTGGCGACTTCCTGCTCCTGACCGCCCTTGAGCAGGGCGACAAAGGAAAAGTTCTTCGTGTTGCCGCCGCCGTACTCCTGGACGCGGATGTAATCCACCTGACCGTCTTCATCGAGGTCGAGGTTGTTGATGGAGCCGGGCTGATTGAGCAGCCGTTCAAGGCTTTCGGCGTCTTTGGCCTGCTTGGTCAAACCAATCAGCGCCTGCAAGTCAAGCCCCTGCCCGGGCACATTGCTGGTTGCCGTCACTGTCGAGGGTTTGGCCGGCGGGGCCACAACCGGCTGCGGAGCCGGGCGGGAAGACGAACAGGCAAAGCAGCCACCGGTCAGCAGAACGGCAAGTCCCAAAGCCAGGCTGCGGGTCCAGAACCCAACGTGTGAAGCCATCCCAAACTCCTTTCCGTGGTGAGGTCCGTGGTGAGGTTCACCGTTTTGCGGCAAACAGGATCAAACGTTGCGCGCCCGTTGCGCACCGGACGGGCGGCACGTTGCCAGCCCGTTCAACGTCCGGCCGGCTGGTCTGGTTCCCCAACCCATCCGGGTTCATCGGTCACCTCCGGGTTTATCGGGGCAGGCGGCGTAGGATACAGGCGCCAAACGGCCCACTCCCAGTGCGGCATCAAAAAATGAGCGGGGGAGGCACGGATGCACTCCCCCGCCACAGTTCAGCCGATGCCGGCGTGCTGCCGTACGGGCGTCTCAGAAACGGAAGCGACCACTGAGGGTAAGCGTCCGGCGGCCCCAGCCGTTGAGGTTACGTCCAAAGTCGGGGCTGTTCATGTTGTTGACCGGGATACCGTAGAAATCCTGGTTGAAGACGTTGAAGTAGTCGGCGCGCAGCTCGAACGTGTACCGCTCCAGCAGTTTGATCCGCTTGAGCAGGCTCAGGTTGGTGTTGTTGAACGGTTCGGCCCGCAGTGCGTTACGTGGCGCCGTGCCGTTCCCGACCGTGTTGATGAGCGGGAAGCCAGTCGGGCCAACGACCGGCAGGAAGAACTGCCCGGTCGTGCGGGGATTGCTGAACGTCCGCAGGTTGCGGGTGACGGGGTCAAGCGTGAACGTCCCGTTCGGGTTGAAGTTCGGGCGGTCGCCGCCAGCACCATTCCCGTTGGTATCCACGCCGGTCACGATGGTGAAGGGTTGGCCGGACTGGCGCTCGACCACCCCGGAGAGCTGCCACCCCCCGAAGAAGTATTCCGTCCACTTCGGCGCGCTCCTGAGTCACGGAATCTCATACACGAAGTTGAAGACGACCCGGTGCGGCCGGTCAAAGGCCGATACCGAACGCTCGCCCCGGCGGATGTTCGTGAAATCCTGGGGCACCTGTGGGCTTGGGCCGGCAATCGCCGCTACGCCCAGCGATTCATCGTTGTCACTGATGAGCTTGCTGAAGGTGTAGGCCAGACCAAACTGAAGCCCGTAGCTGAACCGCTTGCGCAGATCAATGTACCCGGCGTTGTAGTTGGCCCGGGCCGTGGTGGCAATGAGCACCCGCGAGCCCCAGTTCGGATTGAGACGCCGCGCCTGCACGCCCGGTACGGACCGGCCGGCCTGGGCATCCGCAATCTGCGCCGGCGTCAGCACGGCAAAGTTGGCCTGAAGCTGATTGATGCCGTTGAAGGACCGGCTGCCGGTGTAGCCGACTTCCAGAACGAAGTCACGGAAGAACTGCCGCTGGAAGTTGAAGCTGTAGTATTCCGTACGTGGGTTCTGGGCGTCTTCAGGTGTGTTGACATAGGTCGCCAGCGGGTTGAACACCGGCTGCCCCGTGACCGGAAGCAGGCGGGGATACTGGTCCAGAATGTTGTTCTGCTGCCCGACGACCACGCGCGGGAAGTTACTCGCGTTGACCGTCAGGATGTTGTAAAACAGCACGTCATACGACATCCCATATCCGCCGCGAAACACCGTCCGGTCGTTGCCCAGCATCGTGGCGATGAAGCCGTCCCCTTCGACCCGTGGATTCCAGGCAAAACCGATCCGGGGCGCCACGTTGTTGTTGTCGCGCCGGGTTGGGCCCGGCACGCCGACGGACAGGCTCTGCTGGTCGCGCGCTCCGAAAAAGCCAAACGGCACATCGTTGGTCTCGTAACGGATGCCCAGATTGAGCGTCAGGCTGGGCGTCACGCGCCAGTCATCCTGGAAGAAGTAGAACTGTGACACCTGGCGCGCATCGAAGCTGGCCGTCTGAAGCGCCTGCTGGAACTGAAACACGTTGTTGTTCAGAAAGTCGGCCAGGTTGTTGAAGGTAAACGTGCCTTTCGAGTCAAAGGCCGCCGTGTTGTCAAGCTGGATGTAGCGGATGTCGAAACCCGCTTTCAGCGTGTGGTTGCCCAGTTGCTTAGTCAGCAGGTTCTGAAACTGAAAGCTGTTCTGGATGCGCCCCTGGGGAAAGTTCGACGCGCCACCAATGGTGAACGCCCCGCCGATGGTCGTCGTCGGGGTCTGGGGGTCATTTTCCGGGAAACCCAGATTGCGCCGGATGTAGCTGAAGCGAAACTCGTTGAGCAGCGTCGGGGAAAACGTGTGCGTGTCACTGACCGCCAGGTTCTGGTCGCGGATGTTCTGCGCCCCGGCGAAACGCGGACCGAACTGCAGGTTGCTCACCACGTTCGGCTGCTTGCTGTCGGTGAAGATGTAGCGGCCGGTCAGCCGATTGGACGCGCTGAACTGGTGATCGCCGCGCACGACGAAGTTGTATTCATCGGCCGGCTGCGTGATGGGTAACTGGACGATCCCGGTCTGAATCGGCACGCCGTTGATGTTGATGGTCGAGAGGTTGGTGAAGCGCGGGTTGAGCGCGTACACATCCTGCAGGAAGCGGATGGAGTCCAGCATTGCCTGCCGGCTGGCCGCCGTCTGCGCCGGATTGGCGCCGCTCGCCGGGCGCAGCGGCACGGTGCTGAGGGCGGCAAAGCCTGTCTGGGTGGGAATGCGGGTCTGCGGGCCAAGCAACTGCCCGGTACGGGTCAGGTTGGCCTGGAAAAAGCCATAGAAGAACGTCTTGTCGCGGATGACCCGCCCCCCAAAGTCGCCTCCGACCTGGTTGGTGTTGAAACGCGGCTGACTCCTCAGACCACGCTGTTTTTCCAGATTGTTCAGTGTGTTGAGGCCGCTGCCGAGGTAATAAATGAACGCCTGCCCGTGAAACTCATTCGTTCCCGACTTGGTGGTGACGTTGATTTGCCCACCGCTGTTGCGCCCAAACTCCGCATTGTACGGATTGGTTTGAATCTGGAACTCCTGAACGGCTTCCGGGGCCAGCCCGATGGTGGGAATCGTCACCGAGACATCGTTGTTGTCCGAGCCGTCAATCGTGAAGTTGTTGTTGCGGGCGCGCTGACCGTTGACGCTGATCCCGCTCGAACCTGGCGCCCGGAACGCATTGGGCGACAGCACCGCCAGGTTGTTGATGTTACGTCCGGCGGAGAGGGGCAGTTCCACGACCCGGCGTGCCTCGAAAGTGGCGCCGACGGTTGGGGAGTTGCGGTTCAGCGCCACGATGCTGTCGGCGCTGATGGTGACGGTATCGGCCTGTTCGCCAACCTCCAGCGTGATATTGAAGCCGGTGTCATTGGCCGAAACGACGCGAATATCCGTATATTCGCTCCGCTTGAAGCCTTCCTTTTCGACGACGACCCGATAGATGCCGGGGTCAAGGGCCGCGACGCGGTAGCTGCCGGAGTCATTCGTCGTGGTTTCCCGCGCCTGATTAGTGGCCTGATTCGTGACGACGACGCGCGCCCCAACCACGGCGGCGCCGGTCTGGTCCGTGACGGTGCCGGTCATGGCGCTCCGGGTAAGCTGTCCCCAGCCCACCGCCGTCAGTCCGACCATCCACAACAGAGAAAAGCTCAGGATGAGCCGGTGGCGATACCGTCCGCTCATCCATCCCAGGCAATGCAACATACAAATTTCCTCAACTTACATAGGCTGGCGTCCCCGCGCCGGTGATGGCCTGGAACGCCTGTTGGTTCCTGAAGTTAGGCAAATGCTGCGCCAGCCCGGCTGAACCCCGCGCCCGCCAGACCCGCCAGCAGATAAAAAGTGCTTTTCCGGGTTTGGTTTACCCATACCAGCCCAAATTCCCGCCCCTCGCCTACGGGTCCGGTTTTCCTGCCTGGCGTCTTCGGGCGGCAGCCCTGCTATCCAAAAAGTGCAATGTCATTCAAAAAAATGAAGCATGGTTGAAAAAAATACGGATTGACACCCGTGAAAACCGGACGTACGCCCCGTGCGATGTGCCGGTACACCGTCTGCTATGGTGTTATCTGGCAACTGGATCAGTGGTGACAAGTGACTGGCTGGCGGCGTTTGTCAGATTTCTGGCACAGATTTTGCTACCTATAACCAGAACAGCTTCTCATAAGCTTGAGGGCGCACCTCAGCGCCCTCTGCGATCTTTTCTGAATAAGAGAGGTAATCCCCATGCACGTACAGAAGGCAAACTCTGTGCGGTCCACGCGGCACGGGTGGTACGCCGGTATCCGGTGCCTGCTGGTCGGTCTGGTCCTTGTGGGACTGACCAACGTGGCAGCCATCGCGCAAACCATCTACGGCAACATCTCCGGGCGGGTGACCGACCAGACGGGCGCGGCCATTGTCGGCGCGCGCATCGAGGTCAAGAACATGGA
Organism: Chloracidobacterium sp. N; assembly: GCF_018304765.1. NCBI lineage: Bacteria > Pseudomonadati > Acidobacteriota > Blastocatellia > Chloracidobacteriales > Chloracidobacteriaceae > Chloracidobacterium > Candidatus Chloracidobacterium aggregatum. Next base: position 2,167,986 of record NZ_CP072642.1, read on the forward strand.
CACCGGAGAAACCCGTGAAGTCGTCAGCGGCAGCGACGGCACCTACACCGTGCGCTCCCTGCCCGGCGGGCGGTATGCTGTCCGCATCTCGGCCGACTCCTTCGAGACCCTTGTCCGTGAGCAAATCAACGTCACGGCGGCGCGGGACGCCATCGTGGATGCCGAACTCAAGGCTGGCAGCAGCCAGGAAGTCATCACGGTGACAGGTGAGGCCACCCTCATCGAGACGACCCGCAGCCAGGTGAGCAAGGAAGTGGATTCACGCCGGATTCTGCAACTGCCCGGGCGCAACACGCTCAATGGGCTGGCGCTGCTGCAACCCGGTGTCGTCAACAACCAGAACGGGCGGCCCGGTTCCGGTTTTGCTGTCAATGGTGCCCGGACCCGCTCCAACAACTTCCTCATTGACGGCACGCAGAACAATGACCCGTCGCTTTCGATTCCGGTGCAGAATCTTCCCCCGGAAGCCTTGGCGGAGTTTCAGATCATCACCAACAACTTTTCGGCTGAGTTCGGGCGCAACGGCGGTGCCATCGTGCAGCAGATCACCCGTTCGGGAACCAACGAATTCAGCGGTATCGCGCACTACACCTGGGAAGGCAACGGGCTGAATGCCCTCACCACAGCCCAGCAGCGTACGTTCAGCGCCGCCCGGGCCCAGGGCTTCAGTGAAAAGGAGTCCCTGCGCCGGGCGCGCGCCGTCAACGTGACGAACATCTGGGGCGGCACATTCGGCGGGCCCATCAAGAAAGACAAGATTTTCTTCTTCACCAGCTTTGACCGGAATACGTTCCGCACCACAGCCGTGCCGATTACCGTGGCGCTGGCGCCGTCGGGCATTGCGGCCCTTCAGGCCTATGCCGCAGCCAATCCGACCGGTCCCAATGCCCTGGCGCCCGGCGCGCTGACCTTCCTGACCAACACGTTCCCTGTTGCCAACGACCCGACGCCACGTGGCACCATCACCGTCCGGCGGCCGTCAGACAACGCCATCGTGGCGACCATACCGGTGCAGCAGTTCAACCGGGCGCTGACCGGCAGTCTGCCCTTCGGAACGAGTTTCTGGCGGATTCTCGTCAAAGGCGACATCAACCTGACCACCAATGACCGCTTCTCGCTGCGGTATCTGCAGGACCGCAGCCGCAACCCCGGCGCCCCCACAGCCATTGCCGGCAACGAAACCGGCACGAACGTGGACAACTACAACGGCGCGGTGAACTACATCCGTACGTTCAGCCCGCGGGTTGTCAACGAGTTCCGTTTCAGCTTCGTGGACCGGGCACTCAACTTTCCTGAGAACTTACCGCCAGCCATCACGATTGGCGGCTTCAACTCGGTTGGCAACGCCAACTTCCCGCAGTTCCGCAACAGCCGCGTCATCGAGTTCACCGACGCCCTGACCTGGACCTTCTCCAAGCACACGCTGAAGTTCGGCGGCAGCTACAACCGCATCAACCTCGATTCGTTCTTTGCCCCCAACTTCCGCGGGACGGTCTCCTATGGCTCGCTTTCGGACCTGCTCTTTGACCGGAATGCCAGCTTCTCCCAGTATGCCGGCACGGGTCTCGTCCCGGCGCGCGTCAATGAAATGGGCGTCTTCGTCCAGGATGATTACCGCATCCTGCCGTCGCTGACGCTCAATCTGGGCCTGCGTTACGAGTATGTCTCCGCGCCCTTCGGCTTCTTCTCGAACGCCGAGCCGGACATCAACAACTTTGCTCCGCGCGTCGGTTTTGCCTGGAACCCACGGGTGGAAGGCGATGGGTTCATCGCCACGATGCTGGGGAAAGACAAGACCGTGATTCGCGGCGGCTATGGCATCTCCTACGACCAGATTTTCCTCAACATTCTGCTCAACAACTCCCGCAACTTCCCACGCGGCGTCAACGTGGCCATCGGGCCCATCAGCGGGCAGCGGTTGTACGTTGCGGGCAACCGTCCGGCTCCGCCGACGCCCTCGCAATTCACGGGCGATCCCAACCTGCTGCCGGTGCGGCTGTATTCGCCCAACAAGCGCGTGGCACTGCCCTACCAGCAGTCGTTCAACTTTGGCTTTGAGCGGCAACTGTGGAATGACTACGTGTTCAAGATGTTCTACATCGGCTCACGTGGGTTGAAGCTGGTGCGGGAAGTCGAAAGCAACCTTGGCTTCAACATCACCGCCATCAACAACAACCCGTCCTTCTACGCCAACATCCTGCCGCAGTTGCAGCCGGTACGGAATGCGGCCGGACAAATCACGGCGTTTCGGCGCGACCCGGCGCGGGGCTCCATCCTGATTGGGGACGGGCTGGCCAGTTCGTGGTATCACTCCCTGCAGCTCACGCTGGGCAAGCGGTTCCGCAACGGCATCCAGTATGAACTCAACTACACGTGGAGTGCGTTCATCAACGACAGTGACGACATCCTGGGCGGTCAGACCAACTCCACGCTGCCGGCCAACCCGCTCAACTTCCGTCAGGATCGCGCGCGCTCCGGTCTCGACCAGCCCCACCGGTTCGTGGCGAACTACACGTTTGAGATTCCCCGGATCAGCATCTCCAATCCGTTCTTCGACCGTCTCATCAACGGCTGGGCGATGTCCGGTGTCTCCACCTTTTCCTCGGGCACGCCGTTCAGCGTCCTGAACGCCTTCAATGCCCTGGGCATTCTGCCGGGTCAGATTTCGACGGTGGAACTGTCGCAGCGCGTCAGCATCAATCCGGCCGGACAGCCCGGCACAGCCACTGGCTTCCCCGGTGTCACCAATCCGTTCTACGTGGCCAACCCGGTCAACTCCGGCATCAACGGCAACGCCGGCCGCAACATTCTCCGCACCGGCGGTGTGGCGAGCACCGACTTTGCTTTCGTCAAACGGTTCCGCACCTTTGGCGAACGGCAGGCCCTCGAAGTGCGCTGGGAAGTCTTCAACGTCTTCAACCGGCGGAACTTCACGGTCATTCCGTCCAACACGGTGAACAATGCCACCAACCCGGCGCTGTTCCTCAACCTTGGGCAGACCAACGTTGGCGGCCGGAGCATGACCTTCACCGCGCGGTACATCTTCTGAACAAAAGCAAAAACCTGTCACCTCTTGCCCGTCAGCGCCCGCGCCGACGGGCTTTTTTCTCTGGGGCCGGGTTTTCCAGCTTGGGGGGGCAGCCCCTCGCCCGCGTTCCCCGGAGCGTCAAAAACGCAAATTATTGAACCTTTGTCCGAAAATCTGGACATACGGCACTCACAGCCGGGGGTGTGGGACGACGCCTCTCCGGCGGCGGCTGTCCTGAAAAAGCCGCAATTCTTTGGGAAACCACGGCACGCCACATCCGCCAGCGCCCTTCCCGACTCTCTGGCCAACTCTCTGGCATCGAATTTGCCTGTCAATCCAGCACTGGAAAAAATCTGGATACCGTCTGCCGTCACACTCTCCGGCAGTCATCTTTGGAAAGGATGTTCCTATGCGCATACCTTGGGGAATTCGCCCACGGTTTGGGGCGATGTGTTGGATAACGGGCCTGGTGGTCCTGCTGGGCTGGCTGGGCGCGGCACCGCCGGCCTTTGGACAGACCACCAACGGCCGCTTCGTCATTACGGTCAGAGACCCCAGCGGGGCCGTTGTGGCCGGAGCCAGCGTCTCGGTCACGAATGAAGGCACCAAACAAACCATCACCGGCACGACCGCCGATAGCGGCACCTTCACGACACCGCTGCTCCCGGTCGGGAGCTACAGCGTCACCGTCGAAGCCGACGGGTTTACCAAGAGTGTCATCGAAAATCTCAGCCTCAACGTCGGGCAGGAGTACGGCGTAACTGCCACACTCCAGGTGGGCGGCGCCAGCGATGTCATCACGGTTTCAGGCGGGGAGGCCCTGCTCCAGACCACGAACGCCGAAGTGCGGAACACCGTCAACGCCCGGCAAACTCAGGAACTGCCGCTCATTACGCGCAGCCCACTGGCGCTGGTGCAGCTTCAGGCAGGCGTCAACGGCCGGCTGGCCAACACGAACACCGTCATCAACGGGCAACGCTCCTCGACGACCGTCGTCACCCAGGACGGCATCAACATCCAGGACAACTTCATCCGGGCCAATGCCATTGACTTTTCCCCCAACAACCCGACGGTTGCCGGCGTCGGTGAGGCCACCATCATCACCTCCAACGCCTCGGCGGACGTGGCGGGGTCTTCGGCGGTGCGCTTCGTGACGCCGGCCGGAACGGAAGAATTCCACGGCGAAGTGTTCTGGTTCCACCGCAACAAGGTGCTCAACGCCAACAGCTTTTTCAACAACGCGGCCGGCATCCAGCGTCCCAACTTCATCCGCAACCAGTTCGGCTTCCAACTGGGCGGTCCGGTAGGCATTCCCGGCGGGCCGCGCATCAAGAACCTGTTCTTCTTTGCCACCTTCGAGGGCATCCGGCAGCGGTCCCAGTCCGGGCTGACGACTACGGTGCTGACGCCCGACGCCCGGCGGGGTGTGTTCACCTACATTGACAATGCCGGCGTCCGCCGCACGATTGACCTGCTGGCGCTGCGTGGCATCTCCATTGACCCGACGATTGCTTCCTTCATTGCGCGGGTGCCAAATCAGTCGAACCTCACCACGGTGGGCGACGGCCTGAACACAACCGGTCTTCAAATCGTCCGTTCAACACCGTTTGACCGGGACACCTCTGCCTACCGCGTGGACTACAACCCCAGCCCCCGGCACCACCTGGAGTTCATCTACCGCCGGGCCGGTGAAACCATTGGGCGCACCGACATTGACACCACGTTCAACAACCCGGTCATTGTCAACAACGTCGGGCCGACCAACTTCGGCGCTGCCGCCTGGGTGTGGAGCATCTCACCCCGGTTCAACAATGAAATCCGGTTTGGCGCCAACTTCACCGCGCCGTTTTTCAACGTGAACCGGTCGCAGAACCCGCCCTTTTTCCTCAGCGGGCTGCCCTTCACCAATCCTGACGTGACCTTTCTGCCGCAGGGACGTGACACCCAGATTGTCACCATCATTGACAACGCCTCGCTTCAGCTTGGCGCCCACAGCCTCCGCTTTGGGGTGCAGTTCGACTGGCTGAAAGTGCGCCCCTACAACGAAGCTGGCACTGTCCCGACCCTCGGACTGAGCCAGCAGGTGCTGGGTGTGGGGGGCAACCCGGCGGCGCTGACCGCCGCCCTGTTCCCGGGTGGTATCAATGTGACCCAACTCCAGACAGCCAATAGCTTTCTGACGCTGTACAGCGGAGCGATTGGCTCGCTGTCGCGCACCTTCAACGTCAATGCGGCGCGTCCGACAGCCGGCTTTGACCCAACCGCAGCCCAAACCCGCGACCTGCGCCTCAACCAGTTGGGAACCTACATCGCCGACCAGTGGCGGATTCGTCCGAACGTCACGATCAATGCCGGCCTGCGGTACGATTACGTTACGCCACTGTCGGAAGCCAATGCCTTCGCGCTCCTGCCGGTCAATCCGGCCGGCGCGACCACGGCCCAGACGCTGCTCAATCCGGGTGGCATCGTCAACTTTGCCGGCCGGTTCTGGCGTCCTGACCGCAACAACTTTGCCCCGAACGTCAGCGTGGCGTGGGACATCAAAGGACTGGGCCAGCCAACCGTGCTGCGTGGCGGCTACTCGCTGGCCTATGTCAACGATGAAGCTATCCGTGCCGCGGACAACTCCATCCTGACCAATCCCGGCCTCAGCACAACGCTGGCCCCCACTTTGGCGCAAGTTCAGGCCGCCGGGCCGCGGCTCAGCAATGCCACGAACCTGATCAACACCCTGCTTGTACCGCCACCCTTCAATGTGCCCTACAGCTACGCCAGCCAGTTTGCCATCACCACCAACACGGCCTTCGGCAGCCCTGACCGGAACCTGCAAACGCCGTTCTACCAGCAGTGGAACGTCTCGCTTGAGCGTGAGATTTTCCGGGATACGGTTCTGACCGTGCGGTACGTGGGCAACCGGAGCACCAACCTCATCCGGGCCGTGGACCTGAACCAGTTGGATGTCATCAACAACGGCTTTGCCGCCGATGTGGCCCGGGCGCGGCAGAACGGCTTCCTGGCGCTCGCCGCAACCGGGGTGTTCAACCCCGCCTTCAACCCGGCCATTCCCGGCAGCCAGCCCTTGACCGTGTTCCCCAACCTGGCCGGTGGGGGACTCCTCACCAACTCGACCATCCGCAACCTCATCCAGACCGGGGAAGCGGGTAGTCTGGCCGGTATCTACATCACGAACCGCCTGACGGGCAGCGTGGTCTTCCAGCCCAACCCCAACGCCCTCGCCACGAATATCCTCAACAACTCCGGCTTTTCCAACTACCACGGGTTGCAGGTGGAATTCCGGCGGCGGTTTTCCAGAAGCATTGCGGGTGACTTCCTCATTCAGGCCAACTACACCTACAGCAAAACCCTGACCAACACCGCCGGTACGGGGCAGACCCGCTTCGAGGCGCTCCTCGACAACCGGCAGCCCACGCTTGAAAACTCGCGGGCGCCCTTTGACATCCCGCACATTTTCAAGGCCAACGGCATCTATGAGTTGCCGTTCGGACAGGGCAAGACGCTCGACCCCGGCAACGGCTTCCTGCGGCGGCTGGTGGGCGGCTTCCAGGTTGGGTTCTTTCTCGAAATCGGGAGCGGACCGCCCTTTGGCATTTACTCCCGCCGGGGCACCATCAACCGGGTGACGGGCGGAACGCGCGGTGATCTCAACACCGTGGACACGACGCTGACACGGGGACAACTTCAGCGCCTCGTGGGGATTTTCCGTACCCCACGGGGGCTGTTCTTCATCAACCCGAATGTCATCAACTTCGACGGCCGCGCCGTACAGCCCGACGGACAGGCCCCCTTCAACGGACAGGTGTTTTTCAACCCGGCGCCCGGACGGGCCGGTTCGTTGCAGCGGTTCATCCTCAACGGACCCCGGCGCTACAACCTCGACATGAACATCGTCAAACGCACGCCCATCAACGAGCGGGTCAACACCGAGTTGCGGTTTGAGTTTTTCAACACGTTCAACTCGCCCATCTTCAATGTCGGCGACCAGAATGTGAACGCCACCAACTTCGGGCGTGTCACCTCGACCTTCAACGGCCCACGCAACATCCAGGTGGCGTTCAAGATCATCTTCTGATCTGCCCGCATGCCGGGAACCTGCCCGCCGGCCACAGTGTGGCCGGCGGTTTTTTTGTGTCTGTGTTTATGTCGGGGCCGCCTGCCCTTCAGGATGAAGCCGCCCTGCGAAAGTGGGAAAAACCATCAGGAAGCCGCCTGAAAGCTGGCGACGGCTGCCTCTTCGGTGTCGTAGGTTTCAAGAATGGAAGACAGCTTGGTGATGTTGAGAATATCCACGAGCCGCCGGCTGGGACTGGCCAGCTTGAGTCTTCCACCGGCGCGCTTGATGGAGGTCATGGCCCGGACGATTTCGCCCAGACCGCTGCTGTCCACATAGGGTACGCCCGCCAGGTTGAACACGACACCACGCGACCCCTGCGCCAGCAGACGGGAGACATGTTCCCGCAACAACGTGTCCCCATTGCCCAAAAGAATGCTTCCCTGGAGTTCCAGGATGGCAATCCCGTCCTTTGTCCGCTCAGTTATCGTCATCGTGTGTCAGAAGTCGTCTTGGATGTTCACTTCCAAAGGCTTGTTCACTTTGGAAAGGCATCCAAAACTCTAACGAGTCGGTAACAGATTTTCAAACCCGGCCTCAATCTCCACCTCCGGGAACAACGTCTGCCAATCCGTCTGCCAGGAGTCAACCTGGGCTAAGGGCTGGCCATATCGCGCCAGCAGGAGATATTCCTGGTTGCCTTCCGCGCCAAGCACCGGCGAAGCCAGCATCCGTTCCGGCGCAAAGCCGGCCTGCCGGGCAGCCGTCAGAACGCCGGCCATGGCTGTCGCGTGCAGCCGCCGGTCACGGACGATCCCGCCCTTGCCGACCTGCTCACGCCCCACCTCGAACTGTGGCTTGACGAGCGCCACCAGCGCCGCTTCGGGCGCGGCAAGCGGACCCAGCGCCGGCAGGATCAGGCGCAGGGAAATGAAGGACACATCCGCAACGATAACGGCAAACCGTTCAGGAAAGTCAGCCGGCGTCAGGTAGCGCGCATTGACGCCCTCGCGCACAACCACGCGGGGGTCAGACCGCAGCTTCCAGTCCAACTGGTTGTGGCCGACATCGAGGGCATAGACCTGCCGCGCCCCGTGCTGCAGCAGGCAGTCCGTGAAACCGCCGGTGGAAGCGCCGATGTCGAGACACAGCGCACCGCGCACATCCAGCGCAAACCCGTGCAGGGCCGCTTCCAGCTTCAGCCCGCCGCGCCCGACGTACCGCAGCGGTTCCCCACGCAGCCGTACCGTGGCATCCGGTGCAATGAGCAACCCCGGTTTTTCCGCCGGCCGGTCGTTGACCAGAACCTGCCCGGCCAGAATCAGCGCCTGCGCCTTCTGCCGGGAATCCGCCAGACCGGTTTCCACAAGGTAGTGATCCAACCGGCGTTTCATCCTCTCTCACCTGACTGTCTCCGGCTATGCCGGAAAAGCTACGCACCGGACAAAACCTGACGCAGGAAGCGCCCCGTGTGCGAAGCCGGCACGGCGGCAATGTCCTCCGGTGTACCCGTGGCAACCACTTCCCCGCCGCCTTCGCCCCCTTCGGGCCCCAAATCAATGATCCAGTCGGCCGTTTTGATGACTTCCAGATTATGCTCGATGACCACCAGCGACGCGCCGCTGGCCAGCAGTCGTTCAAAGACCTGAAGCAGGACGGCCACATCGGCCACGTGCAGGCCCGTCGTTGGCTCATCGAAGACAAACAGGGTGCCCTGACCGGCCCCTTCACTGAGGTGCGCCGCCAGCTTGAGCCGCTGGGCTTCGCCGCCCGAAAGGGTTGTCGCCGGCTGCCCCAGCCGCAGGTAGCCCAAACCCACTTCCGCAAGCCACCGCAGCCGGTCGGTCACTTTCCGCAGTCCGGCAAAGTGGGTGAGTGCCTCTGAAACAGTCAGGTGCAGCACGTCGTCAATGTTTTTTCCACGGAAGCGGATGTCCAGGATTTCCGGCTTGAAACGCTTCCCTCCACAGGTTTCGCAGGGCAGTTCGACATCGGCCAGAAACTGCATCTCCACTGTCACTGTGCCGGCGCCCTGGCAGGCTTCACAGCGCCCGCCGGCGATGTTGAACGAAAAATGTCCGGGGCCGAATCCGGCCTGCTGCGCTTCACGGGTCTGGGCAAAGGCTTCCCGAATGGCATCGTAGGCCTTGATGTACGTCGCCGGATTCGACCGTGACGAGCGCCCAATCGGCGACTGGTCAACGACAATCGTCCGGGTGATGTGTTCCTGCCCTTCAACAGACGTGCACACAGACGCGGCAGCTTCCGGCGACGCCAAAGCCGGACACAGCACCTCGTGGACGAGCGTGGATTTCCCCGACCCCGAAACGCCGGTCACACAGGTCAGCACGCCCAGCGGAATGGTCACGCCAATGTGCTTGAGATTGTGAACGGCCGCCCCCTGCAGATGAATGGCCTGCCGCCATGGACGACGTGTTTTCGGCACAGGAATGCGCCGGTCGCCGCGCAGATAGGCTGCCGTCAGGGAACGTTCATCGCGCAGCAATGCCTCCTGCGGCCCCTGAAACACCACCTCGCCGCCGCGTTCTCCGGCGCCGGGGCCGATGTCCACGACATAATCCGCCGCGCGGATGGTGGCTTCATCGTGCTCGACAACCACAACCGTGTTGCCGCCATCGCGCAGCCGTTCCAGCGCCCCGATGAGCCGGGCGGTGTCCCGTGGATGCAAGCCGATGCTGGGTTCGTCCAGCACGTAGAGCGCGCCGGTCATGGCCGCGCCCAGATGCGTGGCCAACTGCATGCGCTGCGCCTCGCCTCCCGACAGGGTCGAAGCCATCCGGTCGAGCGTCAGGTAGTCCAGCCCGACTTCACACAGAAAACGCAGGCGGCTGGTGATTTCTTCGAGCAGGCGGCGGGCGATGACGCGGGCTTCCGGGCCAAGCTGCTCTGGCAGCGCGGAAAACCAGTCCAGGGCGGCACGGATGGAGAGACCCACCACCGCCGGCAAATTCCGTCCGCCGACCTGCACCGCACAGGCTTCGCGGCGCAGCCGTCCGCCGTGACAGTCCGGGCAGACGGTGTACCCCCGGTATCTGGCCAGCAGAACCCGGACGTAGAGCTTGTATTTTTTGGTTTCAAGCCAGGCGAAAACACCATTCACTCCCGGCCAGTCGCCCTGTGGTTCACCTTCGATGACCAACCGCTGCTGTTCAGCCGTCAGGCGCCGGAAGGGTGTTTGCCACGGGATGCCCTGCCGCCGGCACATGGCGCGCAGTTCGCGTTTGGCCCAGTCGAGCTGTGGCTTTTCAAAGGGATCAATCGCGCCTTCAGCCAGCGACCGCCCCGGATCGGGAATGACCTTCGCCATATCCACGCCAATCGTGCTGCCGAAGCCCTGGCAGGTCGGGCAGGCTCCGTAGGGGCTGTTGAAGCTGAACAGGCTGGGTTCGGGCGCCGGATAGTCCAACCGGCACGCCTTGCAGGCAAAACGTTCGCCAAAGCGGAGCGTTGCCGGTTGCGGCATCACCACGTGGACGGCCATTTCGCCGTTGCCCTCCCGGAAAGCCATTTCGACCGATTCCGTCAGCCGCGAAACGTCAGCGGCGCGCACGACCAGCCGATCCGCAATGACTTCCACGCCGTCGAGCGTCGGATGGGGAAAGTCATCCGGCGTGTTGAGTTCCAGCGGCTGCCCGCCGACGAGCAGCCGCCGGAAGCCACGTTGCAGGCAGCGCATCAGGTGGGCAACGGTCTGTTCGCGGGCGACCGCCCCGGAGCCACGGGCCGGACTCTTCCGGCCTCTGGCTCCGGGCTTTGCCCCGGACTTCGCGGCCGTCCCGGCCGGGGGCGTTGTCAGCAGGGGAAAGGTCACATACAACCGGGCGCCTTCCGGCAGTTCCCGCATGACATCCCCGACGACGGACTGGGGTGTGTCCCGCCGTACCCGTGCGCCGCACTGGTGGCAAAACACCTCGCCAATCCGGGCGTAGAGCAGTCGCAGGTAGTCGTAAATCTCCGTCTGGGTGGCGACGGTCGAGCGCGGCTGGCGGGTCTGGTTCCGCTGCTGGACGGCAATCGCCGGACAGATACCCGTAATTTCATCCACATCGGGCTTGGGCAGGCGTTCGAGAAACTGGCGGGCGTAAGCCGAAAGCGACTCGACATAGCGCCGGTAGCCTTCGGCATACAGCGTATCGAACGCCAGCGACGACTTCCCCGAACCGCTCACGCCGGTGATGACGGTGAGCTTTTCGTAGGGAATCGCAACGGTGATGTTCCTGAGATTGTGAACCCGCGCGCCGCGAATGACGATTGGCTCAGCAGCCGCAGGCGGGGACACCGCACAGGCAGCAGCAGGTGAAGTGGCAGCGTCTGGCATCGGAACGCAGGGTCAGGCTTTGACTTTCTCAAGGAATTGCTTGCGGAACTTGGCTACCTTGGGGGCAACGACCGCCACGCAATACGGCTGGTATGGATGGCGGGCAAAGTAGTTCTGGTGATAATCCTCAGCCGGGTAAAAGTTCCGCAGCGGCTCGATTTCGGTCACGATGGGTGCATCGAAGACTTGTTCCGCCGTCAAGGCATCGACGACCTGCCGCGCCGTCTCATGCTGGGCCGGCGTCAGGTAGTAAATCCCCGAACGGTACTGGGTGCCCACATCCGCGCCCTGCCGGTTCAGCGTCGTCGGGTCGTGGATGACGAAAAAGACGTTGAGCAGGTCCCGGTATGACACCTCGTTCGGATCGAAGGTGATTTCAACGGCTTCGGCATAGCCTGTCGTCCCGGAACAGACCTGCTGGTAGGTGGGGTTGGGCGTGTGTCCGTTGGCATAGCCGGAAACGACCTTTTCCACGCCGCGCATGCCGAGATACACGGCTTCCAGACACCAAAAGCAGCCGCCGGCAAGCACGGCGACTTCACGGGATGCAGTCATGCGGATAGCTCCTCTGCCTTGACATCGCCCGGCGTACGGACTTCGGCCGGTTCAAGGTGAATTGTGATGTGGGCCAGACCGTACATCTGCCGAATCTGGGTTTCCAGAAGGTCACTGGTGGCGTGGGCGCGGCGCAAGTCGTCATGCCGGAAAACCAGGGTGAGTTCCGCAAAGCCATAGGCGCCGCGTCCGCGGGACCGGACGTGGCGGACCTCCACGACATCCGGGTGCTGACGCGCCAGGGCGATGAGCTGTTCATCCTCCACGGCCGCCGTATCCATCAGCTCGTTGATGGCCGTCACCAGGACGTGATACGCGCCCCAACCGACCGCCGCGACAACCGCCAGCGACACCACCGGATCGAGCCACGTCCAACCCAACCACATCCCCACCAACCCCACGAGCACGCCCACCGTGACATACACATCGCTCAGCGTGTGCTGGGCATCGGCCAGCAGAAAAGGACTGCCGAGTTGCTGCCCGGCGCGCCGTTCGTACCAGACGACCAGCAGGTTGACGACCAGCGTACCGAGCATGACGGTAAAGGTCAGCGGCGTCAGCGCCAGCGATACGGTCGCCCCGGCCCAGAGCCGCAGCACGGCTTCGCGTCCGATTTCGTAGGCCACCACACCCATCACGGCCGACACGACGAAAGCGCCGATGGGTTCGAGCTTGGCGTGGCCGTAAGGGTGTTCGCGGTCCGGCGGTTTGGCAGCCGCCCGGATGAGCCAGATGCCGACGAGATTGTTGGCCGCGTCAGTCAGCGAGTGAACGGCATCGCTCAGCACGGCCAGCGAGCCGGCCCACCATCCAGCCAGCGCCTTGGCCACGACGACGGCCAGATTGGCGACGAGCAATCGCCAAAGCACACGCCGGACAGCAGCCGAAGTGATGGGCGCTGGAGCATCCGTGGCGGACATAACCAGCCCATGAAATCACGTCCCGGCCGGTGCCGTCCATGTTCCCGCAGCCCCCGGCGCGGTTGTGGTTGCGTGTGCTGTTTCCAGGCCGGATTCAGGCGGTACGTTCGGCCGGCGTCCACGCTCTGGCGGCAGCCGGACGCACCGGAAACATCACGACCCGCGTCATGTCGGGAACCAGCGCCGTCTTTGGCGGGCCAAACCGGGCCAGAACCAAATCCGCCAGCGCCCGGAGCCGGGGCTGCGTGTTCGGCGTCCCGGAGACTTTCCAGACCACGATCCGCCGCGCCGTATCAAAGGCGGTCAGCACGGTTGGCATCCCTTCACGTCCACCGGTGAGCGTATAGCGCACGCCTTCATCATCGGCGACGAAGCGCATCACCGGCGCCGCCGCCACCGCCTGCCAGCACAACACACCCTGCCGGGTGTGCGCTTCGAGTCGGGCGATGCCTTCAGCTACCTGCCGCGAAAGGGACGTGTGCTCATCAACCATGCTTTGCTCCACCAGAACAACCGTAGTCTGTCCAACCAAAAGTGGCTTATAGTAGGGCTACGTCATGATTCCTTCTGCGAGAAAGCATCCACAATGCCAACTTCCGTCATTCTTTCCGCCGTCCGTCTCCCGATTGGGAAGTTTCAGGGTTCGCTCAAATCCTTCACGGCTCCGATGCTTGGCGCGCACGCCGTGCGGGCCGCCGTCGAACGCGCCGGGATTGATGCCGTCCAGGTGGACGAAGTCATCATGGGCTGCGTCCTCCAGGCCGGACTCGGCCAGAATCCGGCGCGGCAGGCCGCCCTGCGTGCCGGACTTCCGCCCGCTGTGGCGGCACTCACGGTCAATCAGGTGTGCGGTTCAGGACTCCGTGCGGTCATGCTGGCCGCGCAGGCCATTCAGGCCGGAGATGCCGAGTATGTCGTCGCCGGCGGGATGGAATCCATGACCAATGCGCCTTACGTCCTGCCCAAGGCGCGGGAGGGCTACCGGATGGGCCACGGCGAAATGCTCGATGTCATGATTCACGACGGCCTGTGGTGCACCTTTGAAAACTGGCACATGGGCTGCACGGCGGAAGTCGTTGCCGAACGCTATGGCATTTCACGGGAAGCGCAGGACGCTTTTGCCGCCGGCTCCCAGGCCAAAGCCGTTGCCGCCCAGCAGGTGGGAGCCTTTCGGGCCGAAATCGAGCCGGTGACGATTCCGCAGCGCAAAGGCGATCCGCTTGTTTTTGCCGAAGATGAGGGACCGCGCGCCGATACGACGGCCGCCGCCCTGGCCAAGCTCAAGCCGGTTTTTCAGCCGGACGGGACGGTGACGGCCGGCAATGCCTCCACCATCAATGATGGCGCGGCGGCTGTGGTCGTCACCTCGGAATCCCAGGCCGCACGTCTGGGACGCCAGCCCATGGCACGCATCGTGGCCCAGGCAATGAGCGGCATCGAACCGAAGCTCATCATGATGGCTCCGGTGGAAGCCACCCGGCGCGTCCTGGCCAAGGCCGGCTGGAAGGTCGAAGATGTGGATTTGTTCGAGTTCAACGAAGCCTTTGCTGCGCAGGCCATTGCTGTCACGCAGGAAGTCGGCGCTGATCCGGCGCGGGTCAACGTCAACGGCGGGGCCATTGCGCTGGGGCATCCCATCGGCGCCAGTGGAGCGCGCGTCCTGGTGACGCTTCTGCACGCGCTCCAGGCCCGCCAGGCCAAGCGGGGCGTCGCGGCCCTGTGTCTGGGCGGCGGCAATGCTGTCGCTCTGGCCGTTGAGCGCGACTGAAAACCAAAACCGGAATGGGGAGATGCCGTATGCGAGTCAGGCTTTTCGACATTGCCCATGCCCGTTCGGGCGACAAGGGCGACACGTCCAACATCGGTCTCATTGCCCGCCGCCCGGAGTTTTATCCGGTGCTGTGTGAGCAGGTCACAGCCGAGCGCGTCAAAGCACATTTTGCCGAGCTGTGTCACGGCCCGGTCGAGCGGTATGAACTGCCCAACCTCGAAGCCCTTAACTTTCTGCTTCACAAGGCGTTGGGTGGCGGCGGCACGGTCTCGCTGCGCAGCGATGCCCAGGGGAAAACGTACAGCACGGCTCTGCTGCGTATGGAAGTTGAGCTTCCCGAACACCTGGCGCACTTGGTCAACCCGGCGTAAGACAGGCATTCCGCGGCCGGGCTGGCAACCGGGCCGCGACTTTCTTTTTTGCCTAATGTGTTTTCTCATGCGTCTTCGTCCCGCACGACCTGTGTTATGTTTCCTGCACATCACACGCGATGACATTCCACTATGGATCGTTTCACTTCGCTTGAGGCCTTCGTCGTCGGCGTCGAAGACCACACGACGTTGCTCAGGCTTTATCTGGAACGGCTGCGCCGCGCGCCGCACAATCCGGCCTACCACCTGGCGGTCTGTGAGCACACGGACGAACTGCTGACGGCCGTCCGCGAGCTGCACCGCGACCAGAACAACCTGTCGCCACACACCCGCGAGGGCGTCGAGGCGCTGCTGTCTCTGGCGGAAGCCGGTGCAGCCTTGGCGTTGCGTCTGGCCAGCTTTGCCCCGGAACAGCAAACGTCGGCACTCGATGGGCTGACCCAGGCCACGACCTGCTTTGTGGATATGGTGCGCACAATGAGCGACACAGGCCGGGTGATAGAAGTTTCCCTGACGCATCAGATTACCCAGCGGCTTCAGGGCTTCCTTGCCGCGCCGCTGTCAGCCACGCCCGACACCAACCAACAGACGCGACGGATTACCACCGAAGTCACCTTCGACGGCAATGAAGACCCCTTCGATGACCTTGCCGTGGACCTTGACGACGACTTTCTCGATGACGTGATCGGCAGTCTCGAAGGAGCTTTTGATGCGGCCACGCATCCAACGTCGGAGTTCGCCCTGCCGGAAGGCGTCTGGCAGTCCGAAACCGAACCCGGCGTTCCCGCTGAAGTGCGGCAACTGTTCGCGGACATTGCCACGGGCTACGTCCAGCCCATCAAGGATTTCATCACTGAACTGCGCAAAGGGGCCTTCGCCCGCGACTGGCTGGAAGCCTGCCGTCCGGCCGTGGTGAACCTGCGGCGTGCCTCACAGTCCATTGCCTTCACCGATCTGAGCATCCGGCTGGAACGCCTGGAAGCCGTGCTGCTTCAGGACCACAGCGAAGGCGACCGGCGGCGCTACGGCCGGCACTGGAAGCTGCGCGTCCTGAGCGCTTATGCCGATCTGGAGGATTACCTGCCCGCGACCTTCTTCATTCCGCCGGCCCCAACGTCATCAGAGAGCATCGTGCTGACAACACTGCTCAAGCAGGTTGAAGGTGTCGGGCAAAAAACCATCCAGAAACTGTTTGCAGCCGGGATGTCGCGCCTCGAAAGCTACACCACCGGGCTGCCAAGCGATATTGCCCTTGCCGCCGGAATCAAACGCACCCTGGCTGAGCGCATCTGTCAGCGCATTGACGCCTATCTGCGGGCCCGTGAAACCACCGACACCGCCGGGCCACAACGCCTGCTGGGATTGGTCGAAGAACTCAAGCAGCGTCAGTTTGAGTTCAAGCGGGCAACCCTTGAAGAATGGTATCGCCGGACGGACTCAGCCGAGAAAAAACGCTGCCGCAAGGCCCGCCAGGAAACCATGTGGCGCATCAACATTGCCCTGGTGGAGCTGGAACAACTCGATGTCCTGCACGAAATCCGCAACGCCGTTTTTGACAAACGCATCCGGCGGCTGGAAGAACTGGTCGCTACGCTGTTGAGAACGCCATGAGCCTTGTTCGTCACCAGACCATTTTGTTTGTGGGAAGCGACCCGGAAACGGCGCAGCTCATCAACAAAACCCTGACGCTGGCCGGCTACCACGTTCTGGTGGCAGATGACCCAAACACGGCGCATACGCTGTCTGACCAGCCCCCAACGCTCATCATTGCGGATACCACGCCGGGCGTCGGGGAACTGGCCCCGGCCCGCATCATGCGGGAGCGGTTCGTCACCACGCCGATCATTGCCCTGACGCGCCTGCCGGATGAGATTCTCTCCCGCGCCATGGAGCGGCTGCGGCTTTCTTCACTGGTCAAACCCGTGACGCCGGCACTGCTGCTGGCCACGGTGGCCGACGAAATCGAGTGGTCGCAAAACCAGGGTTCACACACCCGCATCACCTCGCCACTCGAAACCATTGACATCAGCGAAGACCTCGTTTTCCTGCTGGGCGATCCCCGGTTCGCACCGCCACTCGATGTTGCCTACCGCCGCACACCGGCTATGGAATCGGCCATGGCCGCGGCCAAACTCTCTCCCTCGAATGTGACGCTGCTCGACCTGTTCGACGGTCAGAACTCCCTGGCCGACATCATTGCCAACCTGCCGCACCTCGAACCCAAGATTCTGTTCCTGGCGACCTACCTCGTGCGGGTTGGGTGGCTTGTGCCGTGGTCGGCTGAGCTTACGGACGAACCCTCGCAAGAGGATGCCCAGAAAGATAGAATGGCTGGGCTATGAACATAGATGTCATTCTGTGGGCCAAGGAAGTCGAAGTGCGCGGGCTGCCGCGCGAACTGGAAACCGAATACGAAGGTCGGGGCGCTTTCTGGGTGACACGCGGGCTGCGGATGACGCGCAGCCTGTTTGAACTTCTTGAAATCGAACACCCGGAGCTGACCTTTCGGAAGTATGAAGTTCCCCGGCCGCCCGCGGCCGGACAGCCGGAGGCACCACGTCAGGGAGAAGCTGTGATGTCAACTACCCCGCCCTAAAGGGCGGAGCTTGTCAACTACCCCGGCCCCAAGGCCGGAGCTTTGGGAGCAGGCTGGGTTGACCAGGGAAAGCGGTAGCCAATCCGCTACGTTTGCAACAGGTCGTTGAGACCCACTCCGGGATGCTTCCTCAGTCCCGGACACTGGAAGGTGGGGATCATGCTGGTGAAAGGTAAAGCGCCGAAGGTTCTCATCGCTTCCGCAAGGAAGGAGCCGGTTGCAGACATTCCCGAGGGGAGATGGGCAGAAATGCCCACAAGGCCCGTAAGGGCGGTTTGAAAGGAGTTGAACTTGGCAGTTTTCGTGTTGGATCGCAGGAAAAAACCGCTGATGCCGTGCTCGGAGAAGCGGGCGCGGCTGCTGTCGGAACGTGGGCGGGCGCGGGTGCATCGGCTGGTGCCATTCACCATCCGGCTGCTCGATCGTGAGCAGGAAGATTGCGCCCTGCAACCCGTGCGGCTCAAGCTCGATCCCGGCAGCAGGGCAACGGGTGTGGCCCTGGTTCGAGAGTCGCAAGAGGTCGGTGCCGACACGGGCGAAGTGCAGCGCAGCGCCCACGTGCTGTTCCTGGCTGAGCTCGTTCACCGCGGGCACGCGATCCGCGCTGCACTCAGACAGCGCGCGGCGTTTCGTCGGCGTCGGCGCTGCGCGAACCTGCGCCACCGCCAGTCCCGCTTCGATAACCGAACCCGGCGGAATGGTTGGCTGCCGCCCAGCCTGCAACACCGCGTGGACACGATCACGTCCTGGGTGCGGCGGCTGTGCCGCTGGGCGCCGGTTTCGTCACTGTCGCAGGAACTGGTGCGGTTCGACACCCAGGCGCTGCAAAACCCGGAAATCTCCGGCATCGAGTACCAGCAAGGAACATTGGCTGGCTGCGAAGTGCGGGAGTATCTGTTGGAGAAGTGGGGTCGCAAGTGCGCCTACTGCGATGCAGAAAACGTGCCGCTGGAGATCGATCACATTCATCCGCGCTCAAAGGGCGGAAGTGACCGCGTGAGCAATCTGACGCTGGCCTGTCATCCTTGCAACCGGCGCAAGGGCGCGCAAGACATTAAGGATGTTCTGGCGAAAGACCCGAAGCGACTGGCCCGCATCGAGGCCCAGCGAAAAGCGCCGTTGCGCGATGCGGCTGCCGTCAACAGCACGCGATGGGAACTGTGGCGCCGCCTGACGGCCACAGCCCTGCCGGTCGAGGCTGGAACGGGCGGGCGGACGAAGTGGAACCGACATCGGCTCAACCTTCCAAAGGCGCATGCGCTGGATGCAGCCTGTGTGGGCGAAGTCCACGCTGTTACCAACTGGCGGGTTCCGACGCTGAAAATCCAGTGCACAGGACGCGGGAGCTATCAACGCACGCGCCTGACGAAGCATGGGTTTCCACGCGGATACCTGACCCGCAGCAAGAGTGCATTCGGGTTTCAGACCGGGGACCTGGTGCGTGTGGTCGTGACGACCGGCAAAAAGGCAGGCAACTACCTGGGTCGTGTCGCCATTCGAGCCAGCGGCAGTTTCAACATCCAGTCCGCAACCGGGCTGGTACAAGGCATCCATCACCGATTTTGCACACTGCTCCAGCGTGCAGACGGGTATGGATATTCGTGGACAAGGATAGCCATCTGAAGAAAGGAGATGCGGGAACAGGGCGGCTTGCGCCGCCGCGCTATCCCTCCCCGGCCTGAAGGCCGGGGTCTCCCGCGCATGAGGATGACGACGGCACGGCTGGAAGCCCTGCAGAAAATGCTGGCGGCGAATCCCAACAACCCGATGGCGCACTACGGCCTGGCCAATGAGTACTGGAAACTGGCCGACTACCAGGCCGTCGTCAGACACCTGACGGCTTACCTGGAAACCGGCGATGACCAGGGGGCCGGCTACCGGCTGCTGGGACAGGCGTACCAGCGTCTTGGCGACATTGCCGCCGCCCGCGCCGCCTGGGAACAGGGCCAGCGTGCCGCGGAACGCCACGGACATCCCACCATGGCCGCCGAAATTGGCGAGCTGCTGGCCGATCTGGAGACATAAGCCATGCCGTTCTCACCCCAGCCTCCAGCGCCTTCCCGGCGGCCGACGTGGCTCCAACGGCGTTGGTTTGTCCTGGGCAGTCTGACCGTTGGCCTCATCGGGGGGGGCTGTTTCATCGCCTGGCAGGGCCAGACCGTTGGCGCGCAAGCCGAAGCCACGCTGCACCAGGTGTCAGCCAGCGCCGGCCTGACGCTCAACGGACGCCTCACCCACCTGCCGGTGGCCAAAATGGCCCCTGTCCACCGGGGCAGCCATGACAACGACCAGCCTCAACTCCAGCTCAAGGCGACCCGGCAGGCGCTCGAACGGGAACTCATCCGCCGCCCAACCCCGGACGGCCACCGTACGCTGGGCCGCTGTTACCTTGCCGAAGGCAAACCACTCGCAGCTTTTGCCCACCTGCAAATGGCGGTTCAGCAGTTTCCCCGTGATGCCGCCCTGCACAGCGACTTGGGGCTGGCTCTGCTCGAAGTCGCCCGCACCTCACCGGCAGCAGCCGAAGAAGCCTTGGATGCCCTGGATATGGCGCTGCGTCTGGAGCCGAATCTGCTCGAAGCCCGGTACAACCGCGCCCGCGCGCTCGAAATGCTTGGTCGGTGGGACGAAGCACGGCTGGCCTGGCAGGACTACATCCGGCGCGATCCTGACTCGACTTGGGGCACAGCCGCCCGTGAACGGCTTGCCTTTCTCGACCGCTACGACCGCACCCCTTCGCAACCCTGACCGCACAGCTTCCTGACCTGAACGGTTCCGGCAGAGACCGTCCAGGCACTCACCAGGCACTCACACCGATGGTTGCCGGATCAGCACCGGCGGCGGCAGTGTGGGCGCTTCCGCCCGCCGGGTGACACGCACGCGCGCCACGCGCCGCCGCTCGACCTGCTCGACGCGAAATTCGTGGTCTTGGTAGGAAACGACATCGCCGGAAGCCAGCAGCCGCCCGGCCTGGGTCATGAGAAAACCGGCCAGTGTGGCGTAGTCATCCGATTCGGGAAGGTTGAGGCCGAATTTGCGATTGACTTCACGCACGGCGATAGCGCCGTCGAAGATGAGCGTGCCATCCGGTTCCGTCCACACCCTGGTTTCCTCGTCAGTGACATCGTGCTCGTCCCGGATGTCGCCGACAAGCTGTTCGAGGATGTCTTCCAGCGTCACGATCCCTTCGACCGTACCGTGCTCATCCACAACAACCCCCAGCGGCGACTGCGCCGTACGCAACTGGCGGAGGGCTTCCTCCAGGTGCGCGGTGTCCGGCACGAAGACGGGCCGGCGCAGCAGCGTACCAACGGACAACGGCTCCTTGCGGGCCAGGCAGCGCAGGATGTCTTTGGCGTGGATGAACCCCACGATGTTGTCCGGGTGGGCATCGTGAACCGGCAGGCGTGAGTAGCCCGATTCACACAGCGTCTGAAGAATGTCATCTGCCGTCGCCGTCAGCGGCAGGCTGATGACCTCCGGGCGCGGCACCATGATTTCCCGTACCACGGTGTCGCTGAAATGAAAGACGTTGTGGATGAGTTCCTGCTCGTCAGCCTTGAGGTGTCCGCTCTGGTGTGACAGGGCGACAAGCTGCTGGATTTCTTCCTGGGTATAGGCTGCCGTGTGATGTCCGCCGGGCAGTGGCGTCACACCGAAAAGGCGCACGGCGCGGGCCCCCGCCCGGTCCAGAAGCCAGATGAACGGACGAAAGATGCGGCAGAAGATGTCCAACGGGACAGCCACCGCCAGGGCCACCTGCTCCGCCCGCGCCAGTGCCAGCGACTTGGGCGCCAGCTCACCAAAAACAATGTGCAGCGCGGTGATGAGCGAAAAGGCGACGGCGACGGCAATGGCGTGGGCGGAAACATAGAGCCACAGCCCGGCGGGCATCCATGCCGACAGCCAGTGCTCGAAAATCCGGGCAAAGGTCAGTTCACCAATCCACCCCAGGGCCAGACTGGCCAGCGTGATACCGAACTGGGTGGCCGAGATCGTGCCATCGAGGTCGTCTATCAGCCGCAGGGCCGTCACGGCCCGCCGGCGCCCACTTACCGAAAGCGACGACAACCGTGGACGCCGCGCCGCCACGAGGGCAAACTCAGCCGCCACGAAGAAGGCATTGGCAGCCACGAGAAACCCAACGGCGACAACCTTGAAGACGACTAGGGGAACGGGATCACCCATTCTGAACCAACCTGGAAGGACGGCGACGCCCGGCAGGCATCGCCGTGGGGGGCAGAATGACGCCGCTTAGACCGCCGCGGAAGCAGCGGAAGCTTTGCCATTTTTCTTCTCGAACTTGATGAAGGCTTTTTGCAGCGCCTGTTCGACGGCTTCTTCGACTTTTTCCTGGGGTTTTCCCGAAGCCATGGTCAGTTCACTGATGACCAGATACCGCGCCCGTTCGAGCAGGCGCTTCTCACGAAACGAGAGCGGCTTGAGGCTTCCCAGATAGGTCAGGTGCTTGAGAATTTCAGCCACACTGAAAATGTCACCGCTGCGCATCTTTTCTGAAAATTCCTTGAAGCGGTCCTTCCAGTCCGACGGCGGCGCAACGAAGTTGGTCGCCAGCAGTTTCAGCAGCTTCTCACCATCCACAGTCTTGATGGGCGTTCGGATGCCGATGGATTGAACCTTGTCAACCGGGACGTTGACCGTCGTGTTATTTCCACTGAGGCGCAACTGGTAAAATTCCATTTCGACGCCATCGAATTCCATGCGCTTGATAACTTCGATGACGCCGATGCCGTGATTGGGATAGATCACTTTGTCGCCTACTTTAAATCCCACAGTGATGACCTCCTGAGTGATGAAGAAGGGGCCGTGCAAGTGTTTGGCACAGTTTGGATAGCAATGGCAGACCGACCATTTCGAGAAAAACTACCCAAAAACGAAGACGTGACCACGGCGCATTTTACGCCGGAGAGGGTGGACGGTCAAACGGATTGCGATAGCATGCCTGTCTCCCGGTTCCGGGAAGACAGTATGCCCCCAGACGGTGGCGCTCCACACTTTCCCTGTCCAGAGGATGTTACCGATGCCCAGCCCGGATGACCGCACGCGCGCCTTTCTGCACGATCTCACCATCAGCCCGCTGTGGTGCGAATGCTTCCATCAACTGCTCACCGAGACCATTCCCCTGCCGGAAAGCGGACACATCCTGCTCGTGGAGTGTGGCACCGGCGGACTGGCCATCGAACTTGCCCACCGGCTGCGCGACACCGGCACGGTCACGGCCAGCGACAGCGACCCGGCCCGGTTGCAGCTCATACGGGACAAGTGCCAGGTGGCCAAGCTCGACAACCTGCGCATTCTCGACCGTGACCAACTGGCGGATGATCCCGTTGCCGAAGGCTATGATCTGGTCGTGGGGGATGCCTCACTCCTTCCGACCGAGGCCCTGCCGCCCATGCTGACGCTCCTGCGGGAGCGCGTGGGCGACGGTGGACAGATTGCCGCCTATGCGCTCCTGCGCGGCAGCTTCGACGAGTTTTTCTCCATTTTCTGGGAAGCCCTCTATGAGTGCGACCTGGCGGAAGACCTGTCTGTGCCGCTCGAAACCCTGCTGCGCACCCATCCAACGCCGGCTGACATCCGGGCGCAGGCGACTGGCGCCGGGCTGCACAACGTTGCCCTCACCAGCAGCAAAGAGACCTTTTCCTTCGACAGCGGACACGCTTTCCTCGAATCACCGCTCATTGCCGGCTACTGGCTCGACCGCTGGCTGTCCATCGTACCACGGGACTATCTCAGGACCGTCCGGGATTCACTGTGCGACATCATTGACCGCGACCGTGGCACCTACCCCTTTGAGGTCAGCATCAAAGCGGCGCTGCTGACCGCCCACGCCGAGCCATTCCCCGGCGCGGACGACGAAGACCCGGAAGACAAAGACCTGGAATTGGAAGAAGACCCGGAAAACGATGCTTAGACGCCCCGGACACACGGACGCAACCGGAACCGGGTACAACGCCTGCCCCCTGGCGGCGGCCCATCACGTGGCTCCAGCCCGCTGGTGGACAGGCTGGCGCTGGCTCCTTCTGGCGCTCGGCCTATGGCTTCAGAGCGTGGCCCTGCCCGTTCCGGCCCAGACACCTTCCGCCCCGGCGGCCCCGGATACCGCGGCCGCCATTGCGCGGTTCGAGGCCGGCCAGGATGCCCATCAGGCTGGCCAACTCACTGTGGCGCTCCAGCTCTACGACGAGGCTCTGGCGCTGGATGACACCCTCGCGCCCATCCACTTCCAGCGCGGCATGGCCCTCCTGGCGCTCCGGCGCACCGCCGAGGCCGTCACGGCCTTTGAACGCTGCGTGGCGCTTCAGCCCGATTTCCTGCGCGGCTGGTTGCAGTTGGGCGCGGCGGCGCTGGCGGCTGACAACACCGTGCAGGCGGAACGGGCCTATGCCACGGTGCTGCAACTCGCGCCGGACCATCTGGAGGCACGGCTCCACCTGGCGCGCCTGGCGCTTGGCCGCCAGAAACCGGAAGCGGCTCTGGAAGTCCTGGCACCGCTCGGCACGTCCGCAGTCCTGCCCGAAGTGGATGTCCTGCGCGGACAGGCGCTTCTGCTCGCCGGACAGACCGAGGCCGCCATCAAAGCCTTTTCCCACGCACTCGCCGGGCAGTCCAACCACCCCGAAGCGCGCCGTGGACGCGGCGACGCCTACGCCGTCCAGGGACAGATGGAAGCGGCCGTAGCTGACTGGCAAGTGGCTTATGCCTCCACGCCACATGCCGAACTGGCCGCCAACATCGTCAGCGCCCTCTACCGGCTCGACCGGCCGGAAGCCGCCCGCGCCTTTCTCGCAGCCGCCCGGAAGCAGTTTCCCCAGGATGCACAACTGGCCACGCTGGCCTCGTCGCTGGGCAGGGAAGCGGCGGTTGCATCCGCTGCCGCCCTGCTCCGGGCCGGGCGCTTTGCCGAAGCCGCTGCCGCCTACGCCCCCCTTGTAGCCCAAAACCCCGAGGCCATTGCGCCGCGTGCCGGACTGGCCACGGCCCTGTTCAAACTCGACCGCTTTGCCGAAGCCGCCCGGCACTTCGCCCTTCTTTCGCAACAACAGCCGGAAGTGGCGGCAACCTACTTTTTTCTCGGCGTCTGTTATGACAAAATGGGCGACTACAGACAGGCGCTGGCGGCTTACGAAGCCTTTCTTGCCCGCGCCGATGGCGTTCACCACCAGCTCGAAATCGAAAAAGTTCACCTTCGGTTGCCCAGTCTGAGACGGCAGGCCGAACAGTCGAAACCCCGAAAGCCCTGAAACTGGGCCATGGCTTCAATGGCATCCCCAGTCGGGCCGTCTTTACCAGCCGGGCTACCCCGGCGCACAGGAGGGCAGGACGATGCGGCATTCGACCCTATTGCAGCGCGATTGTCGTCAGGCACGTCGAATCCTTGGCCTCTGGCTCTGGATTGCCGTGTTTGGTGTTGGTGTCTGGGCGGATGACCTGGCCGGGTCAGCGTCCGCGTTGCCGGCGGGACTGTCCGAAACCGAGCGGCAGACGCTTCAGAAAGAGACCAATCCCAAGGACCACCTCGATGCCTGCCTGAAAATCGGCACCAGCCGACTGGCCACGGCCGTTGAAGCCGTCAAGCAGGAACGCTACGAAACGGCGGCCCAGGCGCTGCGGGTTTACACCGGGTTGCTTGATTACACCCACGGTTACACCCGGCAAACGGCCAAGGAAAAGGTACGCCAGCACATGCTGCGCAAGCTGGAAACGACGCTCCGCCAGCAACTGCCGGTGCTGGAGTGGATGGTCAACGGCATGCCCGAATGTCACGAAGGCTGCGCCCGGCAGGCGCTCAACCGCGCCCGGAGTATTCGCCGGGAATCCCTCAATGCCTACTTCGGCGGTGAATTTCTCAGAGCCGGCGACCCACCGACCGAATAAGCTCACGACGTACCATGACGGCACGATGGTTCGGACTTTGCGGCGGCTGGCGGCGAAGGCTGGTGTTTTTGTTCAGTCTGTTGCTGCTCAGTCCGGGGCTGGCGCAGCAGCGGGGCGACGTACTCAACGAACAGGAAATCGAGCGCGTCCGCGAAGCCCAGGAAATTGACCAGCGCACCGAGGTGTTCCTCAAGCTGGCCGGACGTCGCCTCACCGCCCTTGAAGGCCGTCCTGACCCGCTTACCAAGCGTGAGCAGTGGGGCGAGCCGCCCAACGGTTCACCCCAGCAACTCCTTGCGGCTTACACGCGCATTCTCGAAGAACTCGCCGACAAGCTCGATGCCGTTGCCGAAACCAAAGGCGAAAAAGACCCCCGGCTGCGGAAGGCGCTGGCGCGTGTCCGCCACGATATGGAATCCCACCTCACCCGCCTGGAACGCCTTTCCCCCGGCGATGATGAACGACCCGCACACCGGGCTGCCCTGCAGATGGCGCGCCTGCTGCTTGACGGAGCCAGCGACGCCTTGGCGAAATAGCCCCCTCCCCGGCACGTTTATCCACGTCGTTTTACCTATCCAATGTCTCTGGCTGAAAAACTGTCCAGTCTGCCCACCGGTCCGGGCTGCTACCTGCACAAGGACGCCCACGGGACGGTCATTTACGTCGGCAAGGCCAAAAACCTGCGCCACCGCGTGCGCAGCTACTTTCAATCCAGCCGCCACCACGATCCCAAAACCCAGGCCCTTGTGGCGCACATTGCCGATGTCGAGTTCATCGTCACCGATACGGAAGTCGAGGCGCTGGTGCTCGAAAGCAACCTCATCAAGCAGTACAAGCCGCGCTACAACGTCCTGCTCAAGGATGACAAGCAGTATCCGCACCTCAAGCTGACGCTCAACGAACCGTTCCCACGGGTCATCAAGACGCGGCGCGTACTCAACGACGGCGCGCTGTACCACGGGCCCTACCTGCCGGCTTCACTGGCGCACCAGACGCTCCGGCTCGTCAACCAGATGTTTCAGCTCCGCACCTGCGACATCGAGATTGACGGCAAGCGCGACCGCCCCTGCCTCGAATACCACATCAAACGCTGCCTCGGCCCCTGCGTCCGGGAGTTGTGCGGCCCGGCGGAATATGCGGAAGCCGTCCGGGACGTGAAGCTGTTTTTCGAGGGCAAAAACAAGCAACTCGTCGCTGAGTTGCAGGCCCGGATGGAACGGGCGGCCGAAGAACTGCGCTTCGAGCAGGCCGCCCGCTACCGCGATCAGCTTCGCCTCATCGAGCGGCTCGGTGAAACCCAGAAAATGATGCTCAAGGACGCTGCCGACGTGGACATTTTCGGCTACCACCGCGACGGCGCGCGGCTGGCTCTCCAGCTTTTCACCATGCGCGAGGGCCGCATCATCGGACGGCGCGAGTTTTTCTGGGAAGACCTCCCGCCCGGCGACGACTTCGACCCGGCCGCCTTTCTGGGCGAGGCGCTGACCCAATACTACGCCCTGGGCAACTACGTGCCCCACGAAGTCCATGCCCCGCACGACTTTGCTGACCGGGACGTACTGGAAGCCTTCCTGTCGGCGCGGCGCAGCGCCAAAGTGCGCATCCTGACGCCCCAGCGCGGGCAGAAGCGCGAACTCATCGAACTCGTCGAGCGCAATGCGCGCGTGGCTTTCGACCAGCGTTTTCGGACGCTCAAACCCGACATGGCCGATGTCCTCGACGAACTGACCGACCTGCTGGCGCTGCCCCACTTCCCGGCGCGCATCGAGTGTTTCGACATTTCCCACATCCAGGGCGCGGAGGCCGTCGCCTCCCTGGTCGTGTTTGAAAACGGGCAGCCGGCCAAGGATGAGTACCGGAAGTTTCGGATCAAAACGGCCACCGGCGGCGACGATTTTGCCGCCATGCGCGAGGTCGTCGGACGGCGCTACGCCCGGCTGCTGCGGGAAGAAAAACACCTGCCCGATCTGGTCATTGTGGATGGCGGCAAGGGACAGCTCAGCGCGGCAGCGCAGGCGCTGCGGGAACTCGACCTGGAGGCCCTGCCGCTGGCCTCGATTGCCAAACGCGAGGAACTCATCTTCGTCAAAGGTCGGGAATCCGACCCGCTCCGGCTGGAGCGCCATTCCCCCCTGCTGCATCTCATCCAGGCCATCCGGGATGAAGCCCACCGCTTCGCCGTCACCTTCCACCGCCAGCGCCGCACACTGCGGGATTTCGATTCCGAACTGCTGGCCATTCCCGGCATCGGGCCGAAGCTCAAGAACCGCCTGCTGCGCAACCTTGGCAGTCTGGAAAACATCCGGCGCGCCAGCATCGCCGAACTGACCCCGTTCGTTGGTGTGCAGCGCGCCCGCGCCATCTGGCAGCACTTTCACCCGGAGACCCCGGCCGCCGACGCCTGATACCCTCCAAAGCAGGTCAGAACCGCTTGGTCACGCGCACGTCGAAGCCGAAGTTGCCGCGCTGGTCGCGGATGCCGATGATGGACACGTTGTTGCGCAGACGGTACTCGATGAGGATGATCTGCTCTTCGGCCGTGGCCAGGTTCGTCGAAAAGGTCACGCTCAGGTCCTTCGTAATGCGGCGTCCGACGGTCAGCCGCGCCGTGGGGTCGCCGCCGCGCCCCACCAGCAACGGGTCAATCTGAAACCGGTTGATGCCAAACAGCCGTCCGGTCTGCTCCTCGATGCGTTCCGTCAGGAGTTCGGAAAGCAGGGTCGTGGCGGCGCTCACGTTGGCCTGCTGGGCCGCCGTGGTCGTGTTGGCAATTTCCGGCGGCGGCAGGGTTCCGGTGGCCAGCAGGGACAGAATGCTCGACTGCGGCAGGTTTGGCTCCGAGCGCAGAATCGGATTGAAGTTGTCGGCCGTTCCCGTCAGACCGACAATGATCCGGTAGCCCTGAATCGTCGCCTCGGCCTGGATGTCATAGAACGTCGTGCCGGCCGGCCCTTCGGGAATCACGACCACGCCGCGCGTCACCTCGAAGCGGTCGTTGCGAAATTCAAGCTGCCCGCGCGTGATCAGGACGCGGCCGGAAACATCCGGGTCATCTATCGAACCGCTCAGCCGCAACGACGCCGCGCCCACCACATCGGCAATGTTGTTCCGAATGAACAGTGTGTCCGGCGCTTCCACCCGGACATCGAGCGTCGTGAACGTCGCGCGCCGGGCGCGGGTCTGAAGGGAGCTGCCCACGCCGCCCAGGCCGATGAACTGCGTCCGTACGAGCGTGGCCAGATCGGTATTCGTCGTGTACTCGGCGCGTTTGATGCGCACCACGCCGCTCAGCACCTGAAGCGACCGGTTGCCCTGCAGCACCAGATCGCCATCGGCCAGCGAACGGATGTCACGCGGATACTTCACGCGCACGTTCTCGGCGCGCAGTCCGAACCGCCACCGGACATCGCTGAGGCGCTCGAAGATGGCCCCGCCGGTCACTTCGACCTTTCCGCCGCCGGCGTCGGCCGTCAGCGTCTCGATCTGCGCCCGGTTGGCATTGAACAGAATGCGTCCGCCGCCGTTTTCGAGTGCCAGCGGCACATCGGTAATCCGCAGCCCAAAGTCATCAATGTCGGTGTAGCCGGTCAGGCGCGGATTGAGGAGGCTGCCACCCAGGGTGGCCTTAATGGTCAGCTCGCCCCGCGAGGTGATGCGTTTCGAGAAGCCGCGCAGTAGCTTCAGGTCAACTTTTCCTTCGGCCGTGACGGTATCGCGGCCGCCGGTCAGCCCCAGTTTCCCGGCCAGCGCCAGTGAAGTCGTTTCGCCGCGCTCATCCCGGAGACGAAAGTTCCGAAACTCCAGCGCCCGGTCGCTGACGGAAAACTGAAGAGGGCCGTCGTTGACAATGACGTAGTTATCCTGCACCGCGCCAAGTTCGCCCAGCGGCACGACGAGCCGCAGCGCCGAAAAATCTCCGGTCAGGGCCAGCTTGCCGGTGGTGAAACCGCCTTCGTCGGTGACCGGGTCCACGGCATAGAGCGGTCCCGCAAGGCGCAGGCGGCCGGTGATCTCGCCGTTCAGATTCTGCGGCCCGACATCGAAAATGGACAGCACCGGAGCCAGCGGCGTCTGGTTGAAATCAAATTGGCTTTCGACCAGCAGGGCCAGTTCGCCGTCCGGGTCGAGGTACGTCACGGTCGCGTCCGCACGATAGGCAAAATCGCGGTACTGCGCCGTCAACGTCAGCCGGGCTTTTTCCCCATCAGGATCACTGGCTGCGCTGAGCCGGACATCCCGGAACGTATCATTGCCAATGGTCAGCGTCTCACTCGTCGCCTTGAAGGCGAAATCCAGATGATTCGACAGCACCTGGCTCACGGTGGAACGCGAGCTGACATCGAACCGGATGACACCCGCCAGCGGCAGATCGGTTCGCCCGAAGGTCTGTGCCACGGCGGCGGCATCAAGGCCGTTGGATTGCAGCGCCACGTCGTAAGCGCCGGCCGACGGCTGGTAACGTCCCTGACCGCTGATGACACCGGCCGGGAAGCGGGCCACGAGGCCCTCCAGCACCCACTCGTCATCCCGAAAGGAAACCCGTGCTTCTCCACGGCGCAGTTCACCCAGCGGCGTTTTGGTCGTCGTCAGCGCCAGTGTTCCGTCGCCCCGTATCTGCTCGGCCGCTTTGAGCCAGTCACGTGACCCAAGACCGCCCGTGAGCGCTGCCAGGTTGGGCAGTCCGGTCAGGTTGAATTCACCGTCGGCGCGTCCGCCCAGGTCGGTCAGGCGGTCACCAAGGGCGTTCGTCGCCGGAATGGTTTGCAGGATAGCGCCGAGGGAAGCCAGTTTGAGTTCGTATGCCTTAAGGTTGACCTGAGTTGGCTGGCTTTCCGTCCAACTGCCATTGAAACCGGCGACGATACAGCCGCCGTCCGGCTGGACGAGCGAAGCCTCGGTCAGGGTCACGGTCGTCGGCGACGCCTCGAACTTTACAGCCGCCCGGCCGATGCGTTGGTCGTTGACGTAAATTCCGCCCACGCTCGCTGTTCCGGTCAACGTCGGGGCTTTCAGGGAACCGGCGATGGTTCCGGTGACATCCCCGGCCCCGCGCAGCTCCAGCCGGGCGTCTTCGGTTTGGGTCGTCAGTGCAGGAATGTTGAAGCCAAGCCACTTGGCCAGCGTTTGTGCCTGGGCCAGTTCCGGGGTGTGGTAGTCGAGCGTGGCATTCACCTCCCGCGCCCGCCAGCCATAACGGCCGGAGACCGTCAGGACGCCTTCCCCGACACGGGCCACCAGGGATTCCACCTCGACGACGCCCGGCGTCAGGCCGGCGCGGACTTCGGCGGTCAGCGGCAGCGGGGCCGTTTCCGGGCTGCCTTCGGGCGGCACGGCCTCGCCAGTCAGTGTGGCCTGGACGCGCCCGCTGGCCCGCAGTGCCTCCAAGCCGGGCCAGGCGGCTTCCAGTTGCACGTTGCCGCGTCCGGTCAGGACGCGCGCCGGCAGGGGGGTCAAGCGGGCCACCTGCCCGACATCGAAGCCCGTGAGGTTGAACCTGGCCTGTGACCGCTCGCGGGTTTCGGCCGGATAGGCCAGGCGCATCTGTCCCTGCAACCGGCCGCCCATGACCCGTGCCGTGGCCCCGGTGATGTCCACGGCCGTTGGAGAGACGGCGACGTGCGCAGACAGGCTATCCAGCGCATAGCCGGCGAAAGTGACCCGCCCGGCTTTGACATCGCCTTCGGCGCGGTTTGGAAAACGTCCGAAGGGTGTGTCGAGCACGTACTGGGCTGTCAGCCCGGAGACCGTCACCCCGGCCAGGCGTCCGGTCAGCGGTTCGAGGTTGCCTTCCAGGGCAATTTGTTCAGCGTCGCCGGCCACGCGGACGGGCATCTGCACCCGTCCCGTCAGAGGCAGTCCAGCGAGCAATGTCTGGCTGGTGGCGGCAAGATCGAGCGTCACATAGGCATTGCCTTCGTAGCGCGGTACGTTATCGGGCCAGCGCACGCGGCCGGCTGCCGTCACTTCGCCGAGCGGCGTTGTGAGCAACAGTGTGTCAATCTCGGCGGCCTCTTTTGTGACCGTTCCCGTCAGGCGCAGCCGCGCTTCGTTGAGCGTCCGCCGGCGGCCGTCGCCGGCTGTCACTGTGACCGTTGCTGCATCGAAGCCGGTTTCCACGCGCAGGGTGCGTTTGTCGAGTGTGCGCCCAAACAGCGCAAAGTGGTCAATCTGCCCATCCACGCCATAGGTCGCAGCGGCAACCTGCACCGTACCGTCCCGGATGACGATGCGGCTCCCCTCAAGCACCTCATCCACCAGCGGCTCATCGGCTTCGGCCGGCAGCGTCCGGCGGCGTTCCGGCAGGCGGATGCGCGCCAGGTTGATGCCCCGGTCATCGAAGGTCAGGTTGAGCGCCGGGCGGTCAAGGGTCAGGTGACGCAGGGAAAACGCCTGCCGCCAGAGGCTTTCGACGTTGATTTCCGCCGTCAGGCGGTCAGCAGTGAAAAATGGCTGGGCGTCGCCCGGCAGGAAGCAGGCAATCCGTCCGGCTTCCGCCGAGGTCGAAAACAGATGCACCCGCAGATCGTCGATCTCTGCCCGCACGTCCGTCTGGCGTTCGAGTTCGGCAATGAGTTTGCGCCGTACGAAGTCGTCCAGCCCGCCCTGAACCACCCAGACGACACCGGCGCTGAGCAGTCCCGTGACGACGAGCGCCAGCGCCAGGAAGGCCATCCGCCAGCGTTGTCCACGTGTCACAGCCATGTTGCAGTGCTCACACAGGGGAATTTTGGGGGACCCGCACGAACCCGCCGCAGGCAGCTTAGCACGCCGGTTCATCCGCCCGGTTTCCGAAAGATAACGCCAGGGACGGTAAGATAACGCCAGGGACGGTCCTGTTGCCCCTGCCGGACGTATCCCCGGTATTTCCGGTCAGCTACTTTACGCGCGAATCTTATGCGCCAATCTTACGGATGACGTGCGGCGGAGCAGCGGATATAGTCGTGGGCACTTTATCTGTATTCAGTTCACGATCTTTGTCTGACCCTTTTCTCTGGTTATGCCGTATATCGAGGAGAACATCCTGTGTTACCGCCGGATTCCCCACATCGTCATCTGCTTGAGTTGATTCGTCGGATCGCCGCGGGAGACCAGGCTGCCCTGGGAGAGTTTTATGACCTTACATCCCGACAGGTCTTTGGCGTGGCCAGACAGGTTTTACACAACGACAGTGATGCCGAGGAAGTGACCATGGCCGTCTATCTGGAAGTCTGGCGCCGCGCCAAAGATTATGACATCCAGCGTGGACGCCCCATGACCTGGCTCCTGATGATGGCCCGCAGCCGGGCCATTGACGCCCTACGAATGCAGCGGCCGGGCCGGCAGCTTCCGATGGAGTCCGTCACCAACGAGAATTATCCTGCCTCCCTGGAATCCCCAGAGAAGGTGCAGGACGTGGAACAATCCCTCCTTGCAATACAGCGGGGAGACCTGGTGCACAAGGCACTCCAGAACCTCTCGCCTGACCAACGACAAGTCATTGAGCTGACATTTTTCCTGGGCCTGACCAATCAGGAAATTGCCGACCGCCTGGCAATTCCACTGGGAACGGTCAAAGGGCGCCTGCGCCTGGCGCTTCAACATCTGCGGCGCTGGTTGGGTCCGGCGATGAAGAAAGGTTGGTTATGACAAACAATAGCTGGTCCGAGGAAGAGCAACCGTGGGAAACGCTTCTGGGTTATCTCCTCGAAACACTCGACGCAGATGAACGTCGGGCGATTGAAAACCACTTGGTGGACGACCATTGGCTGCGCACCGAAGGGTTGGAAACGATGCGCCAACTGGCCACGCAGATTCTTGAAAGCTGTGCCGCCGAGCCGCCGGTGGCGCTCCGTGAGCGGCTGATGTCCGCCATTGGTCAGCCTTCCACCGTACCACCCTCTCCACCCGAAGCCATTCCCTATTCGACGCTTTCGCGGGCGCGCGATGGCGCGTGGATCCCCTGGCAGCCGGGGTGGATGACCCGGCTGCTTTATCACAACCCGGCCGAAGACCTCATTGTGGCCTTGGTTCGCGCCGAGCCGGGCGCGTCACTTCCACCACATCGCCACCAAATCGCTGAGGAAGTCTTCGTTCTGGAAGGCGATTTGACCGTGGGTGAAGAACGCCTTGGACCCGGAGATTACATTCGGTCGGAAGCCGGCACGACCCATACCCGCAACTTCACGACCACCGGCTGCACGATTCTGGTTCGCCGTTCCCTGAGCGAATGCCAAGCTGAATATCCAGGCAAAGGCGCAGAATAAAGCGCATCCGACCGGCATCGGTCGGATGCGCTTCAGGGGAATATCTGGCAGGCGTGACCCTAAGCGGCGGCGGATTTTTCCGGCTCGATGATTTCGTTCCCGCGCCCAAACAGGAAGCGCGTCGGGTGCTCCCGCATGATCTTGTCCTGCAGGCGCATCAGCCCGTAGAGCAGGGCTTCCGGGCGCGGCGGACAACCCGGTACATAGACATCCACCGGAATGATCCGGTCCACACCCTGCAGGGTTGAGTAGGTGTTGAACGGCCCGCCGACATTGGAGCACGACCCCATCGAAATCACCCACTTCGGGTCGGGCATCTGCTCATAGACGCGGCGCACCACCGGGGCCATTTTGAGCGTAACCGTGCCGGCCACAATGATGAGGTCAGCCTGCCGCGGACTGGGACGGAAGACCCCGGCGCCAAAACGGTCCAGGTCAAAGCGGGAAGCCCCGGTAGCCATCATTTCAATGGCACAGCAGGCCAAACCAAAAGTCATCGGCCAGAGTGCCGACTTGCGCGCCCAGTTGAAAATGTAATCCACCGACGACAACACCAAACCCGGAGCTTCTTCACGCACCATGGTCTTCACCACCTTTCACAAAGGTCAGAGCAGCCTGTGCCGGAGCAATTTCCAGCGCGCAGGGCAACCGGGCCACCTTTACGCCCAGTCCAGCGCCCCTTTGCGCCAGGCATAGTAGTAGCCAACCACCAGGATGCCGATAAAAATGAACGCTTCGATGAGTCCGAACAGGGCAAGCTGATCGAAAATCACCGCCCACGGAAACAGGAAAATGGTCTCCACGTCAAAGATGAGAAACAGCATGGCGATGACGTAGTACCGCACCGAGATGCGTTCCCGCGCGTCGCTGACCGGGTCAACGCCACACTCGTAAGACATCATCTTTTCAGGCGTCATGACCGTCCGGCGGACAAACCGCCCGACGGTCAGGGCCCCGACCGGAATCGCCAGCGCAATGGCAAAGAGAATCGCAATCGGTATGTAGCCCATGATGGGGCCGCGTACCGGCATTTCCGTGGCAGCTTGTTGCAGGAGAAAAAATACCGTGGAAACCATAGCGGGCAGACCATGGGCGATACGCGGGCGACTTTCCGTAACCCAACGTACGCTGGAAGGTTGTCACCCGGTGATTGTTCCGGGCCTTTGACCGGTTCCGCAGCCGTGAAGCGTGGGCGTTACTCGGCCGCTGGCGTCGGAGTGGACTCGCCGGACGCAGGCTCAGCAGCCGGCGCATTTGTGGCCGCCGCCGGCGCGGCTGCCGCTACGGCTTCCTTGTTGAGCTGCCGGGTGTCCAGTTCGCGGATGCGCGCCGCCTTGCCACGCAGCTTGCGCAGGTAGTACAGCTTGGCCCGCCGCACACGTCCCCGCCGCACAACCTCAATCTTGTCAATGCTCGGCGAGTGAAGCGGAAAGATACGCTCCACCCCGATGCCAAAGCTGATCTTGCGCACGGTGAAGGTCTCCCGGACTCCCCCGTGCTTGCGGGCAATGACAACGCCTTCAAACACCTGAATCCGCTCTTTCTCACCTTCCTTGATCTTGACGTGGACGCGCACAGTATCGCCGGGAATGAAATCGGGATGCTCCCGCAAATAAGACTGCTCGATGGCCTGTAGTTCCGGCTTGATCATGGCTCTCGTTCCTCTCGCACTATGATGATGAATGGCATGTCATGGGCTGACCGGCTGGCGGCGACGGGTGCAACAGCTCTGTCAGCAAGCGGCGGTCAATCTCATCCAGCCGCGTTTGGTCGGTCAGTAAATCCGGGCGATGGCGCAGCGTTTTGCGCAGGGCGGCCCGCCGCCGCCAGAGTTCGATTTCGGCATGGTTGCCGGTCAGCAGTTCGGCCGGCACGGCGTGTCCGCGATAGACGGGCGGGCGCGTATAGACCGGATAATCGAGACGTCCGGTCTGGAAGGATTCCTTCTGGGCTGAGGTCGGGTTGCCCAAAACGTCCGGCAGCAGGCGGATAACGGCATCCATCACAACCATTGCGGCCGGCTCGCCTCCGCTCAAAACGTAGTCGCCAATGGAAATCTCTTCGGTGGCCACGTGCTCCGCGACCCGTTCATCCACCCCTTCGTAGCGCCCACAAATCAGAACAACCTGGGATTGCCGGCTGAGGCGCTGCGCCACGGTCTGGTCAAAGCAGCGTCCCTGGGGTGTCAGCAGGACGACCGATGGGTTGGACTGGCGGTGGGTCAGGGCTTCGACTGCCCGAAAAATCGGCTCCGGCTTGAGCACCATGCCATCTTCGCCGCCATAGGGACGATCATCCACGACCTGGTGGCGATCATAGGTCCAGTCGCGCAGGTTGTGGATGCCGATCTCGACCTGGCGGCGCTGGCAGGCGCGCCGGACGATGCCATAGGACAGGAAACCTTCAAAAAACGCCGGAAATATCGTCAGAACATCGAACCGCATGATGTCGCTCGCACTCCCTCCGGCCGTGTGGGTCTGGTCCCCATCAGCCGCCGGCGTTCTCAGCTACCCGGCTGCCCCTCAATCCAGCAGCCCTTCCGGGGGTGAAATCCGAATCCACTTGGCAACCACATCCACGCTGGTGCAGATGGCACGCACAAACGGCACGAGACATTCCTGGCGGCGTCCGTCGGGGTGTATCCGTTCCACCACCAGGGCTCCCCCGCCGTAGGGCACCACGTCCACCACCGTCCCGACGACTTCCCCGTTTTCCAGTTCCACCCGGCAGCCGATGAGATCATCCTGAAAGAACTCATCGGGCGGCGGGACGACCCGCGCCGAGAGCGGTACACAGACCTGGTGCCCGGCCAGCGGCTCGACGGCGTTGATGTGGTCCAGACCGACAAACTTCAGAATGACGTTCCCTTTGTGAAACCAGGCCCGTTCAATCACGGCGGCCCGCGCCGTGCCACGTGGGGGGCGCAGCCACACCGGGATGCCGGGCGCAAACCGTTCGGGGTAGTCACTCAGCGACGTAGCCACGACTTCCCCCCGCAGTCCACGGGGACGGCGGATGGCCGCAATCGTGATGAGTTCTTCGCTCTGGTGCGGGTCAGCCAGCCCACTCATTCGACGAACTCCAACACCACCCGGCGGGCGGATGCACTCTCGACCGCAGTCAGCAAGGTACGGATGGCCGTGATGGTACGCCCTTGGCGGCCGATGACTTTTCCAACGTCCGGCGGCGCCACGGTCAGCTTGACCACCAATGTGTGGCCGTGCATTTCAGCCGAGGCCGACACCGCTTCGGGGGCATCCACGAGGGCGCGTGCCAGATGCTCTACCAAACAAACCACGTCGGCCACGAGCGTTCCTCACCAGGCAGTCCACCATCCGATGTTGCCGCCGGCCCGTACTTGGGGGTCCGTATCCGGTAGCGCCGCCGGCGCAGGCCCGGTAGCGCCGCCAGCGCAGGCTGGCAGCTTCAGGCTGAAGCCTCCGGCGTGGCCGTTTCAGCTTCCCGCCGCGCCCGCGCAATCAGGGCCCGGACAGTATCCGAAGGCTGTGCGCCGCACTTGAGCCAGTAGTCCACGCGGTCAAGCTTGACGACCAGCTTTTCAGGGTTGGTCAGTGGATCGCGATAGCCGAGCACTTCGATGAAGCCGCCATCCCGCTTCGAGCGTTTTTCCGCCACGACGATGCGATAAAAGGGCCGCCGATGTGTCCCACGGCGCGTCAAACGTATGGAAAGCACCGCTGATTTCCTCCCACAGGTCTTGAAAAGTTTATTTCCCAACAACGCGCGCTGGCCGCCGCAGCCGCCACGTCACACATCACTTCCGCTTCTTTTTCTTTTTCGGGGGCGTATGCTGCTTGCTCCGCTTGCCGCCGCCGAAACCGCCACCAAAGCCCATGCCGCCGCCGCGTGGACCGGCCGGGAGCATCCCGCCCAACCCGCCGCCCGGTCCGCCCCCAAACAGGCCGCCCAGTCCGCCGAAAAGCCCACCCCGGGTCATCTGCTGCATCATGCGGCGCATGATGGAAAACTCCTTGAGGAGTTCCTCGACCTGGCGCACCGAGGTGCCACTGCCCTTGGCCACGCGCCGCCGCCGGGAGGTGCTGGCCGCCAGCAGGGTGTGGTCTTCCCGCTCCTGCTTCGTCATCGAGTTGATGATGGCTTCTGTTTCCTTGAGTTTCCGCTGCATCATCTGGGTTTGCTGGGGCGTCATCCGCAGGTTCAGCCCCGGCAACAGTCCATCGGGAAGCATTCCCAGCAGCTTGTCGAGTGAACCGAGCTTCCCGACCTGGCGCAACTGGGCGCGGTAATCTTCCAGCGTGAAGCGGTTCTCCAGCATCCGCTGCTGAAGGCGCAGGGCCTCGGCCTCATCCACCTCCTGCTGCACCTTCTCGATGAGCGACAGGACATCGCCCATGCCCAGGATGCGCTGTGCAATGCGGTCCGGATGGAAGGGTTCGAGGGCGTCGTACTTTTCGCCCACCCCGACGAATTTGATGGGCTGGCCCGTCATGCTCCGAATGGAGAGCGCCGCCCCGCCGCGCGCATCGCCGTCCATTTTCGACAGGATGACGCCGGTCAAGCCGATGCGTTCGTGAAACTCGGTGGTGCTGCGTACGGCGTCCTGCCCGATCATGGCATCGGCCACGAAAAGCGTCTCGATGGGATGGAGTTCGGCCTTGAGCTGGGCGAGTTCCACCATCAATTCGTCGTCAATGTGCAGCCGTCCGGCGGTATCCACGAGCAGCGTATCGAAGCCGCGCAGTTGGGCTTCCCGGTGCGCTGCCCGCGCCAGCTTGAGGGGATCGTTGGTGGTGGGGTCTTCATAGACCGGAATGCCAATGGCCTTGCCGATGACGGACAACTGATCGCGTGCTGCCGGGCGATACACGTCCACGGAAACCAGCAGCGGATGGCGTTTGCGTTGCTGCGCCAGAAAGCGCGCCAGTTTGCCGGTTGAAGTCGTCTTGCCCGACCCCTGCAGCCCGACCATCAGGATGACATTCGGCGTCTGGGAAGTGAACGCCAACTCTGACGTATCGCCGCCGCCCAGCAACTCCACCATTTCGTCGAAAACGATCTTGACAACCTGCTGCGCCGGCGACAGCGCCTGCCAGACCTCCTGCCCCTGGGCTTTTTCCTTGACGCGCTCGACAAACTGCCTAACCACGCCGTAGTTGACATCCGCTTCAAGCAGGGCAATGCGGATGTCGCCCATGGCCGCGTTGATGTGCGCTTCCGTGAGTTTGCTCTCGCCACGCAGCGTCTTGAGCGTTTTTTTCAGCTTCTCTGAAAGCGCCTCAAACATCGGTCATCCTCCCGCGCCCCATCTTCCCGCGTTGTATGGGGCGGCATCCGGCAGACAGTCGGGGGTCATGCTCCCACAAAGGAAAGCGGTGAGCATAGCGACCA
Organism: Chloracidobacterium sp. N; assembly: GCF_018304765.1. Classification (NCBI taxonomy): domain Bacteria; kingdom Pseudomonadati; phylum Acidobacteriota; class Blastocatellia; order Chloracidobacteriales; family Chloracidobacteriaceae; genus Chloracidobacterium; species Candidatus Chloracidobacterium aggregatum. The sequence goes on from NZ_CP072642.1 coordinate 2,207,147, forward strand.
GCAGAGTACACGTCAAGCGCGATGCCAACCGTCAGGTGGCGAGTGGTGAGTAGCGAGTGGCGAGCGGTGAGTAGCGAGTGGCGAGTGGGGGCGAGTAGCGAGTGGTGAGTGGCGAGTGGTGAATGGGGGGAGAATAGCGAATGGTTAGTGGCGATAGCGCGCACGGCGATGCATGGCGTGCCGGAGAGCTTTTGCCGCCCCTGGCTTCTCCTGCTTTCCCATTTACCACTCGCCACTCGCTACTCGCTACTCGCTACTCCCCACTCGCCACTCCCCTCCCAACCGGACTAGGCCATTTCAGCCCCGGCCGCTACACTCGTCTTCCCCCTGGCGATGGACGAACCCATCCCCTCCAGTTGCCGCCTGCATCAGAAGCCGGGCGGCTTCCGTGACACCCATGGCAGACCTGCTTTCATCCGCCCGCCTTGGACTGGCCCTGAGCGGTGGCGGCCCGCGCGGACTGGCCCACATTGGCGTCATCAAGGCGCTCGACGCCTACGGTCTCAAACCTGACTTCATCGCTGGAACCAGCGCTGGCAGCATCGTCGGCGCGATGCTGGCCGCTGGCATGAACTGGCGTGAAATGCGCGCCATCGCTGCTTCCATTTTCTGGCCGGAACTCTTTGACGGCAAAAACCTGGAACGTTTCTGCGCGCAACACCTGCCAGCCACCTTTGCCGAGCTGCGGTATCCCTTCGTGGCCATTGCCGGCGAGTGGCCCTCGCGGCGGCTGGTCATCCTGCGGGAAGGCGACCTGCCGAGCGCCATCAGCGCCAGTTGCGCGCTGCCGGGTGTACGCCGGCCGGTCCAGCGCGACGGGCTTTCCCTGCTCGACGGCGGCATTGCCTGTCCGCTTCCGGCGGAACCGGTCCGTGACATGGGCGCCACTTATGTCATCGCTTCGGATGTCCTTGGGATTTCTTCCGTCCTGCGCGCCGTCGGTGTCGAGCCGACGACGCCGACCGTCCGCCGGTTTTTCCCCCATCACTACCGGCAGGCGCTGGACGCAGCCGACATCCTGATTTCACCGGCCATTCCACTCGTCGGGATGCTGCCCGTCGGTCGCGGACTCGATGCCGTCATCGCCGCTGGCGAAGCCGCAACCTATGCCGTTCTCGACCGCCAACGGCAACTGCGGCTTCAGCAAACGGCCTGAAGTGGCGGCCCTTGCCCCTGGTTCTCTCCGCCATCCACATCCGGCGCTTACAGGTGTTTTTCAATGAAGGCCAGCATGCGCCCGTAGAGGTGTTTGACCCGGTAGGGCGTGACCACCCCGTGGCGGGATTGCGGATAGGGCAGGAACTCAAAGGGACGGTCGGCTTTGTGCAGGGCATCGATGAGCTGCACGGAGTTGCGCGGATGCACATTGTCATCCATCAGCCCGTGAACGAGCAGCAACGGCCCGTGGAGTTGCCGGGCGGCAGCCACGACGGAACTTCGTTCGTAGCCTTCCGGGTTGTCCTGCGGCAGCTTCATGTAGCGTTCCGTGTAGATTGAGTCGTAGTTGCGCCAATCCGTGACCGGCGCACCGGCAATGCCGCACCTGAACACCGTGCTGTGCGTAAGGGCGTAGGCGGTGATGTAGCCCCCGTAGCTCCACCCCCACAGACCAATCCGGTTGCCGTCCACGTAGGGCAGCGTCTTCAAATAGGCCACTCCATCTTCCAGGTCACGCAACTCCAGTTCACCAAGCCGTCCGTAAACCGGCGCCATTGACCGCATCCCCTTGCCGCTGGCCGAACGGTTGTCACACACCCAGACCAGATAGCCCCGCTGCGCCAGCAACTGATGCCAGAGCATGCGCTGGCCGCCCCACCGGTCAACGACCGACTGTGCCCCCGGGCCGCTGTAGGCATAGCACCAGACCGGATATTTCTTCTGCGGACCGAAATCCGGCGGACGCAGCAGCATGGCTTCCATCACGAAGCCATCGCGCGTTTTGACCTGCTGAAAATCAGGACGCGCCAGACCATACTCGGCAGCCAGCGCCCGCGCCTCGGCGTTGTCGGCGATGATGCGCACCAGCTTGCCGTCGGACTGGTGGAGTGTGATTTGCGGCGGCGTTGTGGCCGTGCTCGACACATCGAAGTACGCCGTACACGTCGCGTTGAACTCCGCCGCATGGGTTCCTTCGGTCTGGCTCAGGCGGGTCAGCCCCGTGCCGTCCAGTTTGATGCGGTACAGGTGATTGGCAATCGGCGAGTGTGCGGCGGCGGCAAAATACACCTGCCCGTTGGCGACGCCATACACCTCACGCACATCCCACTCACCCTGTGTCACCGCCCGCAGGCGTTTCCCATCCGCCGCGTGGTGGTAGAGATGCCGAAAGCCGGTCTGATCGCTCTGCCAGAGAAACGATCCATCCGGGAGAAAGGTCGGCAACTCGACGACTTCCACCCACGCCGTCGCACTCTCTTCCCGCAGCAGCCGCTCCGGCGCCGCCGGGCGTGGCAGTGGCGGCATGCTTTCCAGCATCAGCACTGTTGTCGTGTTGAGATCAAGCCGTGTCTGACGCCGGTTCTGCACCTCGAACAACAGCGTGTTGGGCTGCCGGGGATGCCATCCGACACGGGTGACGATCCGATCATCGGCCGGATACGCCTGCAAGCTGACTTCGGCAGTCTCGCCCTCACAGGTGGCCACGTGCAGCGACACCAGCGGGTTCGGATCGCCGGCCTGTGGGTAGTGCGTCCGCTCCACGCGCTGCCGGAAGGGTACGTCATCGGTCAGGACGTGGACAGGCACGGCCGTATCATCCAACCGCAGGTAGGCCAGCAACGTCCCCGTCGGATTCCACCAGTAGCCCCGGCGCTTCCCCCGTCCATAGACTTCTTCTTCATACACCCAGTCGAGAATGCCGTTGAACACACTGGTCGAGCCGTCCTGGGTCAGACGCTTTTCGGTTGGCGGAGTGGCGGTCAGGTCGAGCAGATACAGGTCATTACCCCGCACGAAACTGACGCGCCGCCCATCGGGGCTGAAGTCGTACTCCTCTTCGGCTTCGCCAGGCGATGTGGTGAGCCGCTGGGCGCGGTCGGTCGTGAAGTCGTAGAGATACAGGTCGTTGTCGGCACCAAGCAGTACGCGGCGGAAAGTGGCATCGAAAACGGCCCCCCGGAGACTGGCTGCCGGACGGCTGTCATCCGCCGTCATGCCGGCGGCTTCCAGGGCGGACTGCATCCGCGCCGGGTCGTGGAAGGGTGTCCGTTTGCCGGTCAGCGCCTCGACCCGCACCACTTCGTACTGGCGCGTCTGGGCATTGACCTCAAAGGACAGGTATTGCTTCCCATCCGGCAACCAGACGAGACGCGGCAGATTGCCGGAAAAATTCACCCGCTGGACGGGATCGAACAGGGCTTCCAGGGTGAGTTGCTTTGTACCCTTGTCGGACGGACTGCCTTTCGCTGCCACACGCGACACAGAAGGGGACAGAGCCGCCGATACCAGAAGGGCCGCGCCAAGGAGCGCCAGCCGGGCTGCCGACCATCGAAAATATGTCATGCCTGTGTTCTCCAGTGATTTGACGCCATTCGCCAACCCGCCATGTTTGGACATGGCGGACGCCATGTCCAGCCACCAGCACCATCCGCCGGCGCTGGTGGGAGCGCGAAGCTGTCCCCGGTGGCTTGGCCAGTGGCAGCGGCTTCCGGCACACTGCGCCGCATGATTGTCGCTGAGCAGCTCGTCAAGGTGTATCGTGACCGCAAACGCGGCGAAATTCGCGCTGTGGATGGGATCAGTTTCACGGTCCGGCCCGGAGAGATTTTCGGACTTCTGGGTGCCAACGGCGCCGGAAAAACCACGACGCTGCGCATGCTCGGCACGCTGCTGCAACCCACCGATGGCACGGCTTACGTGGCCGGCTTCGATGTGCGGCTCGAACCGGAAAACGTCCGCGCCAACATCGGCTTTCTTTCGACGACGACGGCGTTGTACGGCCGCCTGACCGTCCGGGAAATGGTGGAATACTTCGGACGCCTCCACGGCCTTGACGAAACGACCCTGCACCGGCGCATTGACGAGATTTTCACCACGCTGGATATGCACGACTTTGCCAAAGCACGCTGCGACACCCTCTCGACCGGGCAGAAGCAGCGGACTTCGATTGCCCGCTCGATCATTCACGAACCGCCCGTCATGATTTTCGACGAGCCAACGACGGGCCTCGACGTGATGACCTCCCGGACGATTGTCGGTTTCATCCGGCGCTGCCGGGATGAAGGGCGCACAGTCATTTTCTCGACCCACGTCATGAGCGAAGCCGAACGGCTCTGCGACCGCATCGGGATTGTTCACGCCGGGCGGCTCGTGGCCACGGGCACGTTGGCGGAACTGCGGCAACAAACCGGGGCCACGTTCCTGGAAGAGGTGTTTTTACGGCTGGTTGCGCCTGACCAGCCGGACCTGTGAACCCATTAACCGCCCGGACAAACGGCGACACAACCCCGCACAAGACGCACCATGCCCAACGATCTGCCTGCCGTCTCCCGCCCCCCGGATGTGTCCCCCCGGCCGCGGTCGCGTCCCGTATGGCGACGCCTCTGGTTCATCTATGAGAAGGAAATGCGCGAAACCCTGCGCGACAAGCGGGTGCTGTTCGGCGTCTTCATCTCACCGCTCCTCATCACACCGCTGCTGCTGGTGGTCATTGGTTATTTTGCCAACCGGAAGGCAGCGGAAGAAAAGGCGGAAGTCCTTACCATTGCGGTGGCGGGTGCCCCGGCGGCGCTTCAGGAAGCTCTGGCGCGGACGCCTTCACTTTCCCTGCTGCTCATTGAAGCGGCCCAGGAGGCCGATGCCCTGATTGCCCAGCGCAAGGCGCGGGCGGCGCTCATTGCCCCACCGGCGGCCGAACAGGCACTGGCCAGCAACCAGACGCTGGCGCTGGAACTCGTCTTTGACCCTTCCAACGAAAAATCCATCGCGGCCATGCGGCGGGTGCAGGACGCTCTGGAGGAGTTCAACCGCGCGACGACCGGTGAACGCCTGAAGCGGCTCAACCTGGACACCTCGCTGGTGACGCCAACCACCCTGACCAAACGCAGCGTGGCTTCGGACAAGAATATCGGCGGTCTCATCCTGGGGGCGCTGCTGCCCTACCTGATTGTTCTGACGGCGGCTTTTGGTGGGATGACAAGTGCCTTCGACCTGGGCGCCGGTGAGAAAGAACGTGGGACGATGGAAACGCTGCTGGTGTCACCGGCGACCCGTACGGAGATCATTCTGGGCAAGACCCTGACCATCATGACCGTCAGTTTTGCCTCGGCGCTGTTTACCATCATCGGACTGGTCGGCTCGTTTGCCATCGGGCTGAGTTACTTTGCGCAGCTCACACAGGGCAAAATTGCCATTTCCTACACGGCTGTCGCCGTCATGACGCTGGTGACGCTGCCGCTCACCCTGTTGACTTCATCGCTGCTGATGATCCTTTCGGCCTTTGCGCGCAACCAGAAAGAAGCCCAGTCCTATTCGCTGCCCTTTGTCATGGTTGTCATTCTGCCGGCCCTGCTGTCATTGTTTGTGGGGGATGAAAACCCGCTGGGGATGAGCCTCATCCCGCTGCTCAACTGCGCCCTGGCTATCAAGCAATCCCTGGCCGGTTCACTGACGGTCGGATTCTTCGGGCTGACCCTGCTTTCGTCCGCACTCTATGCTGCGCTGGCCATTGCTGTGTGTACGGCGCTTTTCAACCGGGAGGAAATCCTGTTCCGCTCCTAAGTCTCAGACATCAGCCTTTCGCCGCGTGGGGCAGCGTGGCAGACGGGCAGGAGGCACTAGCATTTGTGGGCGGCTCCGTGCAACATGGGCGATTGACACGAAAACTGCGCGGCCGTCCACAGCACCAGCCGGTGCTGAACACGGGCCGCCTCCCCATCATCACTTTTGTCCACAGTTGTTGGCCCCAAGGAAATCCCCATGAAGATTGACCATCTTGGCATTGCCGTCGAATCCATCGAGCAGGCGCTGGTTTTTTACCGGACGGCACTGGGACTGGAACTGACCCACACCGAAGTTGTCGCCGAACAGGGTGTCAAAGTGGCGATGCTTCCGGTCGGTGAAAGCCGCCTGGAACTTCTGGAGCCGACCGGTCCCGATACGCCCGTCGGGAAGTTTCTGGCCAAGCGCGGCGGCGGCATCCACCACATCTGCCTTGGCGTGGATGACCTGGAAGCCGTCCTGAGCCGCCTCAAGGCGCAGGGTATCCCGCTCATTGACGACAAGCCGCGGGTTGGGGCCGAAGGGTGTCTCGTGGCCTTTGTCCATCCCAAAGGGACAGGCGGGGTGTTGGTCGAACTGTCCCAGAAGCAGCCACAACCACTATCCTCCACGGAAGAAACAGCATCAGCCGCCGCCCACACGGTTTAGTTGGCCGGTCCGGTGTTGACCTGCGGACAACGCCTGTCAACGCATCGGACTGGCTGAGGAATGTATCGTTTTATGAAAAAATCACTCATCATCTTTACCGTCGTGTGCTTTCTGGCCACCGGCGCACTGGTTGCCCAAAACTACCTGACCAAACCCCAGCCTCCCCTGACCCTCACGACCGACGACATCAACGCCTTTCTGGCCGAACTTCCAGACGCCAACCTGGAAGGACTGCGCTCCGACCCCAAAGGCAAGGAACTCTTCCGCCAGCAGATTGCCCGCTCCCTGGCCATTGCGGCGGAAGCCGAGCAGCGCGGACTGTTCCAGAAGCCCGAAATCAAGAGCCAGCTCGACATTGCCTACGCGCAAATTGTCGGTGAACTGTGGAAGCGCCGCCCCGAAGCCCAGGAAAAACCCATCACCCCACAAGACGTTGCTGCCTTTTACCGGGAAAAGCCCACGGCCTTTGAAGATTTCCTGGCGCAGAACCCACAGTACCGCCAGGCGCCCAAAATGGATGAGCTGAAGGAAAAGTACGGTGAGTTCCAGGTGGCCCGGATGCGTGGTGAGGCAGCCGGCATCAACAAGACACCGACGTTCCAGCTTCAACTGCGCCTCGTGCAGGCCCAGATCGTTGGCAACGACATCATCACCAAGCTCCAGGAAGCCGCCAATCCCACGGATGAGGAAATCGAAGCCTACTACAAAGCGCATCCAGAAGAGTTCGAGGAATACAAAGCCAGCCACATTCTGATCTCCACCCTGCAGCCGCCTGCCGGCGCGGACGGCAAACCGGCCCCCACCAAGCCCCTCACTGAGGAAGAAGCACTGGCCAAAGCCGAAAAACTCATCAAAGAGCTTCAGTCCGGCGCTGACTTTGCCAAGCTGGCCGAACAGCACTCCGATGATCCCGGCTCGAAAAAACAGGGCGGCGATCTCGGTTACTTCCGCGAGGGCATGATGGTGCAGCCCTTCTTTGAGGGGGTGAAGGCGCTCCAGGTGGGCGCCTTCTCCACCACCCCCGTCAAGACCCAGTACGGCTACCACATCATCAAGCTGCTGGACAAACGCACCAAAACCATTGACGAGCCGCTCAAGCGCGAAATCACCGAGAAGCTCCGGCAGCGCAAGGTCGAAGCCAAGCTCGATGAGCTGGTCACGCGCTACGGCATTGTTGTTCCCGCAGATTTCACAATTCCCCCGGCACCAACGTCATAGCCCCCGCACTTGTAAACCCGCGCGATTTCAGGCCGGCTTGTTAGCCATAAGCTTCTTCCGGCTACCGTCTGAAACCTACGGCAAGGAGGCAGCCCCGATGCAATTCACCGAAGAACATCAGCTTTTCCGCAAGACGCTCCGCGACTTCATTGAAAAGGAAATCAACCCATACGTTGACCAGTGGGAAAAGGACGGGATATGGCCCGCCCATGAGGTACTCAAGAAAATGGGCGACCTCGATTTTCTGGGCGTGAACTATCCACCTGAGTATGGCGGCCTCGGTCTGGACTACTGGTACAACGTCATCCGGGCCGAAGAACTCGGCCGGATTCCCTGCGGCGGTGTACCGATGGGCATCACCGTGCATACGGACATGTGTACGCCGGCGCTGGCTGAGTTTGGCTCCCACGAACTCAAAAAGCGCTTCCTGGAACCTGCCATTCGCGGCACGCAGTTGGGCGCCATTGCGGTCTCCGAACCCGATGCTGGCTCGGACGTGGCCCGCATTCGCACCCGCGCAGAATCCGACGGCGATCACTATGTGATTACCGGCAACAAGATGTGGATCACCAACGGCACCCAGGCGGACTGGATTTGCCTTCTGGCACGCACCTCACCCGGCGAGTCGTTTGAAGGTATGTCCCTCATCATGGTGCCGACCGATACGCCGGGCTTCATTGTCAGCCGCAAGATTGAAAAACTGGGCAACTGGTCTTCCGACACCGCCGAGCTGGCCTTTGAGGGCGTCCGGGTTCCCAAGTCCTTCCGCATCGGTGAGGAAGGGGAGGGGTTCAAACTCCAGATGCAGCAGTTCCAGAAAGAGCGCCTCATTGCTGCTGTGACGTGCTACTCCGGGGCGGAGCGCATCGTCAACCTGACGAAGAACTACCTCAAAACCCGCAAGACCTTCGGCAAGCCGCTCATTGACAACCAGTACATCCAGTTCCGCCTGGCCGAAGTCGTCACGGAAATCGAATGCCTGCGCCAGCTCTGCTACCACTGCACGGAAAAGCTCGTTGCCGGGCAGGACATGACCCGCGAAGCCTCGATGGCCAAGCTCAAGGGTGGGCAGCTCGTTCGTCTCGTCGCCGATGTCTGCCTCCAGTTCCACGGCGGCATGGGGTACACCGAGGAATACCCGCTGGCGCGCTACTTCCGCGACACGCGCCTGTTCCCGATTGGCGGCGGCGCGGACGAAATCATGATGGGCATCATTGCCAAGTATGAAGGCTTTTACAGCGAGCGCCCACGTCCCACGACGAAAGCGGCGACGGCTTCATGAACTGAACCAGGCAACAGCCAACAACACCAACGGGGTGGCTTCAGTCAAAGCCACCCCGTTTGCTTTTCACACTCAGGCAGTTCGGATGCTGGACTAGCCGCGATAATCAGGCAGGATGACGTTGCGATCCACGGCGGCCGGATTCCGCATCCAGTCCTGCATCCGGCGTGTGACTTCAGGGTTGCCATTTGCGCCAAAGTAGTTCAGGTGATGACGAATGCCGAACCCGTTACGGATGAAGTCATCGAAATCACGGATGTTGATGCGCCCAAAGGCATCGCGGTTGGCGCCGAAGTACTGGCTGACGATGTCGCTCTGGTGGGCAACGGAAGTGACGTTGACAGCCGCCGGAAAGTCATTGGCGTTGGCCGCACCGCCCAGCGTCATGACCTGCACGCGGGCAAGCATCTGGTTGGCCGTGGCGGAACCATGCCGCCGCACAAGTTCCTGCTCGACCATGCGGAGCGCCTCGGCGCTGATGGCGGCCCCCTGGCTGTAGCCAATGACGCGCACCGGATCGTTCGGATAGTTGGCGAGCTGCGACAAAATCATGTTCGCCTGTGTCTGGGCAGCCGGTGGGTTCTGGAGTGCATTCCGTTTCACCCAGTCGGCCGTCGCCGGGTTGACCGTGGCTTCCGCCAGATACCGCGTCGTCCGACCAAGGATGAAGGCTTCCCGGTTGGCGGGGCTGATGATGTTCATGGCCACCCGTACCGCCAGCGGCAGGTTGTTGTAGTCGGCTTCGGCACGCGCCCGCGCCTGGCGGGCATGGTGCGCCAAGGACACTCCGGCGGCCACGGCCGGGTCGGAGTTGTTATAGACCATCTCGACCGGTCGCCCGGTCATCCGGGACATCTCCTGGGCAAAGCCCGTTGCGCCTGCAAACGGGGTACTGATGCCGTTGACGACGATGACCGGCGGACCGGCGTTGGGATTGACCCCCGGCGCCGTCACCCGAAAGGCCGCACCGTTGAGGTGGCTGTCTGCGGAAAGGGGTGACACCCGTGGCGGCGCAGCCGGGTTGGGGCGCGCGCCGGTGATGGGCCCGGTCGGGAAAATCCGGGTGGGCGTCGCGGCCGAGGCCGCCAGGATTTGTCCCTTGCGAAGTGCACCGGCGGTCTGAAGTTCGCCCAAGCGGGTCGTGTTGGCCGGCGTGGTGGCCGCAGTGACTGGTGTTGATGGCTGTTTGCGCGGGGTGGAGACCTTCGGTTGTACTGCTGGGGTGGGCGAAGCTGGCCGCTGGGACTGAATCCGGTTCGTCATGGGAGCAGGTTCCTCGGCAAAGCCCCTTGGAGCGTTCATCAAGGGGATGCGTTATGTTGTGCTTGCCCTTGTTATCGAAGTTTGGCCGGCATTGTTGCGTCCGAAAGGTTGGAAGTTTCAGAAATGTTGCCCCAACCAAACCTCAGCGCCGGTACTGGCGAAGCGTCCGCGCCAGCTTTTGGTACTCTTTGTTCTGTGGGTCGAGCTGAGTAGCGCGTTCGACGGCTTCGACGGCTTCGGCATATTTCTTTTCAAAGAAGGCGACGACGGCCAGTTGGGCATAGACCATCCCCCGCTCCCGGTCCGTCTTGATCGCGTTGTCCTGCATCAACTTTTCAAGCTGCTCACGCGCCAGGGCATACTGCTGACGATCAATGAACAACCCGGCCAGGACGAGCCGGGGTGAGACTTCCAGACTTTTCCGGGGCGCTGTGGAGAGCGCCCCCCGCGCCTCCATCTCGGCTTCATTTGACCGCGCCGCAAACTTGCGTTTGTTGGAAAAGTATTGTTCGGCATAGATCTGCGCCAGGTTGCCGTGGGCGTAGCAGGCATATTCCGGTTCGGGATCGAGTTCCAGACAACGCTTCTGATTGGCAATGGCCTCGTCCACTTTTCCCTGGCGGTATTGCAGCACACCCAGATTCTGGTAAGCCGGCCCGTAATCCGGGTGGGAGCGCAGTACGGCATAGACGATGTCTTCCGACTCCACGAAGCGTTCCTGCTCGAACAGGATTTCCGCCTTTTCGATGCGTAGTTCGGGTGAAGTTGGATTGGCCGTCAGCGCCTCATCCACCACGCGCAGCGCTGACTCGTAGCTGCTGACTTCCCGCAACGAACGTGACTGCTGCAGGATGGCCGCGACATCCTTCCCACCCCGGCGCGGCCCTGAAGTGTCATCCTTTTCTTCAACAGCCACCGGCCCTGAGCCGGTGCTTACGTAAAAGACATACAGACCGATGCCAACCACAAAGGCGAGAAGCAGGACTCCCACCCCGGCCACGAGTCCGCCAACAAGCCAGAAATTGGTTCCCGATGCACCAGACGGCGCGGCGACGGGGGGACGGGCCGCGGGTGTGGGGAGCGTCGGGGACGGAGGGATGGCCGCCATCGGCGGCGGGGACGGGTTGGGTTGCACAACCGTCCCCGCCGAAACCGGCGACACACCGGGCATAACCGGCGGACGGAATCCCTCGTGGGGCGCCGGTCGCGGTGGCTGTGCCGTGACCGGCGCTGACGCGCCGGCCGTGGAAACCGTTGCCCCCTGATACTGGGTGGGTACACTGCCCGGCGGCGGAGAGGCCACCGGCCGGGTGCTCTCCATCACCGCCAGGGCTTTTTCGAGCTGTGCGGCAAAAGCCCCGGCCGAAGCCGGCCGGTCGGCCGGTCGCTGCGCCAACCCCTGGCGCACAACGGCTTCGATACCCGCCGGAACAGTCACCTGGGGCGCGGCGACGGACATCGGACGGGGCGGCTCCGACAGCCGAACGACCATCTGGGCCTGCATCGAATCACCGACAAAGGCCCGGGCGCCGGTCAGCATTTCGTAGGCGACGAGCGCGAGGGAGTACACATCCGAGCGGGCATCCAGCGGGCTGCCCATCACCTGCTCCGGCGACATGTAGTGCGGCGTCCCGACCACGAGGCCAACCTGCGTCATCGGCACGACGCTTTCCTGTCCGCCAACCGCCTTGGCAATCCCGAAGTCCACGACCTTCACCCGGTCGCCATCCATAACCATGATGTTGTCCGGTTTGAGGTCGCGGTGAATGACACCCAACTGATGGGCCACATCCAGCGCCCCGGCCACCTGGCGGATGATGTTCACCACCCGCGCCGGCGAAAAGGGACCCTCCCGTTGCAACAGCCTCGTCAGCGACTGTCCCTGGATGTATTCCATCGCCAGGAACGTCACCCCGGATTCCGTCTGTCCGAAATCGTGAATGACGACGGCGTTCGGATGGTTGATGCTGGCCGCCAGCTTGGCCTCCCGCAGAAAACGGCGTCCGGCGTCGGCATCGGCCGCCTCCGGGCGCAGGACTTTCACGGCGTCAATCCGCCCCAGGGTGCGGTGGCGCGCCGCATAGACGCTCCCCATGCCACCTTCGCCCAGTTTGGACAGGACTTCATACCGCCCGGCCAACACCTGCCCAATGAAGGGATCATCCGGGGCAGCCGCCACGGAAACCAGAGTCGCGCCATCGTGTGGACAAAACTGGGCATTGTCCGGGTACTCGGTCCCACAGGTTGGGCAGCGTTTCATCGGTTGTCGGGGCCTCGCCTGAAAACATCCTGGTCACGGATGACACAGGCGCAACGCCCATGCCACCCGGCTCTGTCGCACAAATGAGACACAGAGTTTACCCGAAAAAGACACGCGCTGTCTCATAGAGTTCGTCATCCAGGCGTTTGATGCACGAAACCGCATGCGCAATCGGAACCGAGACCATGTGCTGGCCCTGCAGCGCCGCCATGTAACCAAACTCGCCGGCGCGCACCATATCCACGGCCTTGACGCCCAGCCGGGTCGCCAGCAACCGGTCATAGGCCGTCGGTACGCCGCCGCGCTGCGTGTAGCCCAGCACCGTCACCCGCGTTTCAATGCCTGTCAGTTCCTCGATCTTCTGCGCCAGCAGGTGCCCGATGCCCCCCAGCCGGGTGTGCTGAAAAACCCGCTCCCGTTCTTCCGCCGTGAGAAAATCTTCGTCGGGATGCGGGTGGGCATCCTCGGCCACGACAATGATGGAAAAAAACCGCCCCAGTGACTTCCGGTGATTGAGAATCTGGCACACCTCGCTGATCCGAAACGGATGCTCCGGGACGAGGATGATGTCCGCCCCGCCGGCAATCCCGGCCCCGGCCGCAATCCATCCGGCATGGCGTCCCATGACTTCGACCACCATGACGCGGTCGTGGGATTCCGCCGTGGTGTGCAGCCGGTCAATGGCCTCGGTCGCCACGGACAGCGCCGTGTCGAAGCCAAAGGTCATGTCCGTCCCGCACAGATCGTTGTCAATCGTCTTTGGCACGCCGACAATCGGATAGTCATACCGGCGGTGCATGTCCAGCGCGGCGCTGAGGGTGCCTTCGCCGCCGATGACCACCAGCGCATCGAGTTCGTACTTGCGCCAGTTGGCGCGTACCCGCTCGGCCACCTCATCGGTTTCCAGGGGATTGATCCGTGACGTGCCGAGAATCGTCCCGCCGCGGGGCAGGATGCCCGAAATGGAATACCGGGTCAGTGGCTCAACCCGCCCGTGAATGAGACCGTTCCATCCCTGATGAATGCCCAGCACCCGTATCCCGTACTGCATGGCGCGACGAACGACGGCACGCAGCGCGGCATTGAGTCCGGGGGCATCCCCACCACCGGTCAACACACCCAACGTACGAACTTCCATGACGCTCCCTTTCCCTGTTTATCCCAAAGTCGCCAGGCGCAGGTGACACCCCGGCGGGCACCCGACGCGCTCCCCCACTATAGCAAAGCGCCAGGGGCATTCCGTTTCACCAGTGTGACATTTCGCACATTTGACCTCCATACCGCAGCCTGCACATGACTGACGCGCACCCGCCGGCAACCGGCTGGCAACCGCCACCACCGCCCATCGCCAACCCATCTTCAGGCGCGGCGCAGCGCCCGTTCCCAGCGGTGCAGGGCGCTGAGCAGCAGCAATGTGATCGGGGGAAACAGCAGCCCGTCATGGACGGCATCAAAAACCGGGAACAGCGCGTTCGGACGCCGGTTGACAAGCGTCCCCAGCCAGTATCCGATCACCAGCGCCGAAGCGTAACCGGCCAGAAGCAGACCGACGACGGCGCTTCGGCTGAAGGGCTGCGCCGGGACGGAGGGCGCGGTCACGGAAAGCAGGGTCTGCCGGTAGGTGTAATGCTCCAGCATCACCCACAGCCGCCGCCCCAGAAACCACAGGCTGAACAGGCAGGCGCCCCACAGGACAAGCCGCACAACGAGATCATCCGGCCCAAACAGCAGGGAGGGCTGGACGGCCGTGGCCGCCAGCGTCGAAAACCAGCCCACCACGACAAACAGTACGGCTTCCGCCCGAAACTCGGCCTCCCGGCGCTCGGCTTCGAGCATGTCGTTGATGATGCTCTCGATGCGAATCTTGTAGGCCCGCGCCCGCGCTGCCCGCCGCCGGCGGCTTTCACGCGGACGTGGCGGTGGCGGCGCAACCGACTCGCCCCGGTCATACCGCGCCCGCAACTCCGGGTTGCCCAGCACCCGGTAGGCCGCCGTGATTTCCGCAAAGCGCGCGGCCGCATCCGGCAACTGGCTTACATCGGGATGATACAACCGCGCCAGCCGGCGAAAAGCGGACCGGATTTCATCTGGCGAAGCCTCACGGGACACGCCCAGGGTTGCGTAGAAGTCCCCCATAACGCCACATGCGGGTCACAGTAAAATGGTGGGTGCGATCAGGCGTGGATTGACCCCGATGGTGCCGCCCGATGCGCGTGAATTCTAGCGCAACCGGGTGGCATCGGACGACAGCTTTGCACGTTGCGCCCATCGCGGGTCTCTGCCCGGCAGTTTCGCCTTTTTCCAACCATCCAGTACACTGGAGATGTATCCAGCACCGGCCTTGGGCACCGGCCATGTACGCCTGCCTGACGCCAGGACCCGTTATCCGTGGAGAACCTGCCCTATGTCTCTGCCTGATGCCCGAACGGCCGTGCGCGAGCACCTGGCCGGACGGTTGTCGTCTGCAACGCTTTTCCGCAGCCTTATGACACATCCCGACTGGCACGTGCCGGTGTACATCAGCACCGAGGGCGAAGCGGCCGTGATGACCTTCGTGGATGCCGCCGGCGAACGTTGGATCAAAGTGTTTACTGACCTGGCCGCCGTCGAAGCCTGGGCTGAACAGTCCGGGGGCGCTCCCGATCAACAGTGCGTCGTCACGGACGGCGCCAACCTCTTCGGCGCCCTCGACGACACCCTGGCCGGCGTCGAAATCAATCCCGGACTGCCCGAAGGCGTTCACTATCAGCAGGCACACCTCCCGCTCCTGCGCCAGTGGGCCCGGATCGTGGAACTCGAAAGCGCCCTGGAAACGATTGACACGGGGGAAACCCCCATCGGGCTGCTGCGCGACTACGATGCCTATGTGCTCGTCCTGAAACGAACCGGCGCCGACACGGCCCAGTTGGTGCTGGCCCCCGATGCCGACGGACGCCTGCTTGCCGCCGTCTTCACCGCCGAAGACACCCTGGCCGCGTTCTTCGACCAGGTGCTCGCCACGGCCGACTTCGAGCCGATTCCCGTACGGGTCAACGGCATGCAACTTTTCGGACAACTCCAGGCGCTGCCTCTCGACGGCCTGGTGTTCAACTGTAGCGGCCCGACACCACCCCGCGCCTTCGGCAAACGGCTGGCGGCGTATGTCCTCGCAGCGGACGACGAAACCGCCCGCTAGGGACTGCCGGATTACCGCCCGGCGGCCGTGGACAAGGCCTGACAGGCCGCCTGGGCAGCCCCCACCGCCGCGCCAACCGTGGCCGGCAGCAGGCGGCAGACGGCCAGCGCCGAAGGTGCTGTCCGGCGCTCGACTTCCTCACGTACCGGAGCGAGCAGAACCTCGCCGGCGGAAACCAGCTCGCCCCCGACAATCAGCAACTCAGGATTGAGCAGGTTGATGAGGCGCGCCGCCGCCATGCCCAGGTGAACCCCGGCACGGGCAATGATGACCTGCGCCAACTCGTCCCCCAGGCGCGCCATGGTGAGCAGGTCTTCAAGACCGATTTCCCGGTCACGCGGGATGCCGCGCCGTGAGAGCGAAGAGGTACGGTCACGGTACATCCGCTCCTTGGCCCGCCGAATCAGTCCTTCGCCGCCGACCCGTTCCTGCAGGGTGAGGTCGCCGTCCACATCCACCGAATCGTAGCCAATCGCGCCGGCAATGCCCGTTGCCCCGCTCCAGAGTCGCCCATCATGGAGCATGGCCGCTGAAAGTTCCGACCCGACTTCGACATAGACCACCGTCTGGCAGCCCCGGGCCACACCGCACCGGTATTCGCCCATCAGGGCCGCCGTCGCCCGCGAGACCAGGTGGGCTGTCCCCAGGGTGCCACACGGCCGCAGCTCATCCAACGCCACGGCCGACCAGAGCGTGTTGGACTCACACCGGTCCGTCGCCCGGTTGAGGCTGCCCGGCAAGGCCAGCCCGACACCGCCAAACAAAGCCGGCTCGGACTCGGTCGCCAGCAGTTCGGCGATGAGCGCCCGCACGGCAGCCACGGCTTCCGCTGGCGCATGCCCGGTCAGCGGCCGCTGACGCTGCGTGACGACTTCCCCATTCGCTTCACAGACAATGCCCCGGAGAAAGGTGGCCGCGCACTCTACCCCCATCCACAAGCGCCCGTCTGTCGCGTCTGATGCATGTGCCATAGTGCTACTATTGCCTACGCCAAAGGATGTTTGGGGACATCCGACACGGCACGTACCGACATCGGATACCCAGCATAGCAAACGGCCGGGTGCGGCCACCAATACCGAAGTCTTCGCCAATACCGGAAGCCCTGCCTGTGAAACCGTCAAACCGTCTGACTCCCGCCCCTGGTATTCTGCCGGAAAGGCTGCCCCGGCGCGCGTTCCTGCTGCGGGCCGGCCTGGGATTGATCTGCGGACTGGGGCTGGGCCGGGACGCCCGCCAGCGTGTCTGGGGACAGTCGGGGCGGGCTGGAGACGCCCCGGTACCGTACCTCTCGCTCACGGTCATTGCGCAGGTGCCCACGCCGGAAGCTCCCCCAACCCGCCTGACGACAACCGATCTGACCCTGTATGACGCCGGGGTGGAGCAGGTCATCGAAAGCATCGAGCCGGACCCATCGGCGGCAACGATCGTCTTTCTGGCTGACAACTCGGCCACGTTCCAGGTCGAAGTCGGTGATATGGAGCAGAAGGCGCGTTCGCTTATCCGGGAACTCTTTACCGGCGACCGGCTGATGCTTGTCGGCTACGCCAAAGCGCCGGAAATTCTGTGTGATCTGACAGACGACGCGGCACAGCTCGTCGCCGGAGCCAAGCTCTTCCGCAAAAGCTCCGCGCCACGCCTCTACGATGCGCTTCTGGCCGTGACCGAAGATGTCTTCCGTCCGGCGACGACCGTCAGCAAGCGTGTCATTGTCCTGCTGTCAGACGGCTATGACGAAGGCTCCCAAACCTCGTTTGAAGCGGCGCTGGCGGCCCTTCAGTCGGCAGACGTGGTGGTGTATGCCATGCAGGCGCAGGACCGGACGTACGGCGCGCCCCGCGCCAGACGGCTCGGCCCGAAGCCGGCCGAGGCCCTCCGGCTGCTGACCGAGGGCACGGGCGGGCGCAGCTTCAAGCTGGATGAAGCCCAGGCCGCGGCCGTACTGACCGATGAAGTGCGGCGGCGCTGGTTTCGCCTGCGTTACAACCCGCAGGCGGTGAACAGCACGACGGCCCGCCGGCTGTTTCTGGTGGCGGCCAATGACCAGGTGGTGCTGCGCGCCAAGAAAACCCAGCCGCCGCCATCCACAATCCTGAAGTAAGAAAAAGTTGACAGCACCATACTCAAATCTTATAGTCCCACACAGGACACTTCCAATGCCGGCCGGTGAGCGTCACGACGCTCTCCAGCGGTGTTTGGTGAGCCTGATTTCAACGATTGTGTGGAGTGCAACAGGAAAGCCATGGGGAAAATCATTGGCATTGACTTGGGAACGACCAACTCGGTGGTCGCCGTGATGGAAGGCGGCGAGCCGATCGTCATCACGAACTCGGAAGGGGCGCGGACGACGCCTTCCGTCGTGGCCTTTACCAAAGACGGAAGCCGCCTGGTGGGACAGGTTGCCAAACGTCAGGCGGTCACCAATCCCGAAAACACGTTTTACTCCGTCAAACGCTTCATCGGCCGGCGTTTCAACGAGGTCAAAGGCGAGGTCAGGCAGGTGCCGTACAAGGTGATGGAAGGTCCGAACGGCGACGTGCGCCTGGTCGGTGGCGGGAAAGAGTGGGCGCCGCCGGAGATTTCCGCCATGGTTTTGCAGAAGCTCAAGACGGCGGCGGAAGACTACCTGGGGCAGCCCGTCACCGAGGCGGTGATTACCGTCCCGGCGTACTTCAACGATGCCCAGCGTCAGGCCACCAAGGATGCCGGCAGGATCGCCGGTCTCGAAGTCAAGCGGATCGTCAACGAGCCGACGGCGGCGGCGCTGGCCTACGGGCTGGACAAGAAAAAGGATGAGACCATTGCCGTCTTTGACTTTGGCGGCGGCACATTCGACATCTCCATTCTCGAAGTCGGTGAAGGCGTGGTCGAAGTCAAGTCCACGAATGGCGACACGCACCTCGGCGGCGACGATGTGGACGAGTGCCTGATCAACTGGATCGTCAGCGAGTTCAGGAAGGACCAGGGTATTGATCTGACGGCCGACAAGATGGCACTCCAGCGGCTGAAGGAAGCCGCCGAAAAGGCCAAGATCGAGCTGTCGTCGGCGATGGAGACCGAAATCAACCTGCCCTTCATCACGGCGGACGCCTCCGGGCCCAAGCACCTGGTGATGAAGCTGACGCGGGCGAAGTTCGAGCAACTCGTTGACCATATCCTCCAGCGGACGCTCGAACCCTGCCGCAAGGCGCTTGAAGATGCCGGGCTGAAGCCCTCCCAGATTGACGAAGTGATTCTGGTGGGCGGCTCGACGCGCATTCCCAAGGTGCAGCAGATGGTCAAGGAGTTCTTCGGCAAGGAGCCGAACCGTTCGGTCAACCCGGATGAGGTTGTGGCCATCGGGGCGGCCGTCCAGGCCGGGGTGCTGGCCGGCGATGTCAAGGACCTGCTCCTGCTCGATGTCACACCGCTCAGCCTGGGGATCGAAACGCTCGGCGGCGTCAACACCGTCATGATCCCGCGCAACACGACGATCCCGACGCGCAAGAGCGAAATCTTCTCGACAGCCAGCGACAACCAGACGTCGGTCGAAGTCCACGTCCTCCAGGGCGAACGCCCCATGGCCCGCGACAACCGGACGCTCGGCATGTTCCGTCTGGTGGACATTCCCCCGGCGCCGCGTGGTGTGCCGCAAATCGAAGTCACCTTCGACATTGACGCCAACGGCATCGTCAACGTCACGGCCAAGGACCTTGGGACGGGCCGCGAACAGAAGATTACCGTCACCTCCGGTTCGGGTCTGAGCAAGGAAGACATTGACCGGATGGTGCGCGAAGCCGAGTCCAACGCCGCCAAGGACCGCGAACTGCGCGAGCGCATCGAAACCAAGAACAAGCTCGACTCCCTGATTTACTCGACCGAGAAGCTCATTGCCGACAACCGCGAGAAAATCGAAGCGGCAACGCTTTCCGAAATCGAGGGGGTTCTGTCCGAGGCCAAATCGAAACTCGAAACCGCATCGCTTTCCGAACTCAACAGCCTGTATGACCGCCTGACCAAGGCGACGTACAAGGTTTCGGAAGCCATGTACAAAGACGCCGCCGGCAGCCGCGCGGCTGGCGCCGGGGCCAGCGGCACCGAACCCGGCAAGGGCGATGACAACGTCATTGACGCGGAATACGTGGACGTGGATGACAAGCGGTAGGGACCCGCGCGCCGGGGCCGGGGCCGCCCCTCCCGACGCCAGGTGCGGCAGGGATGCACGGTCCCGGCGGCGCGGCCCGGTTCTTCAAGTGTGGTCACGGAGGCGACCATGGCGAAGCAGGACTATTACGCGACGCTCGGCGTTCCCAAAACCGCTTCGGCCGAAGAAATCAAGAAGGCTTACCGTCGGCTGGCGCGCAAGTATCACCCGGATGTCAACCCGGGTGACAAGGCTGCCGAGGAAAAATTCAAAAGCATCTCCGAGGCGTTCGACGTGCTGGGCGACGAAGAAAAGCGCAAGGTGTATGACCGGTTCGGCGTGTACACCGAAGCCCATGCCGAGGCAGCCAGACGTGGGGCGGACGGGGGCGGCATGCCCTTCGACTTCTCGACGTTCGACTTTGGCAGCGCCACCGGCGGAGCCTCGTTCCGGGACATCTTTGCCGAGATGTTCGGCGGCGGCCGCGCCACCGGCCGGAGTCCTTTCCCGCAGGCCGGACGTGACATCGAACAGACCGTCTCGATTACCTTCGAGCAGGCCATGGAAGGCACAACGGTCAAAGTCGCGCTGCCGCCCATGGCCGGGCGCCCGGCTGAAACCATCACGGCCCGCATTCCGGCCGGTGTGGACAACGGTTCAAAGGTGCGCATTGCCGGCAAAGGCTACCCCGGCGTCAATGGCGGGCCGCCCGGCGACCTCTACCTGGTGACCAACGTCGGGTCACATCCCTTCTTCACGCGCAAGGGGGACAACATTTACTGCACCGTGCCGATCACCGTGCCGGAAGCGGCGCTGGGCGCCAGAATCGAAGTCCCGACGGTTGGGGGCAAGGCGCAGTTGCGCATTCCACCCGGAACACAATCCGGGCAGAAGTTCCGCCTCCGTGAAAAGGGCTTCCCGGTGCTGCGCAGTCCCGGACAGCGCGGCGACCAGTTTGTGGAAGTCAAAATCGTCCTGCCGGCGATCATCAGCGAAGAAACCAAGGAACTGCTGCGCCAGTACGAGCGCCTGAACCCGGAAAACCCACGCAAGTCACTCGGCGTCGAGTGACGTCACCTGTGCAGGACAAAGCCATGACGACACGCGACCGGAAGCAGACCAAAACACGCCGATACTCGATTGGTGTGGTCGCTGAAACCTTTGGCATCCACGAGCAGACGCTCCGCATGTACGAGCGGGAGGGGCTGCTGATCCCTTCGCGCTCGGCGCGCAACACCCGCTATTACACCGACGCCGACCTCGAACGCCTCAAGTGCATTCTCAACCTCACCCGCGAGATGGGCGTCAATCTGGCTGGCGTTCAGGTCATTCTGGGGATGCGCGACCGGATGGAGGAAATGCACCAGAACATGATGGCCCTGCTCGACTACATCCGCGAACACATGGCCGAGCATGCCGCCCACGCTCTGGTACGCATGCCGCCCATGCATCTGGTGCAGATGGAACCGCTCGCGCCGGAACGTTCTCCAGCGGTTCAGGTTCTGGACGCTTCGCGCCGCCGGCAGCCGTAGTCAGGACGGCCGTCGTCAGGACTGAAGCCGCATCCGGGGAGCAGCGTTGTCATGAAGGCCAAGCGCGTCATCATCGTCGGTGCCGGACTCGGCGGCCTTTCAGCGGCGCTGCACCTCGCCGCGAGCGGTTTTCAGGTGACGCTTCTGGAAAAAAATCCGACGGTGGGCGGCAAGCTCAACCGTATCGTGGCGGATGGCTACACGTTCGATACGGGCCCCTCGCTCGTCACGATGCCGGACATCCTCCGCGACACCTTCGCGGCCGCCGGCGCCTGCCTTGACGATTACCTCACGCTTCAGCCACTTGACCCGATTTGCCGCTACCGCTGGCCCGATGGGGCGCAACTCGATCTTTCGGCCGATCTTTCCAAAACGGTCGCGGCACTGCGCCGCATCGCCCCGGAAGATGAAGCCGCTTTTTTTCGCTTCCTGAGCTACGGCGCTGACCTTTACACGGCCACCGCGCCGGTGTTTCTGTTCAGTGACTTTCGCAACTGGCGCCAGCTCTGGCAACGCCTTGACCGCCAGCTTCTGCGGCAGCTGCCACGCCTGGCCACGCTCAAAACCGTTGCCGACCGCACGACGGAATTCTTTTCCAGCCCCTACCTGCGGCAGTTGTTCAACCGTTATGCCACCTACAACGGCTCCTCGCCCTACCGCGCACAGGCGACGTTTTGCCTGATTCCCTACGTCGAGTTTGCCTTCGGCGCGTGGTACGTCGCCGGCGGGCTGTACCGCATTGCCGAAGCCCTGCTTCAGGTGGCGGCGGCGCGGGGCGTCACCATCCAGACGAATGCCCCCGTGGCCGAAATCGTCGTGGAAGGCGGGCGCGTCCAGGGGGTACGCCTTGAAGACAACACCTTTCTGGCGGCCGAGGTCGTGGTATCGAATGCTGACTCGCTCTACACCTACGCCAGACTGCTTCCCGGACTGCGGCGGCGCACCTATGATGACCGGCGGCTGGCGCGCATCGAGCCATCCTGTTCGGGCTTCATCCTGCTGCTCGGCACACGCCGCCGTTTCGACACGCTGGCCCACCACAACATCTTCTTTTCGGGCGACTATCCCAGGGAGTTCAGCGAAATTTTCGACACCCTGACGCCGCCCCGGGACCCGACGATTTACGTCTGCGCCACAAGCCGTACGGACCCAACCCAGGCCCCGCCCGGAGGTGAAAACCTGTTCGTCATGGTCAATGCCCCGGCCGTCTGTGAAGCTTATGACTGGGACGACATTGCCTCCGCATACCGGCACCACATTGTGGCGCGGCTGGAAGCTCTGGGACTGACCGGGCTTTCGGAAAGCATCGTGGTCGAAGAAAGGCTGACACCCAAGCGGTTTGCCGGCTGGTTCAACGCCCATCGCGGCGCCATTTACGGGCTGTCCTCCAACAGCCTGCGCAATGCCTTCTGGCGTCCGCCGATTCGGGCACAGGAAGCCCAGGGACTCTATTTTGCCGGCGGCGGAACGCATCCCGGCGGCGGGATTCCGCTGGTCCTGCTGTCGGGCAAGCTGGCGGCCGCGGCTGTGGCTGAAGACTTCGGACTGCCGTCCGCGACGGCCTGAGCCGAAGCCGCCTTCGCCCGGAGTCAGCTTTGGCGCTGACCGCGCACCAGCGCATCCATCCAGGCAAAAATATCCGGCAGCGCATCGGGCACGACGAGCAGGTGTTCGGCTTCGTAGAGCTTGAACGTTGTAGGTGTTCCCTGCGCCCGGAGGCGTTCGGCAAGCTGCTCGGAACCCGAACGTGAGAAGTCCTTTGTCCCGGCAGAAACAAAGGCCGGCACGGCTTTGAGGGCGGACAGGCTGCCAGGGGCACGGCCGGAAATGGGTGCAATGCCGGCCAGGCGGTCGGCGTACCTGGCGGCCACCGCCAACGTCGTTGCTGCGCCGAGCGAGTGGCCGACGATGAACAGGCGCGTCGCCCTGGGGGCCACCAGCGCCGGCAGCCGCTCGATGACGGGACCGTAGTCATCCAGCGGACTCGTCACCCGTGGGCAGATCAGTCCCCAGCCCCGCGCGCGGCACAGGCGGACGATTTCGCCGTCGCCGTAGCTGTCAAAAAACATGTTTTCGCTGCCGCCCGCTCCGTGAAAGGCCACGACCACGACGGGCGCTTCCGGCGCGGCCAGGGCGCGTACCGGAAGGGGTCCCTTGGCCGTCGGGACGCTCAGGAACAGCTCGCCCTGTCGCCCGGCCAGCGTCGAGGCCGCCGGTTTGGCGCGAAGCTGCTGCACCATGGCTTCGGTATCCTGCAACAGCCGGACGCCGGGCACATCGGTCTCGGCCGGGGCGCTTTCGCGCATGGACTTGAGCATCGCCAGCCGGCTGGAGAGCGTGGCCAGGTCCACATCCAGCGCGTCAGGCGGGGGTGTTTTCGTCAACTCGGCCGCAGCGGCCTGCAAGGCGGCCAGCCGCCGGTCGAGGTCGCGCGCCCGGCTGAGTCCGACACGCCAGCTCCGGCGTGCCGGCGCGTCCGGCGTTCCCACCACGATGTCGAGCGCCGTATCCGCTTCCTGCCGTGCCGGTTCGCAGGTCACACGTACCCGGTGCGGCAGGGCCGTCCGGGCCGCAAGCCGGACGTTGGTCGTCTGCCGGCCAACCCGCAGTTGCAGCACCAGTTCGGGACGCGGCGCAGTGACCTCGTAGAGCGTGTTGATGACGACGTCACAGGCTGTTTCCCGCAGGTCGAGCAACGCCCGCGCCGGCGTGACGGACAAGGCCCCAGCCCAGCGGTCGGCAGCCTCCATGGGCTGGTTGCCCAATGCCGCCGCCGTTTCATCGAGCGCCTGGGCAACGGCGCCGGTATTGCCCGAAAAAAAGCCCAGCACGGCCGTTTGCACCCGTGGAATCGCCGCCGCGCGCCGCTCCGGGTCGCGGCACTGCATCCAGGCGCGTTCAAGGGCGCGGGTGCGCCGGCCCAGTTCATAACGTCCTTCAGCAAAACGGATGGGGCCCGACGGCCCCTGCACCGACGGCGCGGCCAGCACCACCCCGGCCAGCGCCAGACTCACCATCCCCAACATCACGCGCATTGGTTGCTTCATCATCAGGCATCCTGCATGTGGTCCCGGCCCGCAAACGCATCCGTCACCCCTCCGGTATGCCTTCCCCGGCCACTACGGCCCGGCGCATGGCCCGGCCGGAATCGGCGGCAAAGCGCCACTGAAACAGCCGTGTCACCGGATACGCCAGTTGGGTGAGCGGATGCGCCGGACGCGAAAAGGCCAGAATGTCATACGCCACGGTGTCCGTGGAAGCCTCCCACTCGATGAGAAACCGCTCTTCCCCGGATTCGACATGGGCCGGCAACGTTCCGTAGCCAAATCCGAACCGGCGTTCCTCAGCAATGACATAGACAATCCGGCAGGCATTGAGTGACCAGAACCCGAAGTGCCACGGCACAATCGCCACCACCTGTCCGGCTTCGATTGGCGTAGCGCGGGGGTGGCAGGTGAGCCAGCCCAGGTTGAACATCTCCCACCGGCGCAGGGCGGCACAGGCCCGCCGGAAGACGGTTTCGCCAGAGCCAAGCGCAACGCGCCTGTGGTCAACCGTGTAGCCGTCCGGCAAGGCGGCGGCCAGGCGCGTGGCTCCCTCGGCCGTATAGGTCAGGGGCTGCCGGGTCTGGCTTTCCAGAAAGGTTTTCAACTGCTCCGCCGTCGGCGGTGTGAAGAGGAACATGGACAAACGACAGCGCCGGGAACCTGCGCATGCAACCGGCGCATGTCCCCGGCGGCATGGTGGAGCCGGCAGGTGGTCCAGTGTAGGGGGGTGATCCGTTAGCTGTTACCGCTCGCCCCACCGCTGTACATGGTGAAGCTGCCCCAAATCTGGTCAATCTCCTGCTCGTGGGCTTTGAACTCATCCTCCGTCGTGCCGACAACCATGATGTAGTTGTCCGTGACGTCGGTTGCGACGAGAATCTTCACCTTGTACTTCTTGCCATCCTTGTCTGTCAGGTTGCCCAGGGCCAAACCGTAGTCATCGGAGAGCATCTCTTCCTTGCCGTGTGAGAGCAGGAAGCCAAGCTCTTTGAGAATGTCCTCGGAAGTCTTGAACAGGTCATTTATTGTGAGCCGCTTGTCCTTGAAAGCCACAACCAGGATGGTCAGTTCCGAAGGTTTGGGCGTCGTGCCGATATAGACATCAACGCCGTCCTTGCCCTCGTTGTGATCTTCCGTCGTACCCTTGGGAACTTCAAACGAATAGCCGCGCACCGGGTCATACATGGTTTCCCAGTCGGCGGGTGGTGCGACCCGCTTCTCCCTGGGCAGTTCTTTTTTCTGGGCGTTCGGGGGTGGCGCCGGTTTCGTACCTGAAGCCGCCGGCGGTGCGGCTGACGGCGCTGGGGCTGGCGTTGTCGGCTTGGCAGGTGGGGGAGTCGGCTGGCTTCCTGTGGAACAGGCCAAACTCGCTCCGATTGCGGCAACAAAAGTAGCCGCCAGGATTGTTGAATGGGGCATAAGGCATCCTTTTTACGCTGGACGTGGAAGGCTGTGGCGCAGTACGGGTCAGGGCCGGCTGAAATCCCGGAAGGGAAACACCTGCCCGGCAGGTGCGTCTTTATACTCCAAGCCAAACCAAAGCAAGCTCCGGCTGTGTTTTTTCCCAGCCCGACACAGGGCACAGGCAGCCGTTGCGCCATTGAGCAACATCCGGCCAACAAAGCGGGGGACACGCGCCGCCCGGCGCGCATCCCCCACCGGAACTTCCCTTCCGGGACATCAGCTTTCAGGCCCGGAGTTCAAACCACCGCGGCTCAGTCTTCCCCTTGGGCTTTGGTGTAGCCGGCTTCGCCATCAAACTCCGGCAGCTTCTCGATGTGCATCCAGCGATACTGGCTGCCGATGCGCTGTACCAGATCGAGAATCTGAGCGTCGTTCAGATCGCCGGCGGCATCCCGCGCAATGAAGCGGCAGCGGTAGTGGTCAACGCAATCCGTCATCGCCCCAACCGAGGGATAGACCTTTGTCCCACGGTTGGAAATCATCTTGAGCTTGAGGGCGCTTCCTTCGGCAATGGCTTCAAGCGCCGGCCCAAGCTGTTCCGGCAACTGGCCCGTCTCAACAAAAATGTCCGCGCCAATCGTCCGCCGCACTTCAGCCTTGACCACATCCGGGGCCTTCGGGAAGTCAGGCAGCACAATCGGCTTGTATTCACGCACCCGCCAGTTTTCGGACTGCCTGCCCAGATTGCCGATGATGGTGTCCGTAAAGGCCCGCGTGCCGACAGCTTTGGCATCGCCCACGACATCCCGGGTCAGAATGCCCTGTTCCAGCGTCACGAGCAGGGCGTTTTCGATTTTGGCCGCCGCCTCGAACTCGCCCAGATGGCGCAGCATCATCACCCCGGACATCAGCACCGCCGTCGGGTTGATGACATCTTTCCCGGCATACTTGGGCGCTGAGCCGTGGACGGCCTCGAAGATGGCGACTTCACTTCCGATGTTGGCGGAAGGCGCAAAGCCCAACCCACCAATCAAACCGGAAGTCAGGTCACTGATGATGTCGCCGTTCATGTTCGTGGTGACGATGACATCGAACTGCTCCGGGCGCTTCACAAGCTGGTGGGCGCAGTTGTCAATGATGATGTGGTTGGCCTCGATGTCGGGATACTCCGGCGCAATGGCCTCGAAGGTACGTTTGAGCATCCCTTCGGTCTGCTTCATGATGTTCGATTTTGTCGCACAGTGGACTTTCGTGCGTCCCTCGGAGCGGGCAAACTCGAAAGCCAGACGTACGATCTTCTCGCATCCCTTGCGGGAAATGAGCTTCAGACACTGGGCGACGCCGGGCGTCTGCATGTGTTCAATCCCGGCATACAGGTCCTCCACGTTTTCCCGCACCACCACCATGTCCAGCCGCCGCCCGGTGAAGGGGGTCGGCACGCCGGGCATCTCGCGTACCGGACGGATGTTGCCGTAGGTCTCAAACAGCTTGCGCAGCGTCACGTTGGCGCTCTTTTCACCGAAGCCAACCGGTGTTTCGAGCGGCCCTTTCAGAACGACGCGCGTTTTGGTGATGGATTCAATGGTTTC
This sequence comes from Chloracidobacterium sp. N, assembly GCF_018304765.1. NCBI lineage: Bacteria > Pseudomonadati > Acidobacteriota > Blastocatellia > Chloracidobacteriales > Chloracidobacteriaceae > Chloracidobacterium > Candidatus Chloracidobacterium aggregatum. Next base: position 2,234,403 of record NZ_CP072642.1, read on the forward strand.
AGGCAGAACGCCGGAGGGCACGCCCTGCTGAAAGACACTTGCCCCGGCCGCCCGCTCCTCCCAGGCCACAGCCGCCCCGGCGGCCTCGATGATGCGCCGGGTTGCCTCAACACATTCCGGCCCAATCCCGTCACCAGGGATCAGCGTGACGAGCTTCTTCCCATCCGCAGTGATGTGAAACGCCATGTAACGATGTCCTCGAAGAAAAGTGTGCGAAAGCGCACATAATGTCAGGCAGTCTAGTTCCCGGATGCCGTCCGGTCAAGAAACAGCAACGGCGTCGCGCCACGTGGACGCAACGCCGTCAGAAGCAAGGTCCGGAACTGGAAACGGGGAACTAGGAAGTTGCTAGGGCTTCGGTTGGTTCCGGCGTCAGGGCGCGGAACTGAATCTGACCGTTTTCGATGAACACCTCGATGTGCGTGGCATCCTTGAAGTCGCCACGGATGACGGCATCCGACAGTGGGTCCTCAATGAACCGCTGGATGGCACGCCGGAGAGGACGCGCGCCATACTGGCGCTCATGCGCCGTCTGCTGCACGATCCAGGCCAGCACTTCCGGCGTGGCCGACAGGGACAGCCCCCGGAAACTCAACGTCTCGTTGAGATGGGCCAGCAACAGGGCCACAATGGCTTCCAGATCGGCTTCGACAAGCGGCTCAAAGAGGATGATGTCGTCCAGCCGGTTGATGAACTCCGGGCTGAAGGTCTGCCGGACGGCATTCATCACCGCGGCTTCATCGTCCGGGACACTGCCGGGATGAAAACCGAGCCGTCCCCGTTTCTGGATGTGGCGGGCGCCGATGTTTGAGGTCAGAATGATGATGCAGTTCTTGAAGTTGACCGTCGTGCCCAGACTGTCCGTGAGTTGTCCGTCTTCCAGAACCTGCAACAGGAGATTGAACAGGTCAGGGTGGGCTTTTTCGATTTCGTCAAACAGCAGCACGGAGTAGGGATGCCGCCGTACCTGCTCGGTCAACTGCCCGCCTTCCTCGTGGCCCACATAACCGGGCGGTGAGCCGATGAGTTTGGCTACGGCGTGTTTTTCCATGTATTCCGACATGTCGAACCGGATCAGCGCCCGCTCGCTGCCAAAGAGCAGTTCGGCCAGGGTGCGGGCCGATTCGGTTTTCCCAACGCCGGTCGGGCCGAGAAAGAGAAAGCTTCCGACAGGCCGTTTCGGGCTGCGGACGCCGGCGCGGGAACGGCGGATGGCCCGGGCCAGGGCCGAAATCGCGCGGTCCTGGCTGATGACCCGCCGGTGCAGCTCATCTTCCAGACGCAACAGCTTCTGGACTTCATCTTCCTTCAGGGCCGACACGGGAATCCCCGTCCAGCGGGCAATGACTTCCTCGATGTCGGCGCGTGTCACCACAGGAGTGGACAGCGGCGGGGGTGGGGTCTCCAGGGACGGCGGCAACTCGCTGCCAAAACTGGTGAAGTAACTCGTGCGGCGGGGCGCTGGTGAGACCGGCGCCGGGGTGACCTGCTGCGCAGCGCGCAGTTTGACCTGGGTGCCGGCCTCATCAATGATGTCAATCGCTTTGTCCGGCAGGAAACGATCCACGATGTAGCGGTTTGACTGGTGAACGGCCGTGGACAGGGCTTCAGCAGTGTAGGTTACGCCGTGGAAGTCTTCATACTTTTCCTTCAGACCGGTGAGGATGGCCAGGGCTTCCTCCTCGGTGGGCGGCGCGACCGGAACCGACTGGAAGCGGCGCTCCAGTGAGCGGTCTTTTTCGATGCTCCGGCGGAAATCGGCAGGCGTTGTGGCGCCAATGCACTGGATTTCCCCGCGCGACAGCGCCGGCTTCATGATGTTGGCCGCGTCGAGGGAGCCTTCAGCCGAACCCGCGCCGACGAGCGTATGGATTTCGTCAATGAAGACGATGACGTTCTTGGCCTCGGCCAGCTCCCGCATGATGTTTTTGAGGCGTTCCTCAAACTGCCCGCGGTACTTCGTTCCGGCCACGACCAAGCTGAGGTCAAGGGCGACGATACGCTTGTCCGCCAGAAAACGTGGAACCTCACCGTTCACAATCCGCTCGGCCAGCCCCTCGACAATGGCGGTTTTGCCCACGCCCGGCTCCCCAATGAGCAGCGGGTTGTTCTTGTTGCGCCGGCAGAGAATCTGAATGACCCGTTCGATTTCGGTCTGCCGTCCGATGAGGGGATCAAGCATCCGCCGCGCCGCCATCTCGGTCAGATCGCGGCTGTATTCGGCAATCCCGGAGGATTCTTTCTTGCTGCCGCTGGAGGGCGTTGTGCTGGGCGCGGGCGAGAGGGTCCGCAGGATTTCCTCCCGGATGGCCTGCGGCCGCAGGCCATGTTCATACAGGATACGCGCCGCCAGGGTGTTTTCCTCGCGGAGCAGTGCCAGCAACAGGTGCTCGGTGCCAATGGCACGCAGGTTCATCCGCTCGGCCTCTTCCGCCGCATGGACAAGAATCCGCTTGGCTTCCGGCGACAGGGGCAGGTCCATCGCCACCGTCGTCCGTTCCCGCCGCACCGTGCGCGCTTCGATGTCACGGCGCACCCCGTCCAGCGTCAGGTGCGCCTTGAGAAAGAACCGGTTGGCCAGTGCCTTGTCTTCGCGCATCAAGCCCAGTAACAGGTGCTCGGCATCAATGGCGGGCGCGCCAAACTGCCCGGCCTCGTACCGGGCGAAGAAGACGACCCGCCGGGCCTTTTCGGTATATCGCTCGAACATACAGTGAGTTCCTGGTTGTAAGGTCAGTGTGGGGCTGGCTACCTGATGAGGACGTAACCGGATAGCCAGAGGATGTCCTGCTGCCAATACCCTTGGATTATGCGCCGATGGGCGGGGGTTGTTCGTACCGAAAACGACACTGGTGCATTTTCCATGCTTCTGCCCTGGCGAAAAAGGCGGGAAAGCACCACGTCCGGGCTTCAAAGCGCCAGCGGGCAACCCGTTTCAGGCAGCGTCCCTGGGGGAAAGAACCTGCCAGTCAGAAACCGAAGGCTTGATACCGTCCGGGAAATCAAGCGTGTTTTTGCGGGGGAAAATCCGCCATGCCACCAGGAAACACGGCCGGCAGTGGAGTGAGCCGCCGATGGCAGGATGCCTGACGGGGCGATCCTGCCATGTTCTCTCCGGCTATCGGGGTTGGGGCGTGGGAACCGCACCGTTTCCGGTCAGGCTCCCCGGAAGGACAGGAGATGATTCAGGCCGGGCTTCACTCTTTGGCTTCACCCTTTTGCTCACGTCCGAGGTTACTGCTCAATTGGCGTGCCAGATTTTCCCGCAAATCTTCAGCCGCGCGCGCCAGAAGTTTCCCGGCAACGGCACTTGCCGAGGTTGCCTGGCCGAGCATGACATAAGTTTCAAGAACGGCCATCGTCTGGCGACTGACCGGTATCGTGATACTTTGTGCCACTCTTCCGCGGCGCTTCTTCACTTCACTCTGGGCTGAGTTTTGCTTTGTGTTTGCCATAGCTTTTACACTTCCCCTTTTTTCGAGTTATCTCGGTAATGCTTTCAAGTGGACGAAATGTCTTGAAAGTGCCAGGCCGTTTATAGACGAAATAACTCAAAAAAGGGAAATACTTTTTCTCTGAATTACCCCTAACCAGCCACCGACAATGTTGTTTCCGGGGTGAGTGGGGATGATTTTGCAGCACACCGCGCCGAATCAATCGCAGCGCCGAGCTTTTCGGTTACGTTTCGTCTCCCCTGAAGTAATACCGTTTGGACGGTGCCATCCTGATTTCGTATCAGCAGGCCAAGGTAGTGCCGTTTTTTCTGAACGAGATAGGCCAACGGCCCCAGAATGGCTGCCCGAAAGCCTGTCAACTGCCGTTCGGAGTAGCTTCGTACCGCTTCCAGGTTGGCATAACGGACGACCACTTCCGACTGCCAACCCTGGTGGTGCAGGCTGGCCAGAACAAGCCCCTGCTCGTAGAGTTGAACGGCGCTGTACGCCCGTTCTGATTCATCCGTATCCGCGATATTCAGCCGATCCAGAACCACCGGTTGGTCAATGGCCACACCGAGTTGGTGGGATTCGGCCAGATGTGCCAACCGCTTTATATCACGGGCTTCAATCCGGGTGGCCTGACGGATCAAATCCCGAAAGACAAACACCCAGATGGCGTACATGGTGCCGATGGCAACGACCGTAAAGGTGATGCGCATGGGCAAAGGCAACTGATTGAAACCTGGCGCGTCCTGAAGGAACACAACCCAGCCCGGCATCATTGGCAGCAGTGGCATGGCAGAAACCTCGGATGGAAAGCAGTCAGGAGACCTGCTTCCAACATAGTCAATTGTCTTCCGAGGTGTGAGAAGAAAAGCGGTCCAAATGAAAAAAGCCGGCCATTCCGGCCCGCTGCTCCACCGTTACCGGGCAGATTTCAGAGTGCAGCCAGGTCTTCCACGATGCGCTGCGCGGCGGCCGCCGGGTCAGTCGCCGCCGTAATCGGACGCCCCACCACAAGGTAGGTAGCCCCGGCCGCCAACGCCGCGCGGGGCGTCAGCACCCGCCGCTGGTCGTCCGGGATGGCATCCGGCAGACGGATGCCCGGCGTCACAATGGCGAAATCCTTGGGCACGAGACGCCGCACTGCCGCGACTTCCTGGGGCGAACACACCACGCCCCCCAGCCCGCAGTCCACGGCCAGACGCGCCAGACGGAGAACAACCTCCTCCGGTGTTCCAGCCAGCCCAATCTCATCGAGTGTCGCCTGATCGGCGCTCGTCAGCAGGGTCACGCCCAGAATGGTCGGCCGCCGGCTGCCCGGCGGTAGTGCAGCCAGTGGCTCGACGGCCGCTTGCAGCATCGCCCGTCCGCCCAGCGTGTGTACGGTGCACAGGTGTACGCCGAGCTGCATCACCGCCGCCACCGCACCGGCCACCGTGTGGGGAATGTCATGAAACTTCAGGTCCAGAAAGACACGTGCGCCGGTCGCCAGCGCCGCTGCCACAACGGGTGGACCGGCCGCCGTAAACAGCGTCTTGCCAATCTTGAAGCCTCCGACATAGGGAGCGACCTCCCGCATGAGCTGCTCGGCCACGGCGCGGTCGGCCGTGTCCAGTGCAACCAGAAGCCGCCCGGCAGGCGAGGACGGATGATTCATAGGCGCGGTCAAGCCAATCTGCCGCCCGCGGCAGCCACAACGCCACAGACGGCAGGTGGGAGGTCATCCGAACGGCGTGCCCAGCGGGGCAACCGTAGCACGCTGTCAGTAACGGGTCCGGTAGCGGCGTCCCGTCGTGCGCGCATTGCGCGTGGTGTAACGTGGGGCGACGGCCGGCCGGCTTTCAGCCAGGGTGGGCGTCACAGCCGCGCCCAGACGGTCCTGGGGTGTCAGCGCCGCATAGGCCACGGCAAAGCGCTCGCGGGTGCCCACCGGAAGCTTGAGGCTGAAGCCTGCCGGGGCCAGCGCCCGGTGCAGCTCAGGATTGAGGGTCGAAAGCTCACTGACCGGAACCTGGAGCAGGTCGGCCGCCACAACCAGCGAGGTTGGCGAATCGAGCGGGAACGTTTCGTACTGCATCGGCGGCTCCGGTGTCACATCAAAGCCGTATTGCCTGTGATTTTTGGCAATGGCGATGACGGCCAGAATGGCCGGAACATAGTTCTGTGTCTCACGGGGCAGCAGTCCGCGCTGATGCAATTCCCAGAAGTCGGCATAGCCGCACCGCTCGATGGCGCGCTCGACATTGCGCTCACCGCAGTTGTAGGCCGCCATGGCCAGCAGCCAGTCGCCGGCAAAGTAGTTGTGCAGAAACTTCAGGTAGCGGGCCGCAGCGCGGGTGGAAGCTTCCGGCGCCACGCGCTCATCCATGTAGGCATCCTGCCGCAGTCCAAAGCGCGTGCCAGTCCCCGGAATGAACTGCCAGATACCGCGCGCCTTGGCAAAGGACAACGCCCGTGGCTGCCACACCGATTCGACCTGGGCCAGCCAGATGAGGTCTTTCGGAACACCTTCTTCGGCAAAAATGCGCTCGGCCATCTCGCGGTAGCGCCCGGAGCGGATCAACCCACGCTCCATCGTGATGCGGCCCCGCCCAGCCGTGTAGAAGTTCATAAACTGATACACCTGCGCCGTCACCGTGAACCTGAAGTCGAAGTTCGACATATCCAGCTCACCCATCGGACGGGCGCTGATGCGGCTGATGTCCAGGGCCGCCAGTTCGTCGCGGTAAGTCCCCTGACCGGCTGCCAGCGCCGCCTGTCGCAAACCGGTGTGCAGCAGTTCAATGCGTCCCTGGAGTTCAAAAGCGTAAGCCTGCACATCCTGTCCGGCGCGCAACTCGGCTGGAGCCTGTTCAAGAACGGCCCTGGCCTGCGCAAAACACTGCCTGGCGTCTTCAAACTGACCGTTGCGGAAGGCTTCTTCACCGCGTTTGAAATGACGCTCCGCAGCCGCAATGAGGGCGCGCCCCGACGTTGTTGGAGTGGACACCAGAGGCGCTGGCGACTGCGCAACCGCGACGACCGTTCCGCATAGCGTCAACGCACAGAATGCGGATACGCGCCAAAGACCAAGGCATGACGTCATGGCATCTCCTGAAAAGTCCCAACTTGAATGGTGGTGAGCCTCCGAACGCATCAACCTGCGAGAACAGATCAGGGCGGAGTACGCAAAACGCTCGAAAAGCTCAGCCGGAAGTGCCAGCCTTCTATCATCAGGGTGAAGGCAATGTCAAACCCTGTCTCATATTTTTGGGGTCAATCGCCGCCTGCAAAGGCTATTCGGCAGCCGGGGTCTGCGCCGCCTGGAGTGCCGTCAGGGCAATGGCGTCCACGATGTCGCTGGCATCACAGCCACGGGAAAGGTCGTTGGCTGGCTTGGCCAACCCCTGCAAAATCGGCCCGATGGCTGTCGCCCGGCCCAGGCGTTCGACCAGCTTGTAGGCAATGTTGGCCGCTTCCAGACTGGGAAAAATCAGCACGTTGGCGTAACCGGCCACCGGGCTGCCAGGCGCTTTGCGCGCCCCGACGACGGGCACGATAGCGGCATCGGCCTGCATTTCACCATCCACGAGCAGTTCGGGACGCCGCGCCGCCACCAGCCGCACAGCCGCTGCCACCTTGTCCACGAGCGGATGCTCGGCACTGCGCCGCGTGGAAAACGACAGCATGGCAATCTTTGGCTCGACGCCCAGAAAGGTACGGCAGTTTTCCGCTGCGGCCAGCGCAATGTCGGCGAGTTCAGCCGCGGATGGTTCGATGACAATCGCGCAGTCCGCAAACAGAAAGTTTCCGTCAGCACCAAAGGACGGGTCCTGTACCGTGACGAGCATGAAGCTGGAAACGATGTTGAAGCCCGGCGCCAGACCGATGACCTGAAGCGCCGCCCGTACGGTTTTGGCCGTCGAATGCGTAGCCCCGGCCACGGAACCGTCGGCACGTCCCGTCTGCACCATCATGTTCCCGAAGTAAAGGGGGTCACACATCACTTCGCGGGCCTGTTCCAGAGACAAGCCCTTGGCTTTGCGGCGCTCATAAAAAGCTTGGGCGAAGGTTTCGTGCTCCGGGGCCGTGGCTGGTTCGACGATGGGAAAGCGGTCCGGGTCAATCCCCAGCGCCTGGGCCTGCTCACGAATACGCGCGGCGTCACCCAGCAACGTCACCCGTGCCATTCCCTGTTCCTGGCACATCACGGCCGCGCGCAGCGTGCGCGGGTCCTCCCCTTCCGGCAGAACAATATGCCTGGACAACTGCGCGGCCCGCTGACGCAGGCGTTCAAGTAGTGTCATAGCGGTGCTCCTTGCGGATAAGGCGTCCGTTCATTCGAGCCGTAAGCGACGACTGAGGATTTTTTCGTCGGGAAACAGGCTCGCTTGTGTAGCCGCATCAAATCCGAGGGTGGAATCCGGCGTCGGTACGAGACCAACCAATTCCGGCCGCCCAACCCGAACCCCATGGCGTTTCGCCGCCGCCACGACCGCGTGAAATACATCTGCCGGGTGTGTCCGGCGCACGTCGGTCAGGTTGCAGGAAACCTGTACCGTACCACGGGAAGCCAGGTGCAACCCCAGCGCCTTGACCCCTGGCAGGCCGCCCTGCGCTGCCCGCAGTTCCCGCGCGATAGACCGGGCAATGTCCAGCGCGTCCGTTTCAAGTTCGACATTGAAGGCAATCAGGTAATCGCGCGCCCCGATGGCCACGGCTCCGGCCGTGGGATGCGGCCGTGGCGGGCCGTAGTCCGGCGTCGGAAAGGTCGGCACAGTCCGTACGGCCCGCCGAATCGCAGCCAAATCACGGTACACCGCCTGACGCACCGCCTCGCCATAGCAGAAGACCGGAAGCCCATGGCGGGCGGACACCTGCTGGCTGACCTGATGGGCCAGGGCCACGCAATCGGCCATGGTCACGCCGCGTACCGGAATGAACGGCACGACATCCACGACGCCAATGCGCGGGTGAACGCCCTGATGTCTGGAGAGATCAAGGCATTCCACCGCCTGGGCCAGGCCGGCTATGGCGGCGGCGCGCACGGCTTCGGGTGAACCGGCAAAGGTGATGACCGACCGGTGGTGATCGGGATCAAGATGCTGGTCAAGGATCGGTTGCCCCAGGGCGTGCTCTATTGCCGCCACAATGGACGCCACGACCTCCGGCCGCCGACCTTCGCTGAAGTTGGGGACGCACTCGACCAGCGGTGCACCCATAGCTCGTCAGCGCGCTGCCTGCAGGTGGGCTTCAAGAAACCACAGCCGCTTGTCCATCGCGCGCGAAATGCCGGTGTAGAGATCGGCCGTATCGGCATCGCCCAGTTCATCGGTTTCGGCAATGGCTGCCCGAACATGGTGGGCAAATGGGGCATACCGCTCGGCCAGCGCCTTGACGTGATCCAGCCCGTCCTGGATGTCGGTGGGATATTCCGCCAGAACCGACTGCGCCGCCGCGATCCGCGCCGTTCCCAGCGCCGTACCACCCAGCGCCGTCACGCGCTCGGCAAGGTCATCCACGAAGCCGTCCAGCTCGGTCGCCATCTCGTCAAACATCTCGTGCAGGGCAATGAACTGCGGCCCTTTGACATTCCAGTGGGCCTGTTTGACCTGGGTTTTGAGGTCGAGTGCCGTGGCCAACGATTGATTGAGAAGCCGAATGACCGCAACCCGAATTTCTTCGGGCAGGTCAAGGCGTGTTGCGTGCAGTTGCTCACCCATAACGCTATCCTCCTGTGGAAAAAACTGTGAAAATGTGGAAACCCGTAAACAAGCCCCGGCACCCGCTGGAAAGGCCTTGCCTTTACACGTAGCGCAGTTACACGTAGCGCAGTCGCATGGAAGTTTCCGCCAACTCATCAACGCGGGCGGCGATTTCCGGTGAGAAGAGTTGCCCGTCCCGGAAGTCGGCTTTCGTAGCATAGACGAAGCGCGGGACAATCACGGCCCGAAAATCCAGCATCAGGCTGTTGGCCAGTCCAAGCACTGACATATAGCTCCGCTGTCCGCCGGCGGCGCAGAGAAAGGCCACGATCTTGCCCGCCCAGGCCGGGCCGGTAAGTTCGACAAGGTTCTTGGCCGCTGCATTCACATCGTAGTTGTAGATGGGAACGGCCAGCGTCACCACCCGCGCCTTGGCAATGAGTGCCGACAGGGCCGCCACGCCGGGGTCATCGTAGGCCGGCCCGCCATCGCAGAGCGGCAGAGGATAATCGCGCAAGTCCACGAATGCCACCTGTCCACCACGTTGGGCATAAGCCCCAGTCACCTGGCGGGCCAGAATCCGGCTGTGGCTGTCCGTACGCAGCGACGTGGCCAAAACGAGGTATTCCATAAGTGGTGCTCCTTGGTGCCAGGACACGCGCCAGACGCCTCCGGGAACACCAGCCTGCGCCCGGGCGCGCGTCACCTGGCTGAGAAAATGAACGTTCAGCGTGCCGTCACTTTTTCCAGCGCCTCGGCATAACGTCTGGCATGGGCAGCCTCGACCCGTCCAAAGGCTTTGAACTGTTTGGCAGCCCGCTGGAGCATGGCTTTGAACCGCTCGGCATGCTCACGGGATTCAGCCCCCTGCTCGACGAATTCCGCCACGGCGGCAGACTCCCCTTCCTGCCGCGCTTCTTCGGCAAAGGTCGGGTACATCTGCTCGGTTTCGTACATTTCGCCTTCATAGGCGATTTGAAGCAGCTTCTCGACGGTCATTTCCGACTCTGGATATATCAGTTGCAGGTGGGCAAAGGCGTGCCCGGTTTCTTCGTCGGCCGTACGCTCGAACAACTGGGCGACTTCCTCGTTGCCCAGCTTGCGGGCGAGCTGTCCGAAGTAGAAGTAGCGGCGGTTGGCCATGGCTTCACCGGCAAAGGCCGCCTGGAGGTTCTGCTGGGTTTTGGTCTGGGGTTGGTTCATGGTGTGGTCTCCTTTATGGACAGAATTCTGATTTAGATTTTGTCTAAATCAGTGGGTAAAAAAATTTCAGGCCCCGGCCGCCTGGCCCGACTGGGCACAGTCCGCACACAGGCCACGCAAGGTCAGGTCGAAGCCCTCGATGACGTGCCGCCCCGGTAACGTGCACTGCGGCCACGGCCCGACCAACTCTGACTCAACATCCTCAACCCGTCCGCACTGACGGCAGACAAAGTGATGATGTGGCTCAAGGTTGGGATCGAAACGCATCACGCCCCCTTCGTGGATTTCCATCAGATGCCCGTTTTCCCGAAGCCAGTTGAGCGTGTTATAGACCGTTGCCCGCGACGCCATGGGAAACCTGGCGTTGACGGCAGCCAGCACCTCTTCGGCCGTCGGATGGTGGGTGCACTGCTGCAAATACTCGACGATGGCCAGGCGCTGCGGCGTCAGCTTGAGGCCACGGGTGCGAATCAGGGCAATTACTTCTTGGGCCGTGAGTCGTTTCATAACACTGGCTAGACTAAGTCCAAAAAAGGAATTTGTCAATACCCTTTTCACCGGCCCAGCGACCCGCCAGATTGCCGCTCGCTACGGTACCGCTCTATCTCACGTGGCGACACATTCACGACTTCCGCCTGGGACGGAGTGATGCCAGCCAGGGTGTCAAGCGTCATGGCAACCGGCTGCGCCTGCCCTTCGGCCTCAAAGCGCAGCGGCAACCACCCAAGCCAGGTGCGCCGGTAGCGGACGTGCAGCATGACCTGCTGATTGGGGGGGTCCAGCCGGACACGGACACTTTCCACCTCCAGCTTCCGGGCGGCAAGCCGGGCTGCTGTCCGTTCGCGCAGGGTGGCCAGAGGCTGCTGCCGATCCCGGGCCAGCGCCGCCAGTTCTGCCCCCAGGCGGAAGTTTGCCTGGCGATAGAGGAGATACATCGCCAGGGCGTAGGTCAGCACCACCAAACCGACCAGCAGCATTCCCGTTTTCATCCACGGCCAGGCTGCGGTCCGACGGATGGCCCACACCGGTTGCGACTCAAACGTGGGACTGGAGGAACGCACCGGCTCCGGGGCGGCTTTCAGAGCAACGCCCTTTGACGCACGGGCCGGGGCAGCCGCCGCCGCGGCTGCACTTTCCATAGCGGGGAGTGACGGCTCGGGTGCCCGGTCAACCGTTCCGGCAACCGGCGCAACCGCCTCGGGCCGAATAGAAGCCACCTCCGGTGGCGGCGGCGGTGCCGGGGCAGAAGGCGCTGGAGCCGAAAGCTTTTCCGTGGATGAACGCGCCTCGGCCGCCCGCATGGACTCAGGGCCGCTGTGGGCTTCCCCACGGTCGTGCACCGGCAACGGCACAACCGGCGTGGCGGGCAATTCTTCGGACGGAGGTCTCCCTCCCCGCGGGAGAAGCACCGGTGGCGCGACCGCCGCGGCCTGGCGAAGCTGGGCGCGAAAATCCAGGGCCGGATTCGATGCCGGTTCCTCCGTGTGCAGACATGGCGCGGGAGAGGACAGCGCGGCCTCAAACTCAAGGGCAAAGTCGAGCGCCGTCGCATGCCGGGCTGCCGGATTTTTGCTCAAGGCACGCATGACGCAGAGTTCGACGGCTTCCGGCAAATCCGGGCGCAGGTCACGGAGCGGACGCGGCGCGGCAGTCACCTGCTGCATCATGACGGTGGTTGTGACCTTGCCCGGAAAGGGCACATTGCCGGTCAACAGTTCATAGACCAGCGTCCCCAGACTGTAGATGTCGGAACGGGCATCGAGCGGCTTGCCTTCACACTGCTCCGGCGACATGTAGTGGGGCGTGCCCATGACACTGCCGGTTTCGGTCGTGAAGTCCGTGCCGACGGCGACGGCATCCATGAGTTTGGCAATCCCGAAGTCGAGGACGCGCGGGATTTCCTCGCCATCCACGACTTCAATCATCACATTGTCCGGCTTGAGGTCACGGTGAATGATCCCCTTGCGGTGGGCGGCATGGACGGCCGAGCAGATCGGTTTCAGCCAGCCGACGAGCTTTTCCGGCGCCAGCGTTCCCTGCGCATTGAGAATACGGCGCAGGCTCCTGCCCTCGATGAAATCCATAACGAGGTAGGCCACGCCATCCGGCGTAAGGCCAAAGTCCGTCACAGAAACGATGTTGAAGTGCTTGAGGCGTCCGGCCATGGCGGCCTCGCGGCGGAAGCGGGCCAGCGCATCGTCATCCGAAACCAGGTCCAGGGACAGCACCTTGACGGCAACGGTGCGGTGGATGAGCAGGTGACGCGCCCGATAGACCGTACCGGACCCGCCGCGGCCAATCCGCTGCTCGATGCGGTATTTGCCATCCAGTGTCCGTCCCAGAAAGGGATCATTCTGGGAGGCTTCACGCGGGGCAGGGTCCGAAGTCACATCCAATGGCAGGCGCATCGTCAAACCGGCCAGCAAAGCCGGCGGCACGGCCGACGCGCCGTGGGGAACAGAAGCGTCGCGCATGGCGAATCCTCAGAAGATGGTCGGGAAGAAGTCAACCTGGCTGAAACGAATGCCACGTCCGGGAAGGTGTTGAAAACTTCCTCAGAAAAGGATTCCCAAACCTTGAGGAACCGCAGGTTACACGCCCACGGCCACAAGTTCAACCCGGAATCCGGCCCCTACTGGAACCACAGCTTGAACAACCAACTGACGAGCATCCCCGTCACCACGACCAGCACCGTCAACAGCGGTGGGAACCAGGTCTCCACCCGGTTCACCCAGTCTCCCTTTCCCAGCAGGTGCAGCAGGGAACGCAGCCACCACCAGCCAAAGAGGGCAAACACGGCCGGCGAGAGCGGATGAAAACGCAGGGCGCGCTGCCACTCCCCCTTGGCCAAGGCACAGAAGGCACGGGTCAAACCACAGGTCGGACAGTCAATTCCGGTGGTGGACTTCAGCGTGCAGAGCACCACCGTCGGCACATCCGGCGGGCGATACCAGAAGCTGACCAGAAAGACGAGCGTCGTCAGGACAAATCCCGACAAATATGCCATGATGGCAATTTGGTCAGAAGCCTTGGGTGTATCAGGTGTGGGACGCATGTCCGAAAGCCATCAGATACGGGATGCCGGAATACCGCTTTCTCCCGGATTGGAAACCCCGTCAGCCACGTTGCCAACCGCCACACCGGGGCTGGCGCGACGTACCGCCTGCCTCGTCATCGCCCTGGTGGTCACGATTGGCTATGCCAACAGCCTCAACTGCGGGTTTGCGCAGGATGATGTGTATGTCACATTCAACCGCACCCTTCGTGATTTGCTACACATCTACCGCGCATTTGCCCAGCCCTACTGGGGAACGGGTTATGAAGAACTGGCCACCTACCGGCCGGTGGTCAACATCAGCCTGGCGCTCAACTACGCCGTTCACGGATTTCACCCCCTTGGTTATCACTTCGTCAACCTGGTGCTCCACGCCTTCAACTGTTGCCTGCTGTATGGTCTGGTTTACGCCTACACCCGCTGGAGCCAGCTCGCCCTGTTTACGGCGCTGCTGTTTGCCGCCCATCCGGTGCACGTCGAAGCCGTCACACAGGTGGTGGGGCGCACCGAGTTGCTGGCGGCCGGATTTGGTTTTCTAAGCTGGCATGCCTACCTGCGCATCGGCGAAGGACGGCACTGGCGCTGGCTGGCCTGGGCCGCCTTTGCCGGTGGGATGTACGCCAAGGAAAGCGCCCTGACCCTCATCGGCGTCATCGGCTTGGCCGAACTGTGCGCCGGACGCCTGCGCACCCGGCAGGAGTGGCAACGCGCGGCACTCGATGCCACAGGGTATCTGGTCGTCGCGGCGAGCTACATCCTCATCCGCCGCCTCGTCAACGGGCAGTTCGGCGTCCACGGCGACCAAACCTTCTTTCACGGCGATCCGTGGCACACCCGCTTTCTGACCATGGCGCAGGGCATGGTGGAATACTTCCGCCTGCTGGTGTTTCCCTACAGGCTCTGTGCTTTCTACGACTTCAGCTTCTTCCCGAAAGTTTCGACGCTCACCCCCCGCGTGGCGGCGTCACTGCTGTTGGTGGCAGCGGTCATCGGGGTTGGTCTCCGGGCCTGGCGGCGGCAACCGCTCGTCGCGTTTGCCATCCTGATGTTTTTTGTCTCGGTGTCGCTGGTCTCCAACATCGTTGTCCCAACGGGTATCGTCATTGCCGAACGGGTCCTCTATGTGCCATCGGTTTCCATCTGTCTTCTCGGTGGGCTTGGATTGGCAACGCTCTACCGGCAGTCACGGGGTGGACGCTACGCGGCCGTCGGGCTTTGCGTCATCATTCTGGGACTGATGTCCTGGCGAACCATCACCCGCAACCCCGACTGGACAGACAATGAAGCCTACGGTCGGGCGCTGGTACGGGATGCCCCCGGCAACCCCAAAGGCTGGCTGGCCATGGCCAAAGTCCATGAAGAGGCTGGTGACCTGGCGGCGGCGGAAGCGGCGCTTCAGCACGCCATTGCGATTGGTGCTCACCGTGCGGCCCCGCGTACGGCCTTGGGACAGCTCTACCTGCGCCAGGGACGGCTGGCAGAAGCCGAGGCATTGTTCCGGGCGGCTATCGCCGGTAATCCCCTTGGCTGGCAAGCCTACTATGCCCTCGCCAACCTGCTGGCCCGACAGGGGCGCACGGCAGAAGCCCTCCAGTGGTACGAAGCCGGGAAACGGCAGTATGTGCCTTCCGCCGAGGTTCTGGCCGGAACGGCCGCCAGTTTCTACCGGGGCGGTCAGTACCCGGAAGCCCGCCGTATTTACGAAGACGCCCTGCGCCGTGATCCCCTTCTGGCACAGGCCTGGGCCGGATATGGCACAACCCTGCTCCGCCTCCATCAACTGGATGACGCGCGGAGGGCCCTGGAGCAGGCCGTTGTCCTCGACCCCAACCTGGCCGATGGCTGGATGAACCTGGGGAGTGTGGCTGGCGAACAGGGTGACTACCCGACGGCCCGGCGGGCCTTTGCTGAAGCCCTCAAACTGGACTCGGCCTCAGCAGAAGCCTATGCCAATCTTCGGTTGGCAACCAGCTTGGCCTTTTCTCAGTAGGCCGGACGGTGCACAATCACCACACCCGCACGGTCAGGCTTGGGGGGTTGACTTGCATCGTCCAGACCCGCAGCACAACGTCTTCTACATAGAAGCCAGGTCGCCGAACGTAACACCATCCTGGCAGTTGATGGAGCGATGACCACTTCAAACAATCTGGCTCAGAGCACATCCGCGACAAACCTTGACTTGGCACGGCAGGCCTTTCAGCAGGGCAACTATGAAGAAGCCCTGATGCACATCTATGCCGCGTTATGGAACAACACGCCTGATCCCAATGTGCACCTGCTTCTGTGGGATGTCCTTGAAGCCCAGCGGCTGGAACGAAGCCGGGTCAAACTGCTGCGCAAAGCCATCGAGGAAGTGGCGTTTTCACGCAAGCCCAAAGCCCCTCTGCCGGTCATCGAACCCGATCCCGATCCGAACGGAAAGCGACGGGCGCCGCGCTTTCCGGTCTCGCATCCGGTGATCCTCGTCGCCAATGATCCCCGGCGCACACTCTGGGCGGAACTGGCCGTGGTCGAAGTCACGAGTCTGGTGGGTGCGCGGCTGCGTGTGGCTACGGAGTTTATGGCGGGCGAACACATTCACCTGTTTGGCACCCGGGGCGACGCCCAGGAGGCGATTGAAGCTGTCATCCGCAACATTCGCCCCGATGAGGAGGAAGAAGGGCGTTTCCTCGCCGGCGTCGAGTTTCTGACGCCCGCCGGCCACTGGCTGCTCCCCAACCAAAACCAGGCTGAAACCGCAGACGCTTCCTGAACGCTGACGACCCTGTTTCGCAGTGGTGGCCAGCGCCGGTCAACGACTTCCGTCCATCACCGTTGGGCGCGGCGGCCGGCGCGCAGGAGCGGGTGGGCGGTGTAGCTCGTCGGGAAGTTGTTCCCCAACTGAAAATGGCGCTTGATGGTGGCCGCCGGGTCGAAGTACCACTCACCGAGTGGGCGCTGTCGCTCATTGCGGTCAAACCATCCCCAGGGGGGACGGGCCATGTTGCGGCCGCCGTTGACGCCCAGGAACGCCGAACCCAACACGCCCAACCAGATCGCCCGACGCTTTCCGGCCACGGTGATATGGCGTGTGCCGTAGTTGAACTGCTCGCCGTAGGTTTCGTTGCGTCCATCCTGCGCACGCGCCCACAGCGTGGTCTCCAGCGGCACGAGGGCATAACCCAGCCGGCGCGGTGGTTCACCATCACCGGGAACATCCGCCTGTCCTGTGTACTCATAGCGCACGACGCCTTTGACTGCGGCGCGAAGCTGGCGCTGGCTGCCCCGGTACGCCTCGATGCCATGCCCGCGTGGCTCGATAAACAGCAAGGGCCGCTGCCCTTCGAGGCGGATTGAGTTCGAGGACTGCCCGGTACCGGGGGTGTAACGGAGAAACTTGTTGTGGGCCAGCGACTCCACAAAGACCACCTGCTCCCCCGCCCGTCCGGCCCGGGACTTGGCCACGACGACGAGACAGCCTTCGAGGTCGTTTTCGTGGGCCAGCACCAGATCATCCACCACGCCGGTGGGGTCGTACTTCCGCCCGTAGCGCGCCCCCAGACGCATGAGATCACTCATCACCACGCCCCGGCGGTTACCCCCCTTCCAGTCGCGGGGATGAAAGACGGCATAGTGGATGAAGTAGTGGGTCGCCGTTTCGCAAACCGAAAAATAGACCCACGCCGCCAGCGGAAAGCGTGGGTCGTCAGCATTCTGCCAGTTGTTGTCGCCGCGCCAGTCACCATCGAAATCAAAGTTGGTGATGTAGTCGAAACGCGGCGTCTGACCCAGCCCCTGGTAGAAAACCGGCGCATAACGGGCGGCCAACGCCAGATCGGCGTCAAAGCCCGGCGACTGGGCGTAGCCAAGAACAGACGACGCAGCCAACAGAACCCAAGTCAACCAGCAGAAGTCAACCAGCAGACCAGCCAGCCTGTTGCCCACCGAAGCCAACCTTGTGCACTGCGGGTTGGCATGAAACATCAGGCACTGGGCGTTGACGAGGCCGTACCGCCGGCTTTGTGCTGGTTCAGTACGGTTGTGATCCGATGCCAGAGGCGGGATTTGTACCGGGCCGCCGTGTTGCGGTGAATGATGCCTTTCTGCACCGACTTATCAATGACCGAGATGGCATCCAGATACACTTTCTGAAGCCCCGTCGCCGTCTTCCGCTTGACGCCCGAAAGCTTCTTCGGTTCGACCAGCGCGAGGTCTTCAGCCGTTGGTTTTCTCAGGGCAGCGCGAAGTTTTTTGATAAAGGTACGCAAGCGGCTGCGGTTGCGACGATTGACGGCGTTGCGCCGCTCGGTCTGGCGGACCCGTTTGATGGCGGAAGCCTTGTTCGGCATGTGGCTTGATGTGTCTCCTTCGTAAAACGCTGGCTCAAAGCAAGTCGCTTAGGATAAGGACTCAGCCTCTTTCCGTCAACGTTCACCGCATGACGGGCTGGCAAAAATTTTCCCTGACGGAAACGCCCACGGCGCTGACGCTTGCCAGGTGCATCGGCAGGCCGGTATGGTTGCTCCCACGATTCAAACAATAATTTTCCTTGATTGGATGCGCCATGACCGAGCCGCACACCCCACTAACCGACACACCTTCCTGGATGGACCGGCTCAACTGGGTCGGAGCGACGGCCTCACTCATCTGTGCCGTTCACTGCCTGGCCATGCCGCTGCTCGTCGGTGTACTCCCGATTCTGGGGCTGAGCCTGCTCACGTCCCCATGGCTTGAATGGTCTCTGATTGGCTTTACGGGCGCAATTGGTCTGCTCACGCTGCTGCCCAGCTACCATCGGAAACATCGC
This sequence comes from Chloracidobacterium sp. N, assembly GCF_018304765.1. Taxonomy (NCBI): domain Bacteria; kingdom Pseudomonadati; phylum Acidobacteriota; class Blastocatellia; order Chloracidobacteriales; family Chloracidobacteriaceae; genus Chloracidobacterium; species Candidatus Chloracidobacterium aggregatum. The sequence continues at coordinate 2,252,571 of NZ_CP072642.1, forward strand.
CGGTTACAGCCACTGGCCCTGTTCCTGCTGGGCTTCGGACTCATCCTTGGCACAAAGTTCCTGCTCGATGAAGGCTCCTCGCTGGAAACCTCCGGCATGGTCACGGGAGCGCTCTTCGTGGCCGGCGCCAATCTGACCAATCACCGCCTTACACACACCTGCACTGTCTGTCGGCACTGACGGGCCACACCAGCAACAGTCACAGAGCACTCACTTCCCGGAAGGCAGGGCTTCCAACGTGTCGCTCCGGCTGGGAAACCGTGACAACTCGGCCTTGAACTCGCCGATCTCATTGCCGCCCGTGATCCGTACGGCATAGCGATAGGCATCATCCGTAATCCACAGTCGGATTCTGCGTTCATCGGAGGGCTTCCCGTTGGCGTCGAGTGGGCGCAGCGCAAGCTGTACGACCGGGACAGTCTGCCCGTCAACCTCCAGGGTCTCACGTCCAAGGCGCTCAATCTCAACCGTCACGAGCGTGCCGTTGCGTTCGTTCAGGGCCGACAGCCTGACGGTCGCCGGCCCCTCGAAATCAAGGTTGCGCGTCGTCCAGAGCAGGCCCGCCAGGTCGTAGGTGTCGCCATTCAGCTTGACCGAACGGCTGCCGTTGACCTGCGCCGTTCGCCCGGACTGGTCAAAAACCGTCACCGTCCGCTCAACCCGCCCCCCTTCCTTGAGATCAGCTTCGGCGCGGTAGGGCAGCCGCGTCACTGGATCGAGATAGGTTACAAAGCGGTCGTCGAGATCAAACAACGTTGCCTTGACAAACCCGATGGTTTCAGCGCGCACAAGCAGCCGCAACCCCTCCCGCCCGTGGAACATCCCCTGCTCCACGACTTCCGTCGAGAAACGCGCCACTGGGGCATCGCGCAGGCCCAGGCTGGGCACCGTGACCCGTACGCCGTACACGAGTTTTTCCCCAACGACGAATTTGTGGCGGGCCGCTGGCGGCACAACCACACGCCCGTTGCCGGCCGGGGATTCCCCCGGCCCGACGACCCGTGGCCGCTGCTGTGCAGCGCCCGACACGTCCGTAACCCATGACCAGCCAACCAGCAGCAGGATGCCCGTCCACACCCCACACAGAAGCCGGGGGCAGCGCCGATGTTCACCGTGCCCGTCAACGTTCATGCTCACCATGGCAGCCAATTACCTTTCCCAAAAACGAAGCCTTCTTTCGGAAAATGCCTGTGGTGCATCATCGGATGCCGCCCCCAAGGCCGGATGTTGGCTAGGGTACGGCGCACAGCAAGACCGGGTTTGTATCCTGATGCGCAATTCAGCACAATGCGCAGGTATCACCCCAGCCTGTATTCATCCCAGCGAGCCATTTTTCATGCTTCAGTTCAAGCTTCGACGTGGTCATTGGTGGAGACTGTCCTGCATGGTCTGCCTGGCCGGTTTTTTCGCCCTGGCCACCACTCCGTCCCAGGGGCAATATGTGCCTGTCCGCACCACGGACATCGTGCCTTTCGTTCCTGACCCGGATCAGTCCGGTGGAACGGCCAGCCCAACCGATCAGGGAGCCGGGGACCCGCTCCAACCCGCAGACCCAACCAAAGATGCCGGGGGCAAGGACCGCACCGGTGTCAATTTTGCCTCTGGCAAGGGTACGGTTTCTGAAGACGACTACCATCCCCTCACCGGAAAAGAGCGGTGGGAGTATTACTTCCGGGCAACCTACTGGAGTCCGGCGGCGGTGTTCGGGGCGGCCGGCCCCGCGCTGGGCGCACAGATCGGCAACTCTCCGCCAGAATGGGGTGGCGGCATCAAAGGCTACAGTCGGCGGCTGGCTTCGGAGTTTGGCAACAACATCATCACCAACAGCATCCAGTCGGGCCTGGCGGCACTCATCAAACATGAGCCACGCTATGTTCGGAGCGCCAAGAAGGGTTTCCTGAGACGAACCGGGCACGCCCTGGCCTTTGTCTTCGTCACCTACAACGACGATGGCAAGGTCCGGCCCGCCATCGCCAACCTGGTCGCCGACTACGGCGGCGCGTTTGCGCAAATCGCCTGGTATCCAAGTCGTTACACGGTACGTGGGGACGGCGTGCGGTTTGGCAACCTGGCGCTCGGCTTCAACTTCATTGCCAATCTCATCAATGAGTTCACGCCGGACATCAAACGGGTTTTCAAGCGCAAGTAGGCTGCGCCACGTGCACGCAGATCACGGCTGACGCCTTCCGGTTTCCAACTGGACTATGGCTCATGGACAGTACTTTGAAACCTCCCATGTCTCGCCGCGACAGTTGGACGTCCTGTGGGCCAACGGCTGGCGTCACTTTGGGACGTACTTTTACCGCTACTGGATCAACCTGACGGACGAGGGCGTACGGCACGTCCTCCCCCTGCGGATCAGACTGTCCGACTTTGCCCTTTCTGAGAGCCAACGCCGCATCCGCCGCCGCAACCGGGACCTGCGGGTGGTCATTCAGCCCACAGTCATTGACACGGCGACGCTTTTGCTCTTCGAGCGCCACAAACAGCGTTTCACGCACAATATCCCGGACTCCATCTACTCGTTCCTGTCGCCGGAACCGGCGTCGGTGCCCTGCCGCAACGAGGAAGTTGCGGTCTATGACGGAGAACGGCTCGTCGCCAAAAGCTTCCTGGACCTGGGCAAACAGTCCAGTTCCAGCGTCTATGGCATTTTCGACCCGGACTATGCCAGACGCAGCCTGGGCATTTTCACGATGCTGCTCGAAATTGCCTACTCGCAGGCACGGGGAGACAAGTTCTATTACCCCGGCTATGCCTACCACGAACCCTCCCACTACGACTACAAAAAGCGGTTCGTGGCGCTCGAATGGTTTGACTGGCAGGGCACCTGGCATCCCCTCCCCAATGGCCACCGTGGGTGATGTGGACAATCGTTCACACTACAGCGCCGCTTTTGCGGCCAACCGGCCACGCCGGGGCAGCCACTGACCGGCGCGAAACAGCCAACCAGTCGGCATAAGACCTTTTGTTTTCAGATACCTGGACACCCCACCCCACCTGTCTGGTGCGTGGCACGGAAACTGCTCCATAGCTTTGGGTTGGCATCATTCCTTTGGTTTCATCCTGATGACGGCCTGATCTTTCGTTTCCATGACCTACCAAACGACGCTGCGCCGCGCAGTCTCCCTTCGCGGCATTGGACTTCATACGGGACAGGAAGTTGAACTCACGCTGTGTCCGGCCCCGGCAGACACCGGTTACGTTTTCCGCCGCACGGATTTGAACGGTTTTGAAGTGGCGGCCGTCCCCCACCATGTCACGCACGTCAGCTATGCCACGACGTTGATGCGCGCCGGCGTGATGGTTTCAACCGTCGAGCATGTTCTTTCGGCGCTCTACGGCTGCGGCATAGACAACGCCATCCTCGATGTCACGAACTGCGAAGTGCCCATTCTGGACGGAAGCGCGCGCCACTTCGTCGAGGCCATTGCTGAAGCTGGAATCCTCACGCTGGAAAGTCCCCGGCAGGTCTTACAGGTCGAGCAGCGCATCGAAGTGGTCGAAGGCAACCGCCGGCTGGCCATCGAGCCGAGTGACCGTTTCTTCATCGAGAGTACGATTGACTTCGACCACCCGTGCATTGGGCGTCAAACCTTTGCCTGCGAAGTGACCCCGGTGACGTACCGGCAGGAGATTGCCCCGGCGCGCACCTTTGGCTTTCTCGCCGAGGCCGAGGCACTGCGCCGGCACGGGCTGGTGCGCGGGGCAACGCTCGAAAACGCCATCGTCCTCGATGCCGATTCCATCCTCAGCCCGAAGCCGCTGCGATTCCCGGATGAATTTGCTCGTCACAAGGTGCTGGACATCATTGGTGACTTCGCCCTGCTGGGGCTGTCACTGCGGGGACGCATCATCGCCGAACGCTCCGGGCACGGACTGCATTCGGCGCTCATCGGACGCCTGCTCCGGGAAGCCCGGGCCTGGACGGTCAACGGACTACCCAACGGGAACGGGCGGCCCTCTGCAACTACAGCTTCGGCGGGGGCAGCGGCAGGGTCAGGAGCAACTGCTGCGCTTGCCGCTCCCGGATGATTTCCACTGTTACCGGCGCTTCACCCTGCTGACTCAGGGACTGAAGTATCACTGCCGAGAGGTCGCGGCCGCGCCGGACCGGCTGGCCCTCCACCCGGACAATCACATCGCCCGAACGCAGCCCGGCCGCGGCGGCCGGGCTGTCGGCCAGAACATGCGTCACCAACAGACCGCCCGCCACACCAAAGAACTGTGCCAGTTGGGTGGTCAGGTCGGATGTCACCAGCCCGATGGCCAGGTGTTCGGCGGCCGGCGCTCTGGGCGTCGGCATATCTTCCGGCGAACCAAGTGTGACCTCGCACACCTGCTGCTGACCGTCGCGCTCCACCAACAGCTTGAGGGTCTCTCCGGCGGCGTGACTGACAACGACTTCATTGAGTTCACGCCTGGACTCCAGCGGTTGGTCATTGGCGGTCAGGATGAGATCGCCGGGGGACAGACCGGCTTCCTCGGCCGGACTTCCCGGCACAACGGCCGTGACCACCACCCCTTGGGCGGCAGAAGCCCCGAAGCGCGCGCGTTCTTCGGCTGGAAACGTCGCCAGGGTTTTTCCTTCAATGCCGAGCCAGCCGTGGGGGACACTCTTCCCGGCGGAAATGATGCGGTGCATCACCCGCTTGACATCTGTAACAGGCAACATGCGCAGGGACTTACCCTTCGGCTGCACAATCGCCACCAGCCGGTTCTGGCTGTCAACGGCGATGCCACAGTTGGCTTCAACCGGCAGGGCCAGCGATGGGTCCACGACCCAATCCGTCACCACCTCATCCCACACCAGGCGCGAAGCTGACTCCTCCGCCCGCCCGGGTGCCGCGTGCGCGGCCGGCGGCTGAAACATCGGCAGCATGATGCGTACCGTAAGGGGCTTGGTTGAGGCGCGCGTGTCCCGGACGGACAGTTTGCGCTCCGGCGCGGCCAGGGCATGCATGGTTGGCGGCGCAACCTGTAGCCCCGGAACCTGCAAGACACACAACCCCGTTGCCCCGTCCCGGCCAATGAACCGGGCCTGAAACTCCTGGCGGTCCTGGGTCTGGACCACAATGGTTGGATTGCCGGGGCCGGGCGGTACGTTGACGAGTTGGGTCAGCACATGCCCTTTGTCATCCACCACGATCCCCGTCGTGACATTCGTCAGCACGACATCCGAGGGCGCACATGTGCCATCAAGGGCGGCCGTGGAGACATCTTCGGCCGCGGCCGTCAGTTCCCCCATCGTCACGTGATGGTTGACGATGACGAGCCAGCGCCCCACACCAGTGGTGTCTGATTTGCGGAGGTCGGGCCTGCGCGAAGCGGAGGCGGCATCACGCGGGCGCTCGGCAACCTGGGCGTATCCGATAGCACCCGACAGAAGCGCACCCGCCAAAACCTTCATGGTCAATGCGCGCGCGCTGTGCGACAGCATCATGGGTGTCACGTTAGAATATGGAGTCGTCAGATGACTCTCCCTCTGCGGCTGGCCGGCGGTCCACGATCGGCTGCGCGCCGTACACCACGGGGGGCAGGCGCAGGACCTGCTCACCAGAGCGTCCCCGCCACAAGACGACGACGCCATTGGCTTCCCGGGCCGGCAACGATGCCTGGCGTACGGCAGCCGGTGTCATGCGTCCCGGACGGGCAACGGCCACCGCGGCCCGGGCCGGGACCGGCCGCGAACCCGGAAGGTTTCCACTGAGCTGACTCCTCAGTGCCGTCACCAGCGCCTGCTCCGGCAGGGTGGGCAGCACCAGTGCTGCCGCCACCGTGGGCGCGGGGTGGAGCACCATCTGCATGGACGAACGGACGGCGAGGGCACTGGTGACAACCACCACCAGCGCCACGGCAGCCAGTACGGGCGTGGGCACCCAGGCTAGGAAAGGTTCCCGAAAACGATGGGCATCCCGCCCCAACCGCAGGCGAAGTTCTGCATCGAAGGTGGCGGGCGGCAGGATGCGCGGCTGCCCGGACAGCAGGACCCGCAGAGACTGCATTTGTGCCGCATACGCCCGGCACTCCGCACAGGCCATCAGATGGGCGGCTGACTCTGGCGGCAAGGCTTCCGGGTCATACTCGACGGCTTCCAGTTGACGACGAATCGTGGAGCAACTCACCATAACGATCACTCCTGCATACTGCCCGGCAACAAACCGGCCACGTCACAGGTAAGCGCGCAGCTTGTCGCGCAACAATCCACGGGCGCGGTTGATGCGCGATTTCACGGTTCCTTCCGAGATGTTCAGGATGCCGGCAATTTCGTCATAGCTCAGCCCTTCGACATCCCGGAGCACCAGCGCCGCCCGGTATTTCTCCGGCAGCGTCTGAATGGCGCGCCCCACGGCTGCCCGGCGCTCACGCTCAATCAGGTCGGCATCCTGAAGGGGGCGCTCGTCAGGAATATCCAGTGGGGTTTCTTCCTCATCCTCGTGACGTGCCCAAGGGGTGAACAGCGAAACCAGTTTGCGGCGGCGACGCTGCCGTAGCTCGCTAATCGCCAGGTTCGTCGCAATCCGGTAGATGTAGGTCGAAAAATGAAACGTCGCCCGATAGCGCGCCACATTGGCATAGACGCGCAGGAAGGTTTCCTGCGCCAGTTCCACGGCGCGGTCGTAATCATCGAGCATGCGAAAGATGAAGTTCGTAATGGGCGTGCGGTAGCGCCGGACAATCTCCTGAAAGGCCTGTTCATCACCAGCCTGGACGGCGGCAATGAGTTCGTGGTCGCTGGCCGCATCCACCGTCACGACACGGTGTATCTCACCAGGTACGGGGTATGTCAGGGCGCTACTCATCAGATGCGACATCAACGCTCATTCCTCGCTCACAAAGTCAACATTCCACACAACCCGCAGTGACAGAGTTCGTTGGGGTTACACGCGCCAGACAGTCCGAAGTTCCACGATCTCAAAACGTTCTGCCGAATCGTCGGCGGGCCGTCGCCATGGCGCGCGTGGATGCCGGCGCGTTTCATGGCTATAGCGTGTTCACACGGCGCGCACAAGTGTTACATTGGCAGACAGGTCTCCCCCGCGCCATCCTGAATCCGTCCGTATGTCGCTTCATCCGATGACTGAATTTCCACGTCTCCGTCCGCTCCAGCTTTTTGCCGACGAAACTGCCCAGGTCATCATTGCCTATGATCCTCAAGGCTTCACGGAACCCATCGGTCTTGACATCCGCCTGGCGCCGCTGCTCCTGCTGTGCGATGGACAGCATTCCCTGTCCGAACTGCCGGCGCTGCTTCTGCACCGTTTCGGACAGCGGTGGTCGGCCGATGACCTGGCGGACATCATCCACCGCCTCGACGAGTGGTTGCTTTTGGACAGCCCACGTTTTGCCACCCTGGCAGCGCGTCAGATGGTGGAGTTCCGGGCGGCAACGGTACGGCCAGCAGCGCATGCTGGTGTCAGCTACCCGGATGAGCCGGAGGCGCTCCGCCAGCGCCTCGACGCCATTCTGGCGCACACGCCGGACTGTCCGCTTGGGGCCGCCCGGCTTGAGCAGCTTGTGGGCGTTGTGGCGCCGCACATTGATTTGCGGGTTGGGGAGCGGGCTTATGCTCCGGCCTACCGGCTCATCGAACGGCTTGCCGCCACCCTGCCGGACGGCGAACCGGTGACGTTCGTCGTGTTGGGCACGTCGCACTATGGCGGCGACGGGCTGTTCGTCGCCTCGCGCAAGGACTATGCCACGCCCTTGGGCGCGCTGCCCTGCGACCGTGAATTCCTTGACCGGCTGGAAATCCGCCTGGGCGCTTCCATCAGTGCCGACGACACCCCTCATCGGCAGGAACATGCCATTGAGTTTCAGGCGGTGTTCCTGCGGCACATCTTTGACCGGCATCTGGAGGCTGGGCGGCCGGTACGCATGGTGCCCATCCTGTGCACTTCCCTGCACGAACTGTATGCCGCAGACGAGGCCTGCCGCGAGCGCACGCAGGCGGAGTACCGGGCATTTATCGAGGCGTTACAGGCGACGCTGGCTGAACAGACCCACCGGACGCTGTTGCTGGTTGGCGGCGATCTGGCGCATGTGGGCCCCAAGTTTGGCGACCGCTTCGATGCCCAGACCAGGGCGGCGGAGCTGGAGCGCGCCGACACGGAACTGCTCGACTACGTTGCCACCGGCGACAGCGCAGCGGTGCTTGACCACATTGCCCGCGACGAAGATGTGCGCCGGGTCTGCGGTTTTCCGCCGCTGATGGCTTATCTGGATGCGCTGGCGGCGTTTGGCCCCACGGAAGGGCAGGTTCTGCACTATGAACAGTGGCAGGAACGCCCAACCCGTTCGGCCGTCACCTACGGCGCAGCCGCCGCATGGCGCAGCGTTTGATGGAGCGGAAACCGCGCCCCACCCTCCTGCATGTCGCACCCTGTTCATCGGTACCGACAAAAGCTGGTCCGGGACAATCTCCGCGCCTGCCTCGTCGTCAATTCAGCCCTGCAAACCAGATCGCATTGATCGTTCGATACAAGTCAGGTCTGAATCAGTTTATCCGGCTCACCTGCTTCCCGCACTGCACTACGTGCCGCACTGCCCCGGAACTGCGCCAGGGACGAGAGATTCCATCCCGGCCAGGCGTTTGTAACCTTGGTAGCCATGAGCCGCACCGGGGCAATTTAAATTGTGCGCGAGCAATTCCCATTTGCACGCGAACAATTATTTGCTCGGCAATCCATATCGCGTTCCCTTCGTCGAACCGGCAACGCGCCTGATTTTCCAGTTTTTTCAAGCCTTTTCAGCAAGCGGTAAGCCTGCATTGGGCCTGTTTTGCAGAGTTCGGCAACTTCACCCCGATCGGTAGAGCCGTGTCTTTCCAGGTATTGGAGTACCATCTGCTCCTGCTGGAGCAGTTCAAACCCACGCTGGTGGATGCAGGCGGATGTTGACCAAGGCGGCGTTTGAGCCAGACGTAGAAGAAATCAGAGAGGTCGGCGTAGGTCCACGTTGCCACAGTACGGCGGGTCGGTCAGCACAGCGTTGAAAGAGTTGTCGGGATAGGGAAGTTGCGTCGCTGCCCCCAGTGAACCTGTGGGATGCTCAAAACTTTCATTATGCTCTTCCTTGCTGGCTGAACCTCGTCGAAGAACTCTCACTGCAAGGTCTCTCTGGCCAACCGCTCCAGTACCGGAAGCAAGGGCGGAATATCCTGAGAAACTGTTTTCCAGATAATCTGCAAGTCAACACCGTGATATTCGTGAATGAGTTTATCGCGCATCCCTGCGATTTCCTTCCAGGGAACTTCGGGATACCTGCTCCGGGTATCTTCCGGTATCTTCTTTGCCGCCTCGCCCATGACCTCCAGCGAACGAATCACCGCATTGGCGGTCTTCCGGTCGTGGATGAATTCTTCGAGCCCATCCCCTCCACAAACTCCAAAGCCTCTTCGGCCGCGTTCCACATGTCCTCCAGATAGTCCTTCAAGGTTCGGCTCATATTGGCAACGCCTCTTGGAGGATGTACTTGCCGATGTGGGGTTTGAGGGCCTGGCGCGTCACCAGTTCCACCCGCACGCCCAAGAGATCGCTTAGGTACTGCTCCAGTTGAAGGAACCGAAAGAAGCCGGGGGGATCGTCAAACTCCACCAGGATGTCCAGGTCACTTTCTGCCGTCGCCTCTCCCCGCACATGGGAGCCGAAGATGGCAAGCTCCCGAACCCCGTAGCTTTGCGCCAGCTCTTCTTTGTGCTGCCGGAGAATCTGTATAAGCCGCTCAAGGTTTTCCATTTACTTTCCTCTTGATGCGCATAACGGATACGGTGCGCTTCCATGGCGAGGAAGAAGGCTTCGCTGCGTCCACTAAAATCGCGCCCTGTCCCGGTTGTCACGCTTACCCTGTCAGGTTCTTTACACTGAGAATACAGGGATAAAACTTCTGGGTCTTCGCGCTAACGACTTCAATCTTGATACGGTTTCCAAGCTGCTCGTGCGTGAGCAGGCGCACCGGCTCGGGCAAAAGGGGATGAATCGGCTGGCTGTGCAGGAAAGCTGGAGTGGGCGGTACAGGACTCGAACCTGTGACCCCTCGCGTGTGAAGCGAGTGCTCTACCAACTGAGACTAACCGCCCCCGCAACGAAGGCCCCAGACCCTAACAAACTCTTGCACCAACGTCAATTCAACCGATACAAACCAGCGCACAGGCACGCCATCCCACCACTGCATACATAACCCTTTATGCAAACACGAACCCTGCGCTGCATCCTGACCGGACTGGGCAACATCGGGCGTACCTTTCTGGAAATGCTCCCCAGCCGCACCACGCTCCTGCGCGAACGCTACGGACTGACCCTTCAGTTCGTCGCCGTGGCCGATACTTCAGGCTGCCTCGTCGGTGAACAGGGGCTGGACCCCGCCGCCATTGTGGAAGCCAAACGCCGCCGCCAGGGCGTCACCACACTGGCCGGCGGCAACCTCCACGTCACGGACATGCTGACCGCCGTCCGGCAACTGCCCGCCGACCTGCTCCTGGAAGCCACCCCGACCGACATCCAGACCGGACAGCCGGGACTCGACCTCGTGCGCGCGGCCCTCCAACGCGGGATGCACGTCGTCATGGCAAGCAAAGGTGCGCTCGTCGTCGCCTTCGATGAACTGGCCCGACACAGCGACTGGTCCGGCAACCGCCATGCGCCACGGCTGCGTTTCAGCGGCGCCGTGGCCGGGGCGCTCCCCAGTGTCAACGTTGGCTGGCGCGACCTGGCCGGCGGCGAAATCACCACACTTGAAGCCGTCCTCAACGGCACAACCCAGGTCATGCTGACCATGATGGGGGAAGGAAAAACCTACGCCGAAGCCTTGGCGGAAGCGCAGCGCATCGGCATTGCCGAACCCGATCCGACCCTCGATGTCGAGGGCTGGGATGCCGCCAACAAGCTGCTCATTCTGGCCAATGCCGTCCTGCGCCAACCCACACGCCTTTCCGGCATCGCCGTGGAAGGCATCACGCATATCACCCCGGATGACATCCGGCAGGCCCGGCATAACGGCGGCAATCTCATCCTTCTGGCCCGGGCCGAACGCGGAGCCGATGGACGCTATGCCCTGAGCGTCCGCCCAACCGCCGTTCCAGCCCATCACCCGCTGGCGCGTCTGGGCATGCAGGAAGCTGGCATCGTCTATCACAGCGATATTTTCGGACGGACGGCAGCCTTCAGCATGGAAGACGGCCCCCTTGGAACCGCCGCCGCCATGCTGCGCGATATTCTCTCCATCGCGCCTGACATCCTGCCCGAATAATGCCCGGACCAACGCCGTGCAAGGTACGCTTTCCAGCCAAAGCGTATGGCGGCTGCCAGGCAACGTTCGCAGATGGCTTCGCTTCGTAAGCTTACGTTCACTGCCCGAACATCAGATTTCGCTATGTTTTTGCCCGTATCTCAACCCACCGTTCGCACAGGACAGAACCCCAGACGTAGAGGAGGACTGACTTCCACGATGGTTCGCAAGGCAGCGGCTTGGCTTTTACTGGCAGCACTTCTTACCTTCATACCGAGCCGGACGGCACACGCCGGCGTTCCTACCGCTGACAACCTCATTGGCGGACAATCCCAAACCTTCACGCTTACCGACCAGTACAACCGCCCCCGTACAATTGCTTTCCCAACCGACAAACCGCTGGTGCTTATGCTTGGCGACCGTGGCGGTTCGGAACAAATCGAACCCTGGGTGCGGGAACTGTACCAACGCTATGGCGACAGCATCGAGATTCAGGGCATTGCCATCCTGCGCGGCGTGCCGGCGCCGATCCGTCCCATCATTCGGAGCCAACTGCGCAGCCGCGCGCCCAAAAGCGTCCTTCTCGACTGGGGCGGCGCGATTGCCGACATGTACCGTTGCCAAAGCGAAGTCTGTAACGTAGTGGTCATTGACCGCCAAGGGCGCATTTCCACCATCGTACGCGGCGGCGTCTCACCCGAACGTGCCCGGCTGGTCTGCCAGGCCCTTGACCGCATACGCTAACCTCACGGCTTCGCTCCTTGGACATCACCGGCCGGGCGCAACGCGCTGGCCGGCAATGACCAAATCCCATCATCAAACAGCGATAACTGTTATCTCCGGGTTGAACTCATCCCGCAGGATGCTCTGAATGCCATACAGCGTGCCGGAAATCGAACTCGGACAACTGCCACAGGCCCCCTGATAACGGACGGCCAGTGTGTTGTCCTGGTAACTGACGACTTCCAGTCCGCCACCATCGCCCGCCAGACCCGGACGAATCCGCGCATCCAGAATGTCGTTGATTCGGTCAAGGTCGGGATTTTCCCCCCGCTTGATGTTCGGCGCAGCCGGCGCACTTGCGCTGACCGGCTCGGCCGCACGGATGGGAATTGCCACCTGACGCAACAACTCATCCCACTCCACTTCATTGTCTTTGGTGATGGTGATGAAGCGGTCCATCATAAAGACACTCTTCACGTGGGGAATGGCCAACAACGCCTCGGCCAGCGGATGGGCTGCCGCATCCTGAAGGTTGGAAAAACTGAGCGAAACGCCCGGCGCGGTAATGGGTTCCTTGAGTACGATTTTCCGGGCTGCCGGATTGGGCGTGTACTCGATGTCATAAATCTTTGGCATGGCAACACAATCCTGAACAACAAGGTCTGACCACCGGCCGGCAGGACCACCTCCCCCGACAACGCGCGTGGTCTCTGCCAGCATCATAAGCAACCTGCCCGCCTTCGGTAGGCCGAATTTCCGTCACGGGCGCATACGTGCCTTGCTGATAGTCTATGCAACGCTACCTCATCACTGACCGCCGCCGTCTGTTCCGGGAAGGCGAACCCTACACCGAAGCGATAGCTGTACGGCGTCTCGTGGCGCTGGCCCGCTTCGCCGCCAGGGAAGGCATAGACTACCTTCAGTTGCGGGAAAAGGACTGGACAGCGCGCCAGATCACCGAGGTGGCAACGGCGATGGCCGCCGTTCTGGGCGAGACCCGAACCAGGTTGCTGGTCAACGACCGCTTCGATGTCGCCCTGGCTGCCCGGGCCCATGGTGTTCACCTCACCACGCGGTCGCTGCCAGCAAGGATCGTCCGGCAGTGTGTTCCGTCGGGCTTTCTCATCGCCGTCTCAACCCACAACCGCTGCGAAATTGCGGAAGCGGAAGGCTTTGCTGACTTTGCCGTGTGCGGTCCGGTTTTTCCGTCGGGAGACAAACCGGTTCTGGGGCTGGAAGCCTTTGCCGAACTGGCACGGACGACTTCCCTGCCGCTCTTCGCACTGGGCGGGATCGGCCCCGACCAGGCAGCACACGTACGGCAGGCCGGCGCTGCCGGCATCGCCGCCATTCGCGCCTTTGCCGGAGAGTTTCTCACCAGCTTCAACCCTGACACTTGACAGAACAATAATTGTGATGGCATTTCATCCACATATCATCCAAGGAGGAAACAACCATGGCATTCCGTCTGTTCAGTTTTGTGGTGTGGTTGGCATTTTCCCTGATGGTGGCGACACCCGTCGGTGCCCAGGAGGGTGAGCGTACCGGTAGCGCCACGCCCTCACAAACCGGCTCGGTCATGCCTGTGCCGGATACCTTGACCGGCAGTGGTCAGGCAGCCGTGCGCGTCTGGGGGGTGGCGCAGACGGCCCAACCCTATGCGGCGGCTTTTCTTGTAACCCACAACCGCACCGGGAAGTACGTTTCAGCCCTGCAACTCAAATGGCTGCTCTTTGACCTCAAGACGGACAGGCTGCTGGAAGAGGGTCGTGCAACGGCCCGCCGGCTGCCGGTCAGCATTGTTGAATCACTGCAGGAGAAGTCGCGCCTTGAGGATTTTGTCAACCTTCTCGGAACATCCGACTACGGACTGCCACTTGAGCCTTTCCGAAAGAAGTATCCAGACACGGCGCTGAAGCTGGTTTTCGTCGTTGAGCAGGCCCAGCTTCTGGGGGGCGAAACCTGGTCACGGGAAATCGTCCCGACGTTTCCCAACGAACCAGAAACCAGCGGCTACTGTCCAAACCAAAGGTGTGAGGCCGTCACAGACGCCAACGGCAATCTCGCCGGGTTTCGGTGCGATGACTTCAACGCCAGGGGGTTGCGCTGTGAAAACCACGGGACGTACTGCGCGATCTATCCTTGCCAGGCCCTTCAGCCCCAAGGGCTGAACCGAGGAATGGGACGTCCGCTCTGTGACACCCAGGGCAAACCTTCGTTTTGCGAAGACTGGTGGGCCATTTTCCCCTGAATGCCAAAAAACGTAGGGGCGGTTAGCCGTAGCAGTAGGGGCGGTTGGCCAACCGCCCGTTCTACAGCCAACCACCCCCACGGACAACCGCCCCCACGGCCACCGGCCCTGGTCACGGCTGCCGCAGCATCTCACGCGCAATGACAAGGCGCTGAATTTCAGACGTTCCCTCGCCAATCGTGCAGAGTTTGGCATCGCGCCAGAACTTCTCGGCCGGATAGTCTTTCGTGTAGCCGTAGCCGCCGTGAATCTGGATGGCTTCTTCCGCCACCCGGACGGCCATTTCTGAAGCGTACAGCTTGGCCATGGCGGATTCCTTTGTCGTACGCTTGCCGGCATCCTTCATCGCTGCCGCTTTCCAGGTCAGCAGGCGGGCGGCTTCGATCTGGGTTGCCATATCGGCCAGCTTCCACTGAATGGCCTGAAACTCGGCAATCGGACGCCCAAAGGCATAGCGTTCCCGGGCATAGCGCAGGGCCGCTTCGTACGCGCCCTGGGCAATACCGACCGACAGGGACGCAATGGAGATGCGTCCGCCGTCGAGAATCCTGAGCGCATCCACGAAACCTTCGTTTTCCCTGCCGAGCAGGTTTTCGGCCGGCACTTTCATATCCACAAAAGCCAGGCTGGCCGTGTCGGAAGCGCGCATGCCGAGCTTGTTTTCCTTTTTGCCCCGCACAAAGCCCGGCGTGTCCGTCGGGACAATGAAGGCTGAAATCCCATGCGTCCCCTTTGACCGGTCAGTGCTTGCCAACACAACGCACGTGTCGGCATAGCTTGCGTGAGTGATGAAGTTTTTGTTGCCGTTGAGAACAAAATGCCCATTTTGTCGCACGGCCGTGGTGGATAAACCGGCCGCGTCACTGCCGGAGCCGGGTTCGGTCAGGGCCCACGCGCCAAGTTTTTCGCCACGCGCCAGTGGCGCGACGAAGGTCTCCCGCTGCGCCTCCGTGCCGGCTGTGAAGATGTGATTCGTCCCCAGCGAGTTGTGGGCGGCAACCCCCAGCGCCACGGACGGGTCCACCCGCGCCAACTCTTCGATAATGGTGGCATACTCGATGTAACCCAAACCTGCCCCGCCATAAGCTTCCGGGATGATGATGCCCATCAGCCCCATTTCAGCCAGTTTGGGCTGAAGTTCCAGGGGAAACTGCTGCGGCTCATCCCACGCCATCACATAGGGGGCAATTTCGGCTTCGGCAAATTCCCGGACCGAGAACTTGATCCGGGACTGTTCTTCAGTGAGGTCCAGATGCATAACGCCCATAGTCTGACTCCTTGTTGCCGACGACCGGCGGAAAGAAACGAATGCCCAGCCGAAGCGGCCTCACACGACTTCGGCTCTATAAAAAAACCTTATTCAACGATAAGCTAAAACATTACCCGGAACAACCCCGGCGGAGCCGGGAGCAGAAGCGGACAGCAGAGGTTCATGACGCAGCCTGCCCACGATTCCCAACGTCCGGCGCGCTGGTGGCGCTGGCTGGCAACCCTTGGTGTCGGAAGCTTGGCCGGGGCATTGGCTCCGACGGACCTGGCCCCGAACACCCGTCCTCTGGCCGGGGTTTTTGCCGCCGTCATCACGGGTCTCATCCTACAGCCGGCGCCGGGCGGACTCGTCGTTTTGCTGGGCGTCGTTGCAGCGGCCGTCACCGGTGCGTTGTCACCCAAGTCGGCGCTGGCCGGTTATGGCGATCCCACGGTCTGGCTCGTGCTGGCGGCGTGTCTGATGGCGCGTGCCATGACGCTCACCGGCTTTGGGCGGCGACTGGCCTTCTGGTTCATCCGGGCTATGGGCCGCCGGACGCTCGGCCTGGGCTACGCGCTCGTTGCCACGGATGTCACCTTGGCAGCGGTGATTCCCTCCAACGGCGCACGCGCCGGTGGGGTATTGTTTCCCATCGTCAAGAGTGTCGCTGAAGCGTACGACTCGCACCCCGGAGCAACGGCGCGTCGTCTGGGCGCTTTCCTGGTGGTGATGGTCTATCAGTGTGAAGTCATTGCCTGCGCCCTGTTCCTGACCGGGCAGGCCTCGAACATCCTCATTGCCCGGCTGGCCAAAACGACCGCCAATGTGGATTTGACCTATGGCGGCTGGTTTGTCGGCGGCAGCATCCCGGCGCTCATTTCGCTGGCCGTCGTGCCCCTGCTGCTCTACCGCCTGTTTCCGCCGGAGATCACCCACACGCCGGACGCCACCCGTTTGGCACAGGCCGAACTGGCGCAACTCGGCCCGATGAGCCGCGCCGAATGGATACTCGCTGGGATATTCGTGCTCGTCATCGGATTGTGGCTGGCGCCGACGGTTCCTATTTTCGCGGCACCGCTGCGTAGCCTCGGCCTCGAAGGCTTGCTCAACTACACCAGCGTGGCGCTCATCGGCGTCGGAACGCTGCTGCTGACGGGCGTTCTCACCTGGGAAGACGTGACCGGCGAACGCTTCGCCTGGGATGTCTTCCTGTGGTACGGCGGGCTGGTCCGGCTTGCCGAAGCCCTGGGCGAAACCGGGCTGACCGAACGTTTCGCGCAGGCCGTCGCCGGCAGTGCAGAAGGATGGACGTGGCCTCTGGCCGGGCTGACGCTGCTGGCCGCCTACTTCTATGCCCACTACGCCTTCGCCAGCATTACCGCCCATGCCACAGCCATGTACGTCCCCTTTCTCGTCGTCCTGACGGCCGCCGGCACGCCTCCACTGCTGGCCGCTTTCGCGCTGGCCTATGCCTCAAACCTGTGCGCTGGACTGACCCACTATGGAACGACACCGGCCCCCATCTACTTTGCGGCCGGCTATGTCTCGCAGCGTACGTGGTGGCGGCTGGGACTGGTGGCCTCAGTGGTCAATCTGACCATCTGGCTGACCGTGGGACTGCTCTGGTGGCGCTTCCTTGGTTACTGGTGACGGCACACCGGCTGGAAGGAAAAGTGCCAAAACATACACTTTACATTTTTGGGCTTGAAAAACGACGCGCAACCAACGACAAACAGCATTTTACGCTCCGTCGTCCGGCGGCGCGGCGTGCTTCCCCGGCACGCCCGGATTTCTTTCCAAAGGAGATTGTCTTGTGCAGCCCCAACCCGTCCTTCATCCGACCTACGCCGGACTTGAACCGGCCGACCTGATGGCGATGTACCGTACGATGGTGCTGTCGCGCCGTCTCGACGACAAGGAAATCCAGCTCAAGGGCCAGAACAAGGTCTTTTTCCAGATCAGCGGCGCCGGCCATGAGGCCATTCTCGTCGCGGCCGGACGGGTTCTGCGCCCCGGCTACGACTGGTTTTATGCCTACTACCGCGACCGCGCGCTGTGCCTCGAACTCGGCATGACGCCGCTGGAGATGCTGCTTGCAGCCGTCGGCGCGGCGGCTGATCCCAACTCCGGCGGGCGTCAGATGCCCTCCCACTGGGGACACAAGGACCTCAACATCGTCTCGAAATCAAGTTGCACGGGAACGCAGTTTCTGCAGGCTGTCGGCTGTGCCGAAGCCATGTACCGGCAAGCCAGATTGCAGCTTGATGAAAGGACGTTGGGGCGCACATTCCCACCTGATGCCGTCGTCTATTGTTCGGCCGGTGAAGGGACGACGAGCGAAGGCGAGTTTTTTGAATCCCTCAACACGGCCTGCAACCTCAAGCTGCCCGTCGTCTATGTAATTGAAGACAACGGCTATGCCATTTCCGTGCCGGTCGAAGTGCAAACGGCCGGCGGGAGCATCTCCCAGCTTGTGCGCAACTACCCCGATCTGCTGGTGCTGGAAGTGGACGGCACCGACCTGCTGGCCAGCTACCAGACCATGCAGACGGCCGTGGCCTATGCCCGTGCGCGGCGCGGCCCGGCGCTCGTGCACGCGCATGTCATCCGCCCCTATTCCCATTCCCTGTCAGACGATGAGCGGCTGTACCGCACACCAACCGAACGGGAAAGTGACGCCCGGCGCGATCCGCTCGTGACCTTTGCCCACTTCCTGCTGCGTGAGGGCATCGCCACCGAACAGGACCTGGTGGCGCTCCGGGCCGATGTCGAACGGGAAGTCAACGCGGCGGCCGATGCGGCGCTGGCCAGCCCGCAGCCAGCGCCGGAAACGGCCACCCAGTATGTCTATTCGCCGGATGTGGACCCGACTTCGCCGGCCTTTGACAGCCCGCGCACCAACACAGAAGGGACGCCGGGCACCATGGTGGACCTGCTCAACGCCTGCCTCCGTGACGAAATGGCGCGCGACCCACGGATTCTCATCTTTGGCGAAGACGTGGCTGACACAAGCCGCGAGGAAAACCTCAAGGAAGTCAAAGGCAAGGGCGGCGTCTTCAAGGTGACGCACAACCTGCAACGGCTCTACGGCAGCCAGCGGGTGTACAACTCGCCGCTGGCCGAAGCCAACATCATCGGACGGGCCATCGGGCTGGCCACGGCCGGCTTCAAGCCGGTTGTCGAAATCCAGTTTTTTGACTACATCTGGCCGGCCTACATGCAGCTTCGCAACGAGCTGGCACTGCTGCGCTGGCGCTCCAACGGAGCGTTCAAGTGTCCGGTTGTCGTACGTGTGCCGATTGGCGGCTACCTCAAGGGCGGAGCGATTTATCACAGCCAATCCGGTGAAGTGCTCTTTACCCACATTCCCGGCTTGCGGGTGGTGTTTCCCTCAACAGCCGAAGACGCCAACGGACTGCTGCGGACGGCCATCCGCGCCGACGACCCGGTGATCTTTCTCGAACACAAGCACCTGTACCGCCAAGCCTACAACAAGGGCATCTACCCCGGACCGGACTACATGATTCCATTTGGCAAAGGCAAGGTCGTCCGGGAAGGCGATGACCTGACCGTTGTGACCTACGGCGCGCTTGTCCAGCAGGCGCTCGTGGCCGCCCGGGAAGTTGAACGCGACCATGACATTTCCGTGGAAGTCATTGACCTGCGGACGCTTTCGCCCTACGACTGGGAAGCGATCGTGGCTTCGGTGAGAAAGACCAACCGCGTCATCGTAGCCCACGAGGAACCGCTTTCCTGGGGCTACGGAGCCGAAATTGCCGCACGCATCGGCGAAGAACTCTTTGACGACCTTGACGCTCCGGTGCGGCGGATTGGGGCGCTGGATACCTTCGTCGGCTATGCGCCGCAGCTTGAAGACTACATCCTGCCCCAGATTCCCGACCTCATCGGGGCCATGGTGGCGCTGGCCGAATACTGAGCCGTTCCGGGTTGAATCTTATGTCACAGGGCTTTGAAGTCATCCCGGCGATTGATTTACGCCACGGCAGATGTGTCCGTCTGCGGCAGGGAGAAAAAACCAACGTTACGGTCTATGCCGATGATCCTCTGGCTGTTGCCCGGCAGTGGCAGGAAGAAGGCGCCACATGGCTTCACGTCGTCAATCTGGACGGCGCTTTTGAAGATGGCGACGCTGAAAACCTTACGGCCACGGCGCGGCTGGCGCAGCACCTTGACCTTCCAATCCAGTTCGGCGGTGGCATCCGCCACCCGGCCGACGCTGAACGGCTCTTTGATCTCGGCGTCAAGCGCATCATCCTCGGCACGGTGGCTGTCGAGCAGCCGGAGGTGCTCGATCAGTTTCTGGCGCGGTTTGGCCCGGCGGCGGTCGTCGTCGGGATTGACGCCCGTCAGAACCGCGTGGTCACCCATGGGTGGCAGACCGACAGCCAGCACACGCCCATCGAACTGGCGCTTCAGGTCAAGGCGCAAGGCGTCGGGCGTGTCATCTACACGGACGTTGCCCGGGACGGCATGCTCAGCGGCGTCAATGTCGCGGCCACGGCGGAACTGGCACGGGCAACCGGGCTTCAGGTCATCGCTTCAGGGGGCGTGGCTGAAGTGGCAGACATTCAGGCGCTGGCCGCCACCGGTGTGATTGAAGGGTGTATCGTCGGCAAGGCGCTGTATGAGCAGCGTTTCACCCTGGGTGAAGCCCGGCAGGCCGCGCAGCGTGGGATTTTGGAAAAATAAAAAGTTTTTTATTGACAAAAATCCCCCTTCTACGGCATGCTCCGGCCTGCCATGACAACGTTTTCGGCGCTTCTCAAAGAACATCGCAGTGACATCATCCGGCTGCTCAAGCAGCACGGTGAAATGACGAACGAGGCACTGGCGGCTGCCTTGGGGTTGACCCGTGTCAGCACGCGCCGTCACCTCGAAATCCTGGAGCGCCAGGGGTATGTGACCTACCGCGCTGTTGCCCACGGGCGCGGGCGACCAAGTTACTACTACTCCCTGACGGCGCAGGCCGCGGAGCTTTTTCCCCGCAGTTATGACGTTCTGGCGTGTGAACTGCTCCAGATGACCCACGAGTGCTTTGGCCGGGAGGGCATGCTGCGGGTCATCAGCGCCCGCGCCGAGCAGGTGCTGCGGCATCTGGCGCCGCAGTTGGCACCGCTGGATTTTGCCGCGCGTGTAGCAAAACTCGCAGAGTTTCTCATCGAGCGGGGGTATCTTGCCGAGTACGAAGCTCTCCCCGATGGTTCGTTCCGGCTCATTGAGCGTAACTGCCCAACCATTAACGTCGCCACGGCTTTTTCGGAGTTGTGTACGCAGGAACGCCAACTGTACGAAGCGTTATTGGGGGGTAAAGTCGTTCGTGAGCAACGGCTTGCGGACGGCGACGGCGCCTGCGCCTACCGTATCTTTCCACCTTCGCAGCAACCTGCGACCGACCCACAGGAACGATCCCGTCATGCGAATTCTTGAACAGCAAGTCCTCGACGCACTCCGGGCGGTCCACGACCCCGACTTGCACCGGGATGTCGTCTCACTGGGGATGATTCGGGACGTGACGATTGACAACGGGGCCGTGTCCTTTCGCTTTGTCCTGACGACCCCGGCCTGTCCGGTCAAGGAGCAGCTCGAACATCAGGCGCGGGAGGTCGTGGCGGCCATTCCCGGCGTCAAACAGGTGACAGTCAAAATGGAAGCCCAGGTTCCGCAGGGACGTGGCATCCCGGAAAAGGCCGGTATCCCCGGCGTGCGCAACATCATTGCCGTCAGCTCCGGTAAAGGCGGTGTCGGCAAATCCACAGTCGCCGTCAACCTGGCCGTGGCGCTGGCCCAGCGCGGCGCGCGTGTGGGATTGCTCGACACGGACGTATATGGCCCGAACGTTCCCATCATGATGGGCGTTATTGAAGAGCCACGGGTACGGGGCAACAAGATCATCCCCCGCGAAGCCCACGGCGTGAAGTTTATGTCCATTGGGCTGATCAATCGCGGCGACAAGCCGGTCATCATGCGCGGGCCGATGCTCCACGGCGTGGTGCAGCAGTTTCTGCGGGATGTCGAATGGGGCGAACTGGATTACCTGGTGGTGGACATGCCGCCCGGTACCGGTGACGTACAGCTTTCCCTGGCGCAGCTCGTGCCGGTTTCCGGCGCCGTGCTGGTGACGACCCCGCAGGAAGTGGCGCTGTCCGATGTGCGCAAGGCGTTCAATATGTTCAAGCAGGTCGGCATCCCGGTTTTCGGGATTGTCGAAAACATGAGCTACTTCACCCACCCCAACATCCCCGAACCGATCTACATCTTCGGGCAGGGTGGGGGCGAGAAAATGGCCAAACAGTTTGAGACAGTTTTTCTCGGCGAAATCCCCCTGAGTATCGAAGTCCGGGAAGGCGGCGACAGTGGCGTGCCGGTCGTCGTTGGTCACCCCCAGAGCACGCAAGCCAAAGCCTTTCAGGCCATTGCCGAACGACTGGCCGCCCAGGTTTCCGTGGCGGCAATGGCTTCCCCTGAACTTCCTGAACTGAACCTTGGAGGGTAAAGACATGGGACAGATGGTCAAAATTTGTGAAGAAAACCGCTTTTCCACCTTTGTCAAAAGCAAGAAGTCCGAAGGTTATCGTGACTTGGAGCGTTGGCAGCGGTGGTTTGCCGAACGTGGGATTCCCTCTATTATCGCCAGCACTGCCAGCGGTTACGCCCTGTACCGCAACGGACTCATCCAGGTGGACATCCACGACGATAGTCCGGCGCGGGCAGCAGCCTGACCTCGTCTGAACCATTCTTCCCCACAATGGGGAAGAAGCCCCCTTCCCGATTGGGAAGGGGGCTTCCGATTCACAGCGCGTTGTGATCGAGGCGGGTTGACGGATTTCGTTTCGTGGCAGGAAACGAAATTTGCTGGGTTTTTGACGACCCATGCCCTGCCGTCACAGGGCAACTGAACTAACGCAGTTATACACCTCTTGGTTCCAACTGGCAACCCGGTTTCCTCCCTTTTACGCAGGTCTGGCTCCTTTATGTCTCCCGCCTCCCGGCGCCCAGTGGTTTTTGGACACCGTGGCGCGGCCGGCACCTGCCCGGAGAACACTCACGCGGGTTTTCAGCAGGCGTTTGCTGAAAGGGCCGATGGGATTGAACTCGATGTGCACTGCTGTGCGTCGGGTGAGGCCGTCGTCATCCACGATGAGACGGTTGACCGCACCTCGGATGGCACCGGGCGGATTGCCCATCTCTCCCTGTCTGACCTGCGCGGCTTTGACTTTGGGCGGGGGACAGGCTTTGGGCGTGAAACCATCCCTACGCTCGAAGAGGTCTTTGCCCGGCTTCCGGCGGACAAACTCATCAACGTCGAAATCAAAAACGACGACCTGCACAGCCACGGGGAAGAGCGCGCCGTGGCACAGCTTGTTGCCCGGTTCGGTCTGCACGGGCGCTGTCTGGTGTCCTCATTCAATCCTCTGGTGCTGTGGCGGCTTCAGCAGGCTGATGCCCGTCTGTCCCTGGCCTATCTGTACCGCCCGCAGTCGCGCTGGTATTTGCGCCATCTCCCGGTCACCTGGTGGCTCCGGTTACGGGCGCTGCATCCACACCACAGGCTGGTTACGGCGCACGGGGTGGCGCAGGCGCACCGCCGGGGGCTTCAGGTCAACACCTGGACGGTCAATGATGAAGCCGACCTGGAGCGCGTGGTGGCCTGTGGCGTGGATGGCATCGTGACCGATTACCCGGCGCGGGTCGTGGCCTGGCTGGATGCCCGGATGGAACGGCTCACGGCAGCGTGAACGAAAAGAAGTTGGTGACGGCGCGGCGTTCGCCCTGTGGCGTCCTTCCGAGCGGACGGCTCACGGCCAGCACCAGGTCATCGCCCGGACGCAGCGTGCCCAACCGCGCCAGAAACTCATCCACCGTCCGCACCGTGTGCCGATTCACTGCTGTAATCAGCATCCCTTCCTGCAAACCGCTTTCCGCCGCCAACCCCACCGGGCTGATTTCCGTAATCAGGACGCCATTCTGCCCGGCATACAGGTCCTTGACGCCAAGCTGCATGAGCTTCAGCGGTGAAGCATCCGCCACATTCAACCCCAGGCGGCGCAGGGCTGTCTCCGGCTCCTCCGGCAGTGCATCGCTGGACGGTCCACCGCGTCGCTCGAACCGCGGGCGCATGGTACGCACCGCCGGCGATACACGCTCTTCCGTTCGGAGCATCACCGACGTCGGCTTACCCTCCCGGAAGTAACGGACTTCCACCGTAGTGTCGCCGGGGGTTGCTGCCAGTTCACGAATGAGGTCCCGTTCGCTGGTAATGGGTCGTCCGGCATACGCCACCACGACATCCCCACTGCGCAGCCCGGCAGCATAGGCCGCACCACCTTCTTCGACGTGCTGGATGAGCGCCCCGTGGTCATTGGGCAGGCCGTACACCCGCGCGAATTGCGGTGTGACGCGATCCACCTGCACGCCCAGCAAACTGCGTGAAACCTGTCCCCGCTCAATCAACTGGCGGACGACTTCGCGCACCGTCGCCGACGGCAGGGCAAACCCAATGCCGCTGTAGCTCCCGTCGCGTGAAGCTATCTGCGTGTTGACGCCGATGACTTCACCAGCGAGGTTGAGCAGTGGGCCGCCGGAGTTGCCAAAGTTGATGGCAGCATCGGTCTGGAGAAACTGTTGCAGCGTATTCCGCCGGTCGGTCACACGGTCCTTGGCGCTGATGACCCCCGTGGTCACGGTCTGATCCAAACCAAAGGGACTGCCAATGGCCACGACCCACTCGCCGACCCGCAAGGCATCTGAATCGCCAAACGCAAGCGGCTGAATGTCGGCGCGTCCGATGAGCTTGAGAACGGCGAGGTCTGTTTCGGCGTCGCCGGCCACCAGGCGTGCCGGGAGTTGCGTGCCATCGGCCAGGCGTACGGTCAGGCGTGTGGACTGCTGGACAACGTGGAGATTCGTCACGATGTGACCTTCACGGTCAATGACAAAGCCCGAACCGGTTGCCCCGCCCATGCCACGCGCCAGGCTGGGTCCGGCGGCACGGATGTTGACCACGGCCGTCCGCGCCTGCTGGGCAACACGGCTGAAAGCCAGACTGAGGGCATCAGCCGTCGGGTTGGGCATTGCCCGGGAAACCGGCCACCGGGCAGGAGGCCATCCCCACAGCAACCCCACGCCGGCGACGGCCAGGACAAAGCCGACGCCCATCCAACGGATGCGCTGCCACCTCGTTGCCATCCTCTTTGCCCTCCCCGGTGAGACTGGTTGTGACGGCTGTTCAGAAGTCGGCACGTTGCGTTACCGAACAGACTTGCATCATGGCAGTAAGCGCCCCATGGTGCAGCGTCGAATTCCATCCGCGCAAGTGAGAAACGCCCGCATGTCCACGGTTCACGCCCGTCACCTTCACTTCGATACGTTTGCCGGTGCCAGCGGCGACATGATCATCGGCGCCCTGCTGGATGCCGGCGCTTCCTTTGACCGCCTCCAGTCCGACCTGGAACAACTTGGCCTCGGCGGCTATACGCTTTCCCTGCGCCGCGTCCGGCGTGCCGCCATTGACTGCGCCAAATTCGATGTGTGCCTCACGGATACTTCTGATGCCGAAGCCATCCCGCACCGGCATCCGCACGAAGGCCACCATGAGCATCATCACCCTCACCCGGAACCGCATCACCACGAACCGCACCCACCGGAGCCGCACCATCACGGGCACCGGCACGGGCGCGGTATCCGTGAAATTCTGGCCCTTCTGGATGCCGCCAATCTGAACGCGCGGGTCAAAGCCCGGGCCGCAGCGATCTTCCGGCGACTGGCTGAAGTCGAAGGGCGCGTCCACGGCATTCCCCCGGAGGATGTTCACTTTCACGAAGTCGGTGCGGTGGATGCCATCGTGGACATCGTGGGTGCATGTCTTTGCCTTGAGCAGTTGGGCGTCGAACACGTCACCTCCTCACCGTTGCGTGTTGGTTTTGGCTTTGTCGCCTGCGCGCATGGGCGCTACCCGATTCCGGCTCCGGGCACGGCGGAACTGCTCAAAGGCGTGCCGTTTTATGCCGGCGACGTGGAAGGCGAATTCACAACGCCGACCGGCGCCGCCATCATCACCACCCTGTGCCGGAGCTACACCCGGACGCCGCCGTTTACCGTCACCCACACCGGCTACGGTGCCGGCACGCGCGACACGCCGGGACTTCCCAATGCCCTGCGGGTGTTTCTCGGCACGGACGGGCAGCCGGACGAGCGCCCGGATGAAGAGACGCCGTCCCTCCAGCGTATTTCCACCCTTGAAGCCAACCTGGATGACCAGTCGCCGCAGGAACTGGGCTACGTTCTGGAGCGGCTGCTCGCTGCTGGCGCGCTCGATGTGTTTTTCACGCCTGTCTATATGAAGAAAAACCGGCCGGCGGTGCTGCTGAGCGTCCTCTGCTGCCCCGCAGACGAGGAGCGGCTGACGCAGCTCATCTTCCGTGAAACCACGACTCTGGGCGTCCGGGTACGTCCCGCGCTGCGCCACATCCTGCCGCGCCGGCAGGTTCGCGTCGTCACGCCAGACGGCGAAGTGGAGGTCAAGGTAGCGACACTGGCGGACGGCACGGAAAAGGTCAGCCCGGAATATGAAGCCTGCCGCCGTCTGGCGGAAGCGACGGGACGCCCGCTGCAGCAGGTCTATGCTGCGGCGCGTGAAGCGTACGAAAAGCAACGAACTGCCAGTGCAGAATAAGCACGAAACCCACAGCCGCACCGGCCGGAGGAGTCACCCACCGCGTCACGGTTCATCATCCGTGCGATGTCCCCCGCCGTGCGGACAAATGTTTGAGGAGACTGGATATAGCCGTCATGGACAAAACACTGGAAGCCATTTTGTGGAAGATGATGCGGACTCTGTTCAAAGCCCACCCGTGGCATGGCGTCTCCATCGGCGAGCAGGCCCCCGCGCAGGTTACGGCCTACATTGAAATCGTGCCGACGGACGCCATCAAATACGAACTCGACAAGATGACCGGGCACCTCAAGGTTGACCGTCCGCAGAAGTATTCCAACCACTGCCCGACGCTCTACGGACTGATTCCCCAAACCTACTGTGGCAGGCGGATTGGAGCATTCTGTGCTGAACGCACCGGGCGGACAGACATGGCGGGCGACGGCGACCCCCTCGACATCTGTGTACTGACCGAGAAGCCCATCCACCACAGTGACATTCTCGTGCAGGCCATCCCGATTGGCGGGTTGCGGATGATTGACGGCAACGAAGCCGACGACAAAATCATTGCCGTGCTCCGCAACGATGAAGTCTATGGGGAATGGCGCGACATTTCAGAGTGCCCGAAGAACCTGGTCGAGCGGCTGCGGCACTACTTTCTGACCTACAAGGAAATTCCCGGCGCCACCGAGCGGCGTACGGAAATCACCCACATCTATGACGCCGCCGAAGCGCAACACATCATCCAGTTGAGCCGGGAGGATTACCTGGAGTCGTACGGTGAGTTTGAGACCCTGCTCAACCGGGCGCTGGCCGGCGGAGGCGCAGAAGCACAGGCCATGCGCGCCTAAGCTATGGCGGCCCGTGAAGCACCTCCTCCATCTCCCCTGCGACAACGCCCGGTCGGCGTATCTGATCAGAACTACTTATCCTTGGGCGCCGGTCTCAGGTAGTTCAGCATGATGCCTGTCTTCTTCAGCTCTTTGTTGGGCATCGCCGAAACCATGACCACCTCACCGGATTGACGGCGGGCGCTGACGGCCTGGGTCTCACCGGAACCCGTGCGGACGACGGTGAATTCGCTGTCCTTGAGCAGCTTCTCATAGAAATTGGCCACGGTTTCCGGTGCATCATCCGAGGCCATGATGAGGCGCCCGGCCAGTGTGTTCGGATTTTCAGCCTGAAGGTTGTTCTTGATTTCCGCGTTGGGGTAGATCACCACCCACGGCGGCAGGTCTTCCGGCTTGACCTCCTTGATGCCGGGCTGAGCCTGCGGCTGGGCCTTTTGCGCGCGCGCCTTCTCCCGCTCGCTGGCACGTTTGTAAAACTCGTCCATCGGGAGCGTTTCGGTCTTCCCGGTCTTTTTGTCGCGGAAGGTGATGGTTTTCTTCTTTTTGTCGGTCGAGATGATCTCCAGTTCATCCTCGGCCGGCGCAGCCTCGGCTGGCGGCGCTGGTGATTGCTCGGTCGGGGCCGCCTGAACAGCGGGCTGCTGGTCGGGCGGCTTGGGGGTGTCCTTGGTGTCGCACCCGACAAGCACCAGCGCAACGGCGCTGAAACTGAGAGCCAGCAGCCCGCGTCGCAGGCCCGGTTCTGAAGGAACGGAAGAAAATGCAGCAACAGGTGAGAACAAAGGTGCAGACGGCACGGTGACAATTCCTCTCCTCTGAAAAAATCAAGCCGTCTTTTTTACCAGCCAACACGATTTTTAGAAAGAGGGTAAGGGCCCGCCTGATACACAGGGGGCCGGAAGCCAGCATATCGCCCTTTTGCCAACACTGGCCAAAAGCCCACTCGGCCGAATGCCGGAGCTAGCGAACACTGGCCGCCACCCGAAAGCCAACCGAATCGAGCCTGAGTTCAGGGTCGAGTTTGTAGCGTACGGCTGACCGGCAGGCAGCAGCATTGGCAAAGTAGGAGCCACCGCGAATCGCCCGCCAGGTGCCATTCGTCGGCCCGGTCGGGTCCTCACCGGGCGTTTTTTTGTAGTAGAGGTCATCGTACCAGTCCTGGCACCACTCCCGGACGTTCCCGTGCATGTCGTGCAGGCCAAAAGCGTTGGGTTCTTTCCGCCCCACCGGGTGGGTCCTGCCGCCGGCGTTGTCGAAGTACCAGGCCGTGGCATCGAGATTGCCCGCATATTTGCCGCTTCCTCCGGCGCGGCAGGCATATTCCCATTCGGCTTCCGTCGGCAGGCGGTAGAAGAACGGGTCGTCCGCATCATTCAGACGCTGAAGAAAGGTTTGCACGTCCTTCCAGGAAACGCTGTCCACGGGCAGGTCGTCGCCGACGAACTTGCTGGGGTTGTTGCCCATGATCTGCTTCCACTGGGCCTGGGTGACTTCGTATTTGCCAAGGTAGAAAGGCTGGCTGATCGTGACCCGGTGCGCC
The DNA here is from genome assembly GCF_018304765.1 of Chloracidobacterium sp. N. NCBI lineage: Bacteria > Pseudomonadati > Acidobacteriota > Blastocatellia > Chloracidobacteriales > Chloracidobacteriaceae > Chloracidobacterium > Candidatus Chloracidobacterium aggregatum. The sequence continues at coordinate 2,281,083 of NZ_CP072642.1, forward strand.
GGCTGCTCATCCGGTTCACCACCGGCTTCCCCCATGGTGAACTCGCCGGCCGGAATGAGTACCAGTTCAATGCCGGCCACGCCCGCCATGGTCTTGGGCAGGTTGTTGAGGTCAAGCGGTTGGGCTTTGCTTTTCGCCCGCGCAGCAGCGCCGGGTGTACTGCCGGCGGCCGGCGTCGCCTCCCGATCACAGCCGGAGGCGAGAAAGCAACTCGTCCACACGACACACCAACCGACCAGGATTGGCAACCGGTTTCCCAACAAAGCACTTCGCATTTTCCAGTCTCCTCAGTTCCTGCGTGTTGCGTCTGGCAACAGCACCAGAAGCTACTCGTTGTCGTGGCTTTGGAAGCCAACACGATAGGATGAACTCTTGAGGGTGAACTTTTCAGGAACAGCATGAGACAGGAAAAAGCTTAATACCGTGTTACGAAGCCGGATTCCCAGCGGAAGTCACAGCCTGGCCACCGCACCGGACGGTTCATTCGAGTTTTGTTTGCGCACCAGTGCTCTCCCGGCTAGAACTTCCGCATCACGCCTTGCGCACAAGGGAGGCACTCATCCATGGCCTTGACGCCATCCACCATGCTGGCGCTGGGAACGCCGCTGCCGGATTTCACGCTGGCGGATGTCACCACCGGACGCCCTCTGTCACCAGCCACCTTTGCCGACTGTCCGGCGCTGCTCGTGATGTTCATCTGCCGCCATTGTCCTTACGTCAAGCACGTCCAGCGGGAACTCACGGCACTGGCCAATGAGTATGTCGCCAAAGGCGTCGGCGTCCTCGCCATCAGCTCGAATGACGCCGCCACCTATCCCGAAGACGCGCCGGAATCGCTGAAAGCCATGGCGCAGGAACTCGGTTTCCAGTTTCCCTACGCCTATGATGAGACCCAGGAAGTAGCCAAAGCTTTCCAGGCAGCCTGCACCCCGGATTTCTTTGTCTATGACCGGACACGCAAACTCGTCTATCGTGGGCAGATGGATGACAGCCGCCCCGGCAACGGCCTTCCGGTTACGGGGCAAGACCTGCGCCGGGCGCTGGATGCGGTGCTGGCCGGTGAGCCGCCGCTGGACGGACAAAAGCCCAGCGTCGGCTGCAACATCAAGTGGCGGCCGGGCAATGCGCCGTCCTATGCCTGATCCGGTGTTTGAACAAGGGTGTACCTGACGAAGGCAGGCCTGAACGAGGGCGAGTATGTTTACCGGCATCATCGAGGAAGTCGGCCATCTGGAACAGCTCCGGCGGCGCTCTACCGGCGGCGTTCTGTCCATTGCCGCCAGAACCGTTCTGGAGGGCACGCACATCGGCGACAGCATTGCCGTCAATGGCGTCTGCCTGACAGTGACTTCCCTGACCGGCACGGGCTTTACGGCCGACGCCTCCGAAGAAACCCTGCGGGTGTCCAACCTGGGCCAGCTCACCCCCGGCGCAGGCGTCAATCTGGAGCGGGCCGTTGCCGTCGGCGCGCGCCTGGGCGGACACATCGTGCAGGGCCACGTGGACGCCATCGGCCGCTTTCTTTCGCGCCGTCCCAGTGGAAACGCCGTCACGATGCGCTTTGGTTTTCCGCCGGACATCGGACGCTACCTCGTGCACAAGGGCAGCATTGCCGTGGATGGCGTCAGCCTGACGATTGCCGCGCTCGGCGAGGACTGGTTTGAAATTGCCGTCATCCCGACGACGCTTGCCTGGACGACGCTGCCCCACCTCACGCCCGGCGCGCCCGTCAACCTCGAAGCCGATGTGCTCGCCAAGTACGTCGAACGCCTTTTGCAGTATTCATCGTCTTCGTCATCACCTTCGTCGGCGTCCCGGCTGACGGCCGAGCACCTGCGCGCGCTGGGTTACTAGGCAGCCGGGCAAAACGGTCAACGCGCCGCAGCCAGGGCCCGTTGCTCACCAATGAGTTCGGCTTCGGTCAGCTTCAGACTGGAAGCCGCTTCGGGCGACATCAGGGCAACAGCGACGTGGGGCTGCCCCAGGATGTAGCGGCGAAGGTAGCGCTGAATGTCGGCCCGCGAGGTTTTCCGCAGGGTTGGCAGGTAGCCGCGAAAGTAGTCCAGTCCGGTTGAAGCCCACCAGAAACTCAGCGAGTGAACGTGCTCGCTGACCTTCTCCCGCGAAAACAGGTCTTCGGCTTCAAGCAGGGTTTTGGCCACGCTGAGTTCTTCATCCGTGAAGTAGTCGGCGTCGGCAAAATGTTCGATTTCGGCATAGATGGCGCGCAGGGCGGCGCGGGCTTTCTCCGGTGTGGTTTGCAGCGTGAGGGTAATCGGGCCGACGTTGCGCTGGGTCAGGTAAATCAAATCCACGCCGGTAGCGAGACCGCTGTCCACAAGCGCCCGCTGGAAACGACTGTTTGGCTGCCGCAGGATGAACGAGAACACATCTGCCGCGTAGGTGGCCGCATCGTCCCTGCCAATCGAAGGGCCGTGCCAGCCGATCTGAATGGTGACGTTCTGCACGGGCTGCGTCACCACGACGCCTTCACTTGCTTTCAGCGGCGGATGTTCCACCAACGGGTACTTTTTGAACGGGTCTTCACCACGCGGCCAGTCTCCGAAATACGTTGCCACGAGGCGAAAGGCCTCTTCGGGTTCGACATCGCCGGCAACGAGGACGGCAGCGTTGTTCGGCACATAGTACCGCTGCTGGATGAGCCGCATCTGATCGGTTGTTGCCGCAGCCACGGTTTCGCGCGTCCCAAGGGGATTTTTGCGGCTGGTGTAGGTCGCAAACAGCCGCCGCGTCATTTCGGTTGAAAGGTAGTAGTAGGGATTTGACTCATTGCGGTCTATTTCGCCCAGTACGACTTCTTTTTCGCGGGCAAATTCCTCCTCGTCGAAAGCCGGGTACAGGGCGGCATCCCGCATGAAGCGCAGCGCCGTGGGCAGATGCCGGCTGAGCGTGGTGAAGTAGTAGTTGACCAGCTCGGTGTTTGTTGTGCCGTTGTAAATGATGCCCAGTTCGCCAATGGTGCGCAGGTAGGTTTCCTGATTTTTCACGGCCCGGTTGGCCTTGAAGAACATGTGCTCATAAAGGTGCGACAGGCCGTTGAGTTCGGGCGGCTCGGTGAAGGAACCGTTGCGGCAGGCAAGTTCAATCGTCACCAGCGGTACGGCGTGGTCTTCATAGACGATGACTTCGAGGCCGTTTGGCAGTTGGCGGTTGAAAAGCTGGGCGTACTCCGGGGCCGGGGCATCCAGCGCTTTGGCGGGAGCAGGTCTTTGGGCAGCGCGCTGGCTGCTGCCCGGCGGCAGGGCGGTTCCTACGGTTGAAAACCAGAGCGTCAGGCAGATGAGAAACCAAAGGCGCATGGTGCAGGTATTTCCGGTGTGGGAGCGTGGAGTACGGCGGCGGCAGGAGCCGGCCCGGAGGGCATCTTGGCGGGACGCGGCCGGGGCGTCAATGTCGTCGGCGGCTGTGGCGACCCCGCCGCAGGTTGACCATCCCGACTCAGGCACGCTGGGAAGTCCCTTCGTCGGACTCGTGATCCAGAACCCGCAAAGACAACAACGCGCAAGGTGTACACTGGAACCGGAAAACAACCTGCCGGGGCTGGATGTGCAGAAGCGGCGCGTTGGTGACGATGAAGGGCGTGTTCTCCGGTCTGTCGCAAGCTTACGGCAACAGCGGTTCGCACATCTCTGGTGCACGATCAATGGATCGGCTACTCAAAGAACACCGGTTCGCAACGTTGGAGGTGCATGATGCACGAGCGGATACGATTCCCCAAAGACCAGGTTGCTGAGTTCTGCCGCCTTCACCACATCCGGCGTCTGGCAGTATTCGGTTCCGCCTTGCGTTCCGATTTCAACGAGAACAGTGACATTGACATTCTGGTTGAGTTCGAGCCGGAGCACATCCCTGGACTGTTTGGCATAGCGCGTATGGAGCGCGAACTTTCAAATCTTCTCGGCGGGCGCAAGGTTGATGTACGCACGCCGGAAGACCTGAGCCGGTATTTTCGTCAGGACGTGCTGAATGAAGCGGAGGTGCAGTATGCGCAGGAATGACCGTATCCGCTTGCAGCACATGCTCGATGCCGCCCGGGAAGCTATCGAATTTGCTCAAAACAGCCGCCGTCAGGATTTGGACAGCGATCGCAAGCTGACGCTTGCCTTGGTCAAGGATATTGAAATCATTGGCGAAGCGGCTTATCGAATCACGGAGGATACACGACACACTCTGCCAGAGATTCCATGGGAAGATATTGTCGGCATGCGCCACCGGCTGGTTCATGCCTACTTCGACATCAACCTGGATATTCTCTGGAAGACCGTGCAAGAAGACCTTCCCCCACTTACGCGGATTCTTTCCGAGTTATTGGGCGAGAAATAAGCAAGCCCAATAGCATCCAGCAATGCGTCAAGCTGAAAAATCACCTCGTTCGGCTGACGTGACTGAACAGCCTGCTGGGTTATAAAAGCCATTATGAATCGCTCGGGAACACATAAAAACGCTGTCTTACTGCACGGCGCAGAGTGATGTTCCCGGGGCATCGTAACACTATCTGCCGCAACCGCTTTTCAGCAACATGAGTGATGAAAACTGGCGGGGGCGCATGTCATGCCAGCCAGTTCCCGGCTATAAAGACGCTTCCGCGCCGGGCGCGACCACGGCGCACCGAAACCGGCAGACGGCTTCAGCCCTGTAAACCATGAGTTCTTCTTCCACAGCCTCGCTCGCCTCGCCCGTTGCTTCTGCGCCAACCGCTGCATCTTCAGCCCAACCTTCCAGCCCCACGCTCACCCCGTGGCAGCGCCTGCTTCGCTTCTGCGCGCCCTACTGGCCCAGCTTTCTGCTCGGCGGGCTGTGCATTCTGGCCAGCGCCTATATCAACCTGCTGTCGCCACAGGTGATTCGTACGGCTGTGGATGACCTTGGCAGGGGCGTCACGCAGTCCAAGATCGCACGCTATGCCGGGCTGGTTGTCGGCATCGCCGCCATCCGGGGGCTGTTTTTGTTCTGGCAGCGGCGCATCCTCATCAACCGCTCGCGCGACATCGAATACGACCTGCGTCAGGCCTTCTACGCCCATCTCCAGCAGCAACCGCCGTCCTTTTTCCATCGCCAGCGGATTGGCGATCTGATGTCGCGTGCCACGAACGACATCGGCGCCGTACGCATGCTCATCGGCCCGGCCGTACTCTACGGCCTCAACACACTGTTCACCGTCCTGCTCGTTCTGCCCGCCATGGTGGCCGTCAACGTCACCCTCACCGCCTTCGCCCTCATCACCCTGCCGCTGGCGGCGGCCGCCACGAAATACTTTGGGGCGCGCATCCACGACCAGTCGGAGCGCATTCAGGAATACTTCGGACTGGTGACGGCCAAGGCGCAGGAAAACTTTTCCGGCGTCCGTGTCGTGCGCGCCTTCGCCCAGGAAGCCGCTGAAGAAGCCGCCTTCGACGCCATGAACCGGGAGTTCGTCCGACGCAACCTGCAACTCATCCGCCTGTCAGCCCTGTTTCGTCCGGTTCTCGACATCCTGTTCGGACTCGGCCCGGCCATTGTGCTGTGGTACGGCGGGCGGCTCGTTCTGCGCGGCGAGCTGACCCTGGGGCAGTTCGTGGAATTCAACCTCTACCTGACCATGCTCGTCTGGCCGATGATTGCGCTGGGCTGGGTTGTCAACCTCACCCAGCGCGGACTGGCCAGCATGGGACGATTGTCCAAAATTTTCGATGAAGCTCCGGCCATTCATGACGCAGCCGCCGTTCCCAACCTGCCGCCCGTTGCCGGCGACATCGAGTTCCGACACCTGACCTTCGCCTACCCGGGCCCTGACGGCATGCCGGGTCCGCCTGTGCTGCTCGACATTTCGCTCACCATCCCACGCGGTGCGACCCTGGCGATAGTTGGCTCCACCGGCGCCGGCAAAAGCACCCTCGCCAATCTCATTCCCCGGCTGCTCGATGCGCCACCTGGGACGCTGTTTATTGACGGGCGGCCCATCCACGATTATCCCCTGCATCAACTCCGGGCAGCCATCGGCTACGCGCCCCAGGAAGCCTTCCTCTTCAGCGATACCATTGCCGCCAACATTGCCTTTGGCGTTGAGCAGGCAACGCCCGAAGCCATCGCCCAGGCGGCCGAACAGGCCGGACTGCGCGAAGACGTGGAACGCTTCCCAAAGGGCTTTGAAACTGTCATCGGTGAACGCGGCGTCACCCTTTCCGGCGGACAGAAACAACGCACGGCGCTGGCCCGCGCCATCCTGCGCAATCCCCGCATCCTCATCCTCGACGATGCCCTTTCGGCCGTGGATACCGACACCGAAGCGCGCATTCTGGGGCATCTCCGGCAGGTGATGCGCGGACGGACCACCATCCTCATCGCCCACCGGATTTCAACCGTCAAGGATGCCGACCACATCGTGTTTCTCGAAGACGGGCAGATTGTCGAACAGGGAACGCATGACCAGCTCGTGGCCCTTGGCGGCCGCTACGCGGCGCTGTATGAACGGCAAAAACTCGAAGCCGAACTCGCGGCGCTCTGAACGATGGCGGGGCCACCGGGCGGCGGCCCCTTTCAGGTAATCCCTGCATGCCGACGTTTCCCAAGCTTCCGGCGGCGCTTCTGGTTGGAATGGGCATTCTGGCCAGCCGGGTGTCGGGACTCATCCGCAACAAGGTTTTTGCCTACTACTTCGGCGACACCGATCTGGCCGGGGTCTATCGCGCAGCGCAGCGCATTCCGAACGTGCTGCAAAACCTGCTCGGCGAAGGCGCGCTCTCGGCCTCGTTCATTCCAGCCTATGCGCGGCTGCTGGCCGAAGGCCGGACCGACGAAGCCGGACGCCTCGCCGGGGCCATCTTCAGTCTGCTGGCCGTCGTCGTGGCCGGACTCGTGGCCGCCGGCATGGCGCTTGCGCCCTGGCTGACGCGCCTCATTGCGCCCGGCTTTACCGGTGAAAACTACGCCCTGACGGTCACACTGGTACGGATTTTCTTCCCCGGCATCGGCCTGCTGGTGCTGTCGGCCTGGTGTCTGGGTGTTCTCAACAGCCACCGGCGGTTTCTGCTGCCTTACGCTGCGCCCGTGGCGCTCAATCTCGTCGTCATCCTGACGCTGCTGGTGTTTGGCGGACAACCGCTCGAACACCTCGTCGTCTGGACGACCTGGGGCAATGTCGTGGGAAGCGCCGTCATGCTGGCCATACAGCTTCCGACGGTCTGGCGCATGGCACCGCCGCTCCAGTTGGGTTTTCAGCTCGACGGTGCGCCCACCCGCGAGGTCATCGGTAACTTCTTTCCGGCGCTCGTCAGCCGGGGCGTCGCACAGATCAGCGGCTATCTGGACAACATCCTGGCCAGCCTCATTTCACCAGGCGCCGTCGGCATTCTGGGCTACGCGCAGGACGTGTACATGCTGCCCGTCAGCCTGTTCGGGCTGGCGATTTCGGCAGCCGAACTTCCAGCCCTGTCCAGCGCCACCGGCACGCCGGAAGCTGTGGCCGCCCAGATGCGCGAACGCCTGAAGCAGGCCGTACGACAGATGTCGTTTTTCGTCATTCCCTCAAGTGTGGCTTTTGTCGTGTTGGGCGGCAGTATTGTCGGCGTGCTCTACCGGGGCGGACGTTTCGATGACAACGCCACGGCGGCCGTCTGGCTGACACTCGCGGCGGCAGCGATTGGCTTGCGCGCGGCGACGCAGGCCCGGCTCTACGCCTCTGGATTTTATGCCCTGGGCGACACCCGCACGCCACTGCGCTACGCACTGGCACGGGTTGGGTTGGGCGCAGGAGGCGGTGCGGTCGCGGCGCTGTACCTGCCAGGCCGGTGGGGCCTGCCGTCGGCGTGGGGCGTCGCCGGACTGGCCGCGGCTTCGGGGCTTGCCGCCTGGGTGGAGTTCGTTCTGCTGCGCCGCAGCCTGCACGGACGCATCGGGCCGCTGGCTGACAACCGCCTCGAACGTGCCGGACTGTGGCTGTGCGCGCTGCTGGCGGCCGGAAGCGCCTGGGCGGTCATCTCGCTCGTCGCTCCGGCGGTCAGTTCAGGTGCATCGTGGCGCTGGCTGGCTGATCTCGGCGGGCTGGCGCTGTACGGCGGTGTGTACCTGACAGCGACCGTTGTCCTGCGACTGACGCCGTTCGATCTTCAGGCACGGTTGCGCCGCCTGGCCGGAAGGGATGAGGGAGGGGCGGATAGCGAATAGCGGATAGCGGATAGCGAATAGCGAATAGCGAGTGGGGAGTAGTAAGTGGCGAGTGGCGAGTGGGGAGTAGCGAGTAGGGATAGGGAATGGTGAATAGAAAACAGGAAACAGAAAAGTGAGAAGCAAGAAATGTAAAACAGATAGTCATCAATTCCTTATTCCTTATTCCTTATTCGCTATCCGCTACTCCCCACTCGCCACTCGCCACTCGCCACTCGCTACTCGCCACCCCCTATTCTCCATTTCGGGAAAATTCCATGTCTGACCTTGCCATTGCACGCTCCGTCAAACTGCAACCGATTGCCGCCATTGCCGAACGTCTCGGTGTGGCCGCCGACCAACTGGAACCCTACGGGCGGTATGCCGCCAAACTGCCACTTGCCTTCAGTGCGCCGGAGAGTTCCCGACAAGGCAAACTCATCCTTGTTTCCGCCATGACACCAACCCCGGCCGGAGAAGGAAAAACCACGGTCACAATTGGTCTGACCGATGCCCTCAACCGGATCGGGCGGCAGGCCGTTGCTGTCCTGCGGGAACCTTCCCTTGGGCCGGTGTTCGGCCTCAAGGGCGGCGCCACCGGCGGCGGACGGTCGCAGGTAGCGCCTATGGACATGATCAACCTGCACTTCACGGGTGATTTTGCCGCCGTGACCGCCGCCCACAACCTGCTGGCCGCCATCGTGGACAACGCGCTCCACCAGCGGCGAAACCCCGGCGGAATTGATCTCACCAGTGTGCGCTGGAAGCGCGTTCTCGATACCAACGACCGGGCGCTGCGCCAGATCATCGTCGGACTCGGCGGCCGCGCCAACGGCCTGCCCCGTGAGGCCGGTTTTGACATCACGGCGGCTTCGGAAGTCATGGCCGCCATGTGTCTGTGCGATTCGCTGCACCACCTGAAGGAAAAACTCGGCGGCATCTTCGTCGCCCTCACCCACGACAAACAGCCTCTGTATGCCCGCGACTTCAAAGCCAACGGCGCCATGGCCGCCCTGCTGAAGGACGCCATCAAGCCCAATCTCGTGCAGACGCTCGAAGGCAGTCCCGCCATCATTCACCTGGGGCCGTTCGCCAACATTGCGCAGGGGACAAACTCGATCATTGCGACCCGCACCGGACTGCACCTGAGCGAATACGTCGTCACCGAAGCCGGATTCGGCTTCGATCTGGGTGGCGAGAAGTTTCTGCACATCAAATGCCGAACCGCCGGCCTGTCGCCGGCCGTGGTGGTTGTGGTGGCTACGGTGCGGGGCTTGAAATACCAGGGCGGCGCTGCGCTCGAAACCCTGTCCACCCCGGATATGGCAGCCCTGGAACGGGGTTTTGGCAACCTTGAAAAGCACCTGGAAAACGTCCGTCAGTTCGGACTTGAACCCGTCGTGGCCATCAACCGCTTCACCAGTGATACCGCCGAAGAAATGGCGTGGATTCAGGCGCGCTGCGCGGCACTGCACGTGGCGGCAGCCGTGTCCGAAACCTGGGCCCACGGTGGGGCCGGAGCCGAAGCCCTCGCCCACGAAGTCCTGGCTGCGGTCGGGCGTTCCACGTCGTCGTGGCAGCCGCTCTACGACCTGACGGACTCCATCGAGCGCAAAATCGAGACGGTGGCCACGCGAGTCTATGGTGCCGGCGAAGTGCAGTGGTTCCCCAGGGCCCGGCGCGATCTCCGCCTGATTGCCGAACTGGGACTGGAGCAGCTTCCGGTGTGCATCGCCAAAACCCAGAAGTCGTTTTCCGACGACCCAACCCAACTCGGACGCCCCACCGGCTTTACGCTGACCATTCGTGAAATCGAAATTGCCGCCGGCGCTGGTTTTGTCATTCCAATTGCCGGCGACCTGGTGCGCATGCCGGGACTGCCGGCTGTCCCGGCTTCCGAGCGGATTGACATTGACGCCGAAGGAAACATCATCGGTCTGTCGTAGGGCTGCCGGTTTCGGGCAGCCACAGCAGCCCTTTGCGCAGGACGGTGATCTGTCCCGGCTGGAGACCGATTTCAAACGGGTCACAGGCGGCGGCCGTCTCAGGCAGCGGGTACACAGGGCGTTCAACTGCCGGCGGACATCCGCCTCGATGTGAAGCAGCGTTTCGTGCAGGTCCGGGTCGCTCACCACGCTGTTGAGCGGCTGGTTGTCTTCGGCCGCCACGATGAGACGCTCCCCACTCGAAAAGAGCGCTTCAAGACGGGTAATGGACGAAAAAAATTCCTGCCGCCGCTCGGTCAGGATTTCATTGAGCTTGGCTTCCGGCAGGTTCTGCCCAAGGCCCTTGCGCTCGGCGGCAGACTGCACCTGCATGAGCTTCAGGTTGACGCGCGCCGTGAGTGCCGCCAGCTCATCCTCGATGGTTTCGGCCGCCGATTCCGCCAGCCGTTGGACGAAGCTTTCGCGGCTCTCCCCGACTTCGGAAAACGCATCAAACTGCTGATTGAACCACAGGCGCAGCTTCTCCCGCCGTGAAAGCCGCGCCACCAACTCCTCGACGTGGCGCGTCAGCGCCGTCTGTGTAAGCAGGTAGCCTTGTTGCCGGTGGGGCAGATCGCGTGGCGGAGACTTCCACAACTGGTTGACCTGCACCGTGGACGGCTCGCGTGGGGGCGCATCCCAGTCCGGCTCGCCTTCTCCCCGTGGCACCCAGGCCAGAAACAGCCGCTCATCCGTATGCTTGAGCCGCGCCCGCAGGCTGTGAAACTTCAGGCTGCACTCCGCAAACCATGCCGGCCGGTAAGCCTGTGCGGTGTCCGGCACATCCGCCAGCCAGTATTGCGGCACGTCGAGCGTCGGTGGTGGTGAAGTCGTCATGGCAGCCAACCTCGCAGGGACACAAAGGAAAAGCTGACCGTAGGGGGACACGGCCCGGGCAGCTACATACGCTTACATGCGCTCTGGAGCGTCAATCCCAAGGACATCCAGCGCCGCCCGCAGGCGGCTTTCCACCAGGCTGACCAGCGCCAGCAGAAATGCCCGCCGAACCTCATCCGGTTCATGCCGGATGTTGTGCCGGTTGTAAAACCCGCTGAATGCCTGGGCGAGTTGGAAAGCATACTTGGCGACGACAGAAGGTTCCAGCGTTTCACTGGCTTCCACGAGCACGGTGTCATAGCGCAGCACCAACCCGATGAGCGTCCAGAACTCATTGGCGGTTTTCCCTTCGTCCCGCAGCCAGGCTTCGAGCTGTGTGTGGTTCCCGGCAAGCACGGCCGCCGGGTTGGGGCAATCCAGACCGGCCTCGCGCAGCTTGCGGCGGATGCCGGCCACGCGCACCAGGGAATAGAGCAGATACACCCCTGTTTCGCCCTGCTCGGCCATGGCGTCGGCAAAATCGAAGGCAATGAGTGTCGTCCGGGCAAATTTGAGCAAAAAGTAGCGTACCGCCGCCACGGCGATTTTATGGGCAATGGCACGCTGTTCGGCTTCGGGCAGCGTGGGCTGGTGCGCCTGGACGTGCGCCAGGGCCTTGCTTTCCAGCCGGTCCAGCAGGTCATCGGCTTTGACGCCCAGCCCCTTGCGTCCGCTCATGGAAATGAACGGGCGCTGACGGTCAGCTTCGGACAGCTCGAAACCCAACTCCAGGCAGCTTGCCGGTGTCAGCGCCACCTTCTCGTAGGCGACATGGGCGCTGGCGGCAACGGCGTCCCGCAGGGCATCCGGGGCCAACGACAGGACACCCCGTTTGACAAACTCCTGCGCATAGCTCTGCCCCACATCAATGACGTTCAGATAAGCTGCGCCGCGCCCAAACGCCGGCGGCGGAGAAGCATCATCCGCTTCAGCAGCCGTTCCCATCCACACGGTGTGGCCGTCGGCGTAGCGGTGAAACGCCCGGTAGTGGAAATCCCGCTCCAGAATGCCCAGTTTCCACAGGTGATAGGCAATGTCCTTGCCGGTGTAGTTGACCGTGCCGTTTGAGCGCACAAGTATCTTGTCGGCGTCGTGTTCGTCGTCGGTCGTGGCCGCTTCCTGCCCGGCCCGCATCACCCAGCAGCCGGCGCGCCGCCCTTCGGCTTCATAGACAATCGCCCCGGCCGCCTTGAGGCGCTCAAACGCCTCGGCCCAGAAATCAAGCCGCAAAATGGCGCTTTCACAGGGAAGTACGTCGTAGCGGATGCCCAGCCGTTCCATCGTGGCCAGATGACAGTGCACGATGCGTTCGGCAATACGGGCACCCAAGGCGGCCAGTTCCCCTTCGTGGCGTTCAATGGCGTGGAGTGTCTCCGCCCGCCAGCGCAGGCGCGACTCATCTTCGGCATACCACGTACCGACGCGGGCATAGAGGTCCCAGCAGTAGTCATCGAACTTCCCGTCAATGGCCGCCACCTCGCCCAGTGACCTGCCTTCGATGTGCACGAACCCCACCACCACATCGGCCACCTGAACCCCGGTGTCGTCAATGTAGTTGTGGACTTCAACCGTCTCGCCGGTCGCGCGCAGAAGGCGCACCAGGGCATCGCCCAGCACGGCATTGCGCAGGTGGCCGATGTGGGCGGCTTTGTTCGGGTTGACGCTCGTGTGCTCGACGATGACCTTTCCCCTGAAACGTGGCGCATGCACGCCGGGCGGGGCATTGAGCGCCCGCAGCAGGGTTTCGGCGCGGTTCAGAAACAGGTTGATATAGCCGGCGCCGGCAACTTCGATCCGCTCGAAATCGGGCAGCACCGTCCGCAACCCATCGGCCAGTGTCTGGGCGATGTCACGTGGTGCGTGTTTTTCGCCGGTGATGGCCTTGCGGCGTTTGGCTACCTCGAAAGCGGCCGGCGTCGCCAGATCGCCCAGGGTCACGTTGGGGGGAAATTCGACGGCAACATCCGGCAGGACAATGCCAAACTGTCGCTCAACCAGAGTTTTGACCGCCTGGCGAACGGTTTCTCGCAACGGGTGTAACATAGCGCCATGTTTAGCATGAAATGCGGCCGGGCAGTACGGGCGTTTGTCCTCCGACCTTCCCGGCTGTGCTATCTTCAGCCGCAACAACCTTCACAAAATGCAGTCATCAGGCACGATTCACGGCAGTGTGCAGGGAGGATGCCAGCCATGGTGTGGCGAGTCGCAGGATGGATGTTGATTCTTGGCAGCCTGTTGGTGTTTGGCGAGCAGGCCATCGCGCAGCAGCGGCGTCCGGCGGCGCGTCCGGCGCCCACACGCCCGACCGTTCCCCCTGAGCCGGCTGCCCCGAAACCCAGCCGGGCCGAAAAGCTCTCCGTCGAAGAACTCAAACAGGTACGCGCCGTCATCGAATCTTCAGCCGGCAACATCGTCCTGGAGTTTTTCCCCGAAGTCGCCCCCAACCACGTGCGCAACTTTCTGCGCCTCGCGGAACAGGGTTTTTACGACCGCACGGAGTTCAACCGCATTGCCAGGGATTTCGTCATTCAGGGAGGCGACCCGGCCAAGTGGCCGGCTGACAGCCCCAACCGCCGTCTGCGCTTCGACACCTCGCCGCTCAAGGCGGAATTCAACGAAACGCCCCACGACAAGGGCATTCTCTCCATGGCGCACGGCAGCAACCCCGACAGCGCCACGACCCACTACTTCATCTGCCTGCGGCGGCTGGAGTCGCTCGATGGCAAGTACACGGTCTTTGGGCGGGTCATCGAAGGTCTCGATGTCGTGGACAAAATTGCCGAGACCCCCATCGAGCCGGGCACGGCCGACAAACCTGCCGAGCGGGTTGAAGTGCGCACAATTCGGGTCATCTATCCGTCAACCGTGACCAACGCCGCCAAACCGTAACCAAAGCTTTGTCGGGCTTCCGTCAGACCTCCGGCTGCCAGCCATACTCGGCCAGATCAAGCGTCCCGTCAGCGCGGAACACGACGCCTTCGCCTTCCAGCCGCGCCCGTTGCTCTGCGGCGAGATGAAGCGATAGCCTGCCCGTGCTGATGCCGCCACGGGCATTGACCACCCGGTGCCAGGGCAGCCCGTCTGCCTGCCGGATGCTCGCCCGCAGCGCCCAGCCGACGCCCTGCGCCGAAAGACGTTCCCCGATGAGACGTGAAATCTGCCCGTAGGTCATGACGCGCCCCGGCGGAATCCGGCGCACCCAGGCATAGACGGCCGCAAAAGGCGGCAGTTCATCGTTTTCATCTTCATTCTTACAGGAATCCGGTTTCATGACGCTTGATGACGCACCTGTTGACTTACGCAGCGACACCGTGACGCAGCCTTCGCCAGCCATGCGCGAAGCCATGTACCGGGCAGCAGTTGGCGATGATGTTTATCTTGAAGACCCCACCGTGAACGAATTGCAGGAGCGCGCTGCCGCGCTGCTTGGCTTTGAGGCGGCGCTCTTTGTCCCGAGCGGCACGATGGGCAACCAGATTTGCCTCCGCCTGCACGCACCGCCGGGCAGCGAAATCATCGTCGAGGCGCGCGCCCACATTTACGAGTGGGAACTGGGTGCGCCGGCGGCGCTCTCCGGGCTGACGCCCCGGCTCGTACCGAGCGAACGGGGGCTGCCAACCTGGGAAGCGATTGCCGCCGCCCTCCAGCCCAAGGTGTACTACCGTACCCGGACGGCGCTCCTCTGCCTTGAAAACACCCACAATATGCACGGTGGCACCGTCGCCCCTCCGGCTGCCGTCGCCCGCATTCTACAGGAAGCGGCCGCGTGCGGACTGCCGGTCCACCTTGACGGAGCGCGACTGTTCAATGCGGCCGTGGCCGGTGGGCTTCGGGTCGCCGACCTGGCAGCCGGGTTTTCGAGCGTCATGATTTGCCTTTCCAAGGGTTTGGGCGCACCGGTCGGCTCGCTTGTTTTCGGCACGCGCGATTTCATTGAACGGGCGCGCACGGTTCGCAAGATGTTCGGCGGCGGCATGCGGCAGGCCGGCGTTCTGGCGGCGGCCGGACTTGTTGCCCTCGAAGAAGGCCCGGCCCATCTGGCTGACGACCACGCCAACGCCCGCTGGTTGGCTGCTGAGCTGGCACAACTGCCAGGGCTGGACGTGGAACTGAGCCGCGTCGAAACCAACATCGTCATGTGCGATGTGACGCCAACCGGAATGACCGCCTCCGAATTCTGCGCCGGACTGAAAAGCTGCGGCGTTCTGGCCGGTGCTGCCGGGCCGTACACCGTTCGCTTTGTGACGCACCGTGACGCGCCCCGCAGTGCGTGTCAACGGGCCGTTGAGGCCATTGCCGGATTTCTAAAGAACCGGCTTTCCTGAAAGCTCGCAAACGTCACTGGCCGCGTTCAAAAACAAAGCGTGGCCGGAAGGACAATCCTTCCGGCCACGGACAAGGCTCCGCCAGAGCCATCAGGTTCAGACTTCTTCCAGCGCCCGGATACGCCCGGCCGCCTGGGCCTCGGCCACGACTCGCTGCGTCACCTGCGGCGGCGCTTCGTCGTAGTGGGCAAAACGCATCGTGTAGCTGCCACGCCCGCTCGTCAGCGAGTTGAGCGCCGTGGCGTAGGTCAGCATTTCACCCAGTGGCACGTGGGCTTCGACAATCTGCCGGGTTCCCTTGGCGTTGATGCCAAGGATGCGGCCGCGACGGGTGGAGAGATCGCTCATGGCGTCGCCGGCAAACTCGTTGGGCACGCTCACGACCACGTGCATGATCGGTTCAAGCAGTGCCAGCTTGACCTTTTCCATTGCGGCGCGGAAGGCTTTGCGTCCGGCCAGCTTGAAGGAAAGTTCATCCGAATCCACCGTGTGGTAGGAGCCATCCACCAGTTCGACCTGGAAATCCACTACGGGATAACCCGCCAGCGCTCCGTGTTCAGCCGCTTCCAGAATTCCCTTTTCGACCGCCGGACGGAACTGCTGCGGAATGACGCCGCCGACGATTTTATCCACGAAGCGGAAACCGGCGCCGTGGGGCAGCGCCTCGAAAATGCACTTGCAGTCGCCAAACTGCCCCCGTCCGCCGGTTTGTTTCTTGTGCCGGGCGTGGACCTCGACCCGCCCCTTGAAGGTTTCCAGATAAGGCACTTTGGGGGCATGGATGACGACTTCCACCCCGTAACGCACCCTGAGTCGTTCGACCGTGAGTTCGATGTGCTGCTGGTTCGTTCCCGAAAGGATGAATTCCTTGGTCTGGGGGTCACGCGCATAACGCAGCGTGCCGTCCTGTTCGATGATGCGCAGCATGGCGCCGGAAAGCTTGTCTTCATCAGCGCGCGATTTTGGCTCGATGGCAAAGGAAATCGCCGGCTCCGGCATGGTCACGGGAGCAAACCGCACCGGGGCCGCCTTGTCGCACAGGGTATCCCCCGTGTGCGTGTCCTTGAGTTTGGTCAGGGCGATGATGTCGCCGGCATGGGCTTCCGTCAGTTTGTCGAGTTGCCGCCCCTGGAGTGTGTAAAGGGCCGCAACCTTTTCCAGTGCGCCCCGGCTGCCGTTCACCACGAGGGAATCCGGGCGCAGGACGCCGGAAATGATTTTACAGAGCGAGATTCGGTTGAACTGCTCATCGAGCGTTTTGAAGACATAGCCGGCAAATGGCTCATCGTCCGTCACATGACGCGGCGACACAAGGTGGTCATCGAGCGGCGACATCCCCAGCCAGCCGCCGACGTGTGCCGGGTCAGGGGCAATTGACACCAGGGCATCGAGCAGTTGCGGGATGCCGATGTTGAGCGTCGCCGAGCCGAGAAAGACCGGCGTCAGGGATTGGGACTGAATGGCGGCCGGCAACCCGGCCAGCACCTGCTCGTCCGTCAGCGTGCCCTGCTCGAAGAAGGTTTCCAGCAGGCGGTCATCACTTTCGGCCACCCGCTCGATGAGGGCTTCCCGCGCCTTGGCCACGGCGGTCTGCAGGTTGGCTGGCACGTCGGTTTCGACAAAGGCCCCGCTGCCGTCCGTCTGGTAGAGAAACGCCCGCTGGCGGACGACATCCACAAGACCGCGAAACTGCTTCTCGATGCCGATGGGAATCTGGAGCAGCACCGGCCGCAAATCACACTGCTCGGTCAGCGCCTGCAGGCAGGACTCCACATCCGTCTGCTCTTTGTCGAGTTTGTTGATGAAGACGAAACAGGGAAGATTGAATTCAGCCGCGTACTGCCGGACGGTTTCCGTTCCGATTTCGACGCCATTGTGCGCGTCGAGGACGATGAGCGCCGTTTCAGCCGCGCGCAGGGCCAGACGGCTGTCGAGAATGAAGGCCGTTGCCCCCGGAGTGTCGAGAAGATTGAGCTTGTGGTCGCGCCAGACGCCGTGCGCGACACCGGTCTGCGTCGAAAGCTGGTGGGCAATGGCAATTTCATCAAAGTCTGTCAGGGCCGTTCCGTCTGCGACTTTGCCAAGGCGGGGCGTCGCCCCCATGGCGTAGAGCATCGCCGCAACAAGTGAAGTCTTGCCGGCGTGACCATGACCAACGAGGGCGACGTTGCGTAGGTGAGGGGTGGCGAAAACTTTCATGCCGCAAAAACTCCTTTCCAGTCTGAGGGTTGTTCGGGGAGTGCGCTCATCGTTGGCGTGGTGGCGCAGCGATGACGCACTGCTGGAATCGAGCGATGACCACGGCATGCCACCAGGTGAAGACAGGTGGCGGAAAGCGTAGGTATTAAAACTTACTTTGCGGAGGCGCCCGCAGGCAAAACTTTTCAGGCCAACTTTTATCTGCTGCCCAATTTGACTTAGCATCGCGTGACGCCCCCGGCGAAACGGGCGGCGGTCTCACTTCACGCACCGCGCATCAGGGGGAACATCGGCATGTCAGCAGGTTTCAGGCCACGTTGGGTTGGCCAGGGCGTCAGTCTCTGGCTTCTGTTGCTTCTCATTCCGCTGGTGCCGGCCCAGCAACGCGCCGTACCGCCCAAGGTGGCCAGGGCCCTGGCGGAGACGAAAACCATCCTGCGGGATGTGTCGCGGCTGCGGGAGTTGCCCATCAAGCGTCCGGTGCAGTCGGGCTACCGCTCCCGCAAGGAAGTCGAGCGAGTGGTCATCCAGGACCTCGATGGCTCGCAAACGCCTGAAGAGTTTGCCAACCAGGCCAAAATGCTCGTCGCACTGGGGCTGATTCCCAAAGACTATGCGCTGCGCGATGAACTAATCCGCGTCCTGACCGAGCAGATTGCCGGATTTTACCGGCCGAAAACGGGCGAGTTTGTGCTGACCGAGAGCATGGGCGACGACGACCCCGACAGCCAGCGGGTCGCCATTGCCCACGAACTGACGCACGCGCTGCAGGACCAACACTTTGACCTGCGCCAGTTTGAAAAGCCGACCCAGGGAAACAGCGACCGTGACCTCGCCATCCAGTCGCTCATCGAAGGGGATGCCACTGTAACCATGATTGCCTACGCCCTGGACGGCCGGATGGACATCCAGAAACTCCCGGTTTCGATTGGCACCCTGCTGGAAAACTTCGGCGTCACGGATAACGACCCCCGGAAATCCCCGGCCCTGGCGGCAGCGCCCAACGTCATCAAGCGGTCCCTGCTGTTTCCGTACGCGGGCGGGGCGGATTTCGTCCAGGCGTTGCTGCGCAAAGGCGGCTGGACGCAGGTTTCGCAGGCGTTTACCGATCTGCCGGAAAGTACGGAGCAGGTCCTGCACCCGGAAAAATACTTTGCCCGCGAACGCCCGGTCGCCATTGCCCGGCCCGACCTGGCGGCACGGCTGGGACCCGGTTGGCAACGGCTGACCGACGATGTGCAGGGTGAGTTTGGCTACCGGCTGATTCTGGGCGAATTTCTCGATGAAAAGCAGGCCCGCCGGGCCGCCCAGGGGTGGGGCGGCGACCGCTCAACGCTCTACGAACACCGTCCGACCGGCCAACTCTGCCTCGTACAAGTCACCCGCTGGGACAACCCCGCCAGCAGCCAGGCCTTTTTTGAAGCGTACGTGGCGCGGACGGCCCGCCGTTTTCCCGAACGGCGCTTCGACCACGCACCGGCCGAACGCCCGCCATCAGAAGTGGTGACGGGCGAGGGTGTCCACATTGAGCGGCGGGGCGTGGATGTCTTTATCCTGGAAGGCCTGCCGCCGACGGCCGACCTTCCGGCCGTGCTCAAACATCTGGCCGGCACGTTGCCGGGTGCTCCCGGCAAGCCGCTGTGAGTTCAGGCCGGGGCATCGGTTTTTTTGAGCTGACCGGGACAATGTGTTACTTTTCCAGCGTTTAGCCGGGCTGTCGGCGGGCCGTTCGGGCGTTGGCAACCGGGACGGCCGCCAACGCACACCACCAGTTCAGTCACACGGCCAGGGTTGACGCCCCGTGTGGCATCGCGCACGAAGACCGTTCTGCCAGCGCAGGAGAGAGCCGCATGAACGAGCCATCGCCTGTCGAGTCGTTGTCCGAACCGCCGGACGCCACGACGGCGCAGGTTGTCGTGCGTCGTTCGGATGACAGCGTCACCGGCTTTGACGCGCGGCGCATTGTGGAGTCGCTGCGCCGCGAGACCGGACTCCGCCCCGAACTGGCCCAGCGTATTGCCCAGGACATCGAAGCCATCATCCAGCAATCGGCGCTCCGCCGGGTGACTTCCTCGCTGCTCCGCACGCTCGTGGATGCCAAGCTCATCGAATATGGTCTCGATGCCGAATACCGCGCCTATTCCCGCCTGGGGCTGCCGCTGTCCGACATTGACCGCCTCATCAAACAGGCTGGCCCGGCGGCGTCCCTGCTGCCACTCACCCCGGAAGGCACGGGACTTGAAATTGCCGCCGCCATCAAACGCGAATACGCCCTGCTCGCCGTCTTTTCGGCACCCATTGCCGAGGCGCACCTGGTGGGGGACATCTTCATTCAGGACTTGGGGGCGATTGACCGTCCGTATGCCATCATGCAGTCGCCGGATGTCGTCAAGCGCCACGGCTTTGCCCTGCCCAACCGCTTTGCGGCTTCCCGTCCGGCCCGGCATCCCGAAGTGCTGGTGGCGCACCTGGTAAAGTCGGCGGCGGCGCTTCAGGGCTATGTCAATGGCGCGGTCGAATGGGATGCCGTCAACTTCAGTCTGGCGCCTTACCTCGAAGACCTTGGCGAGCGTGAACTGCTCCAGGTGGCGGAAGCCCTGATGTTCGAGCTGTCGGCCCCGGCCGTTGGGCGGGGCGGCATCACCCCGACGTGCGTCATCCACCTTGACTGGTGCGCGCCGGCCTATCTGGCCCGGCGGCCGGCGATTGGTCCGGGCGGCAACCTGACCGGAAAAACCTATCAGGACTACACCCCAACGGCGCGGCGCTTTCTCCGGGCGCTCTTTGCGGCCTACCGGGACGGCGATGGGCAGAAGCTTCCCCTTTCCGGGCTGCGTCTGGTTCAGCACGTCACCCCGGAAGACGATGACGCGGACTGGCAGGCCATAGTGACGGAAGCCTGCCGGGCCGCGCTCGAACGGGGCAACGTCTGGTTTGTCTTCGACCACACCCCGGAGCAGGCCTTTCTGCATCGGTTCGGACTGCCGTACGAAACGGTTTTTGCCGATACCACGACGGATGAATGGTGCACGGCCGCTTTTCAGGCTGTGGCCATCAACCTGCCCCGTGCCGCCTACCGTGCCTGCCCCGGCAAAACCGTCGAGATATTTGAGGAACTGACGCGGCTGATGGACATTGCCGCGCAGGCCCATCTGGAAAAGCGGGTGTTTCTGGAAAAACTTCTGGCCCGGGGCGAGGATGGACCGCTGGCCCTGCTGACGGCGCGCCGGGGCGGGCGTCCGTTTCTGCGATTGCACCGCACGACACACCGCCTCTGCCCGGTCGGGCTGGACGATCTGGCGCAGGCCGTCACCGGCTACCGGCTGCATGAGTCTTCCGTCGCGCGCGACTTCGGCGCCCAAGTCATCGCCCACCTGACGGCCGAGGCGATTCGCCTCACCTCCCGGCACAAGACCCACTTCACGCTGGCCGAATCCCACACGGAAGGCATGACGGAACGCTTTGCCCACACGGACGCGCGGTTTTTTCCCAAAACGATTGCCGAGGGCTATTCGCCGGCGGATTTGGACAACGAGGGGAACTACGTCAACGGCGCGAAGCTGTCACCGTCCGTCGCTCTTCCGCCCCGCCAGCGCGCCCAGTGGGAGGGGCAGATTCAGCGCGGCAGCCTGCTCAACGCCACCACGGATGTCTGGCTCGGCGATGAACTGCCAACGCCGGAGCAGCTTGCCCAACTCGTGGCCGACCTGCGTACGGACGGGCTGGCGACAGGGCTGATGGTGTCACCCGAATTCACCCTGTGCCGGAGTTGCGGTCATGTCGCCGTTGGAAGCCATGGGAACTGTCCGTCGTGCGGCTCAAACCACGTGGAGACGCTGGCCAAGTCCACCAACCGCTACAGTCGTGTTTCGGGCTGGTCGCCCGCCGCGCAAGCCGAACGACGGCAGCGCGCGCGGCTCACACCTGCCGACCTGTGAGCCGTTCGCCGCAGTCCGGCTGAGCCATCCAGTATGGACGGCACGGTGTGGATGGCGGCCGTCTCCAGTTATTCATCCCCACCCTCGGCCACGGGAAAGGTGCTGACCAGATCGAGCAGGTCGGGACTCGACCGCGGCTCGCTTTCCCGAATCCAGGCGGCCAGTTGCAGACGCTGCTCACGATTGAGCTGATTGACAAGTCGCACAAGTTCCGCGCGTTGCTGCTTCAGGCGGGCATCGAGCAGGGCGTTTATCCGGGCTTCCAGCTCGGCGTCGCGCGCCTGTGGCTGGGTCGCCAAGGCTTCTGCCACCAGGCGGGTCACGGCCTGTTGAAACGCGGGGTCATCTGCGGCCGGTGAAGTTCCTGTCTGGCGTGGCAGGCTGTCGGGCACGGTTGGCGCGGGGGCTGAAGGACGTGGGGCTTGGGCAAGTTCAGCGCCGTTCAGCCAGCCGGTGGACAGCGATACCCCCTGGGGGCCAACGGTCAGCCGCAGGTTGGCCAGTGACAGTACGAGAACGATGGCTGCCGCCCCGGTAGCCAGTCTGCCCCACATCGGGAGCAGGGCGAAAAACTCCCGCCACGCCTGCCACACCGTCGGACGGATGACGAGCTGTAACCGGGGCGCTACGGCATCCATTTCCCAGCTCTGGAGCGCCGTGCGTACGGTCTGCAAACCTTCGAGTTCAGCCCGGCAGACAGGACAGGTCTGCAAGTGACGCTCGAAGCTGGCTATTTCGGCGGGCGTGGCCTCGCCGTAGAGATACGCCACCAGGTCCGAACTGCGGTCACAGGCCATTGCGGATTTGTCCGTCGCGGGTTTGCGTGGTGTGGTCATGACAGTGCTACTCCTTGCCGGGGGAGAACCCCAATCCTTCCAGTCGCCGGCGCAGCAGGGTCAGCCCCGTGTAAAGCCGGGTCTTGACGGTGCTGACCGGAATGCCGAGCACCTCGGCGATTTCGTGAAACTTCAGCCCTTCATATTCCTTCATCACGATGACCTGCCGCATCTCGGCTGGCAAAGCCGCCAGGGCACGGCGGACGAGTTGCGCCCGTTCATCCCGCAGCAGCCGCTCGTCGAGGGCATTGTCCGTATCCGGCGGATCAAACCCACGGGTTTCAGCCTGCTCCTCCAGCGACAGGCTTTCTGCCGGCTGGCGGCGCTGGCGCGAATGCCACGCATTGAGCGCAATCCGGTAGAGCCAGGACGAAAACTTCGCCTCTCCGCGAAAGGATTTGAGATGGCGGAAGGCCGCGAGAAAGGTCTCCTGACAGACATCGCGGGCGTCTTCGTCCGAACCGCTCAGGCGGTAGGCCAGGCTGAAAATCGGGCGTTCCCAGCGCCGTACCAGCACTTCAAAGGCATGATGTTCACCTTCCAGCGTACGCTCGACCAGTTCCAGGTCCGACGCTTCCACCATAGAGCCGTGTTCTCCCTGCCGGCCACGCTGGTTGGTCATCTCTTGCGCGCCATTCGCCGGCGCACGACATAAGACGCCACCGAGGGTCACAAAGTCGGATTTTCAAGGCTGGATGTTCAAGGGCTGGCTTCCCTGCCGGGCGCGCGTCACGGCCGGGCTGCCCTGGACAGTGTGGCATTTTGGCCGCCATGGCTGCCACACGTCCGGCCAATTTGCCCCACAGCCCGGACAAACCAGCTCCGCAACCATCCGTAGCGGACAGACAAAGTATTGTTTCTGAATAACTTGGTCAGACAAACCGCCCCTTTCCCGGTATGGCACGCAAGTTGTTCCGGGAACAGTGTGGACAGCCGCCCGACGGGGCGGCATCCACAGTCAAACGCCATTTCACAGGAAGGAAGCGCAACACGATGAAGAAAGCAGCTCTTGCACTGTTCGTTGCCCTCGTCATGGGGGTCACGACCTTCGGCGTCATCGAGACGGCCTATGCCCAGGAACAGCCGACGGCCGGCAGCGGCTCCGGCACCACGAAGACGATGAAGAAGAAACGCCGCCGCCGCCGCAAAAAGAGAGCCGAAACGCCCAGTGGCTTTGTGATGGCCAACCAGTTCTAAACGCATCCGTCCGCAGGTACTGCGGAGGGTTTGCATCTCAACTTCGGGTATGGGAAGGGTGCTTCCCATACCCGTTTTTTTGCGTCATGGCTGCTGTTTCCGGGCATTGCCGTCCGGGGCAGGGGTCCGTGCCGGCCGAGGCAGGGCTTGTTTCTGAGGTCCCGCCAAGTAGTATAGAAGCTCACCACAACCCAGGCATTCCCACACCCCAAGGAGTTCCTTTCCGGCATGAACGTTGACATCTGGACGCGCGACGCGCGTACGTTGGCCACAGAGGCGGTGGCCGTTTTTGTGTTCGAGGAAGAAACGCCGGCCAGCCCGGAGCTGATGCCCTTTGACGCGGCTCTCCCAGGACTGCTGCCCACGGTCTTTGGCACCGAGATGCGCGGCAAGGTCGGGGACATCGTTACCCTGCATGCGACCAGTGGCCTTGAAGCCAAACGCCTGATCCTCGTTGGCGCCGGAGCCAGGGAGAAGTTTGACTACCGGGCGCTTCGCCAGCGCAGCGCCCAGGTTGCCCGGGTTGCCGCCAAAAAAGGCGTCACTTCCCTTGGCATCGTGTTGCGCGACCACCTCGACCCCATGCTGGCAGCCGCGGCCGTCACGGATGGCGTCATCACCGGTCTCTATGACCCGGCCCTGTACCGGAAGCCAAAAGAAGACACCACGACGATCGCTTCCCTGACCCTGTGCCTGACGCCGGCCATGAGCGCGGCGGAAGCCACGGTTCGCCAGGGCGTGGACCGGGGCATCACGCTGGCCGAGGCCGTCAACTTTGCCCGTACGCTGGCGCAGGAACCCGGCAACAAGCTCACTCCGGCTGAAATGGCCCGGCGGGCGCAAGCCATGGCGGAACGTGAAGGGCTGGAATGCACGATTTTCGGGCGTGACCGGATGGCGGAGATGGGCATGGGGGCGCTGCTGGCCGTCGGACAGGGCAGCGCCCAGGAACCACAACTCATCCGGTTGAGTTACCGTCCGGCCGGAACCAACGGAGACCAGGGGCCGCGCCTCGCCGTCGTCGGCAAGGGTATTACCTTTGACACCGGCGGCATCTGCCTCAAGCCACGGGATGCGATGTGGGAAATGAAGTACGACATGTCGGGCGGGGCGGCCGTCATCGGCGCCATGCAGGCCATTGCCCGCCTCAAGCCGCCGATGGCTGTGGATGGCTACGTTGCTGCTGCCGAAAACATGCCTTCATCCACATCTTACAAGCCCGGCGACGTGCTGCATTCCTACGATGGCAAAACCATCGAGGTCATTGACACGGATGCCGAGGGGCGGCTCGTTCTCTGTGACGCTCTGGCTTACGCCCGCAAGGACGGCGGCGCGACGCACATCCTCGACCTGGCCACCCTGACCGGTGCCGTCATGGTGGCACTCGGTCAGGAACGCGCCGGGCTGATGGGCACGGACTCCGCGTTCATCGAAAGTGTCAAGCAGGCGGCGGCGGCGGCCGGTGAAAAGGTCTGGCCGTTGCCCCTGGACGAGGAATACGGCGAGTTGATGAAAAGCGACATTGCCGACATCAAGAACCTGGGCAACCGGTATGCCGGCTCGATTACGGCTGCCTGGTTTCTGCGGGAGTTCGTCGAAGACGTGCCGTGGGTCCATCTGGACATTGCCGGTGTAGCCTGGCTCGATAGCGACAAGCCGGACATGGCAAAAGGACCGACAGGCTTTGGCGTCCGTACCGTTGTGCAACTTGCCGAACAGATGGCCGCCGCGCAGGTGAACTAGAAACAGGGCGCTCTCACGCGACACCCCGTGGTGGTCAGGAAGGGGGCGCCCGATGGACGATTCCCTCGAACTCTGGATTGAACGCCTCGTCGCCGGCGGCGAAGGGCTGGCCCACCTGCCCGATGGGCGTGCCGTCTTCATTCCGCAGACAGCGCCGGGTGAACTCGTGCGCGTTCGCCTGGTTGAAGAAAAGCCTACTTTTGCGCGCGGCCGCCTGCTGGAGGTACTCCAGCCTTCGCCGGTGCGGCGTGCCGCGCCCTGTCCGCACTATGGCACATGCGGGGGCTGTCAGTTGCAACACGTCCAGTATGCCGCCCAGGTCGAGGCCAAGCAGGCGTTCATCCGCGAGGCGCTACTGCGCCTGGGGCAGATTGCCTGGGATGGGCCCATCCCGATGCGAACCGGCCCCGAATGGGGCTATCGCAGCCGTGTCCAGTTCAAGCTGGACGTGGACGGCCATCGGTTGCGGGTCGGGTTCTACACCAGTGGAACCAATGACCTGTGTGACATCGAGACCTGTCCGCTGCTGGCGCCGCCGCTGGCCCGGCTTCCGGCTGTCCTGCGACAACAGGCACCGTCCTCTCTGGCTGGCAAAACCCTGGACATTGCCCTTGGGGATGACGATGGGCTGTCTGCCTTCCCGGCTTTTGCTGACCTTCCCGGTCGCCCTGTTACCCGCCGCATCGGGCATTTCGTC
Organism: Chloracidobacterium sp. N; assembly: GCF_018304765.1. NCBI lineage: Bacteria > Pseudomonadati > Acidobacteriota > Blastocatellia > Chloracidobacteriales > Chloracidobacteriaceae > Chloracidobacterium > Candidatus Chloracidobacterium aggregatum. The sequence continues at coordinate 2,307,021 of NZ_CP072642.1, forward strand.
TATACCTACGACGCGCGCTGTTTTTTTCAGGTCAACCGGGAACTCGTGGCGGCGCTTGTCGCTGAAGTCGTGCCGGACGACCTGCCTTTCGGCGGGTTGGCTCTCGATCTCTACGCCGGCGTGGGCTTGTTCACCCTGCCGCTGGCGCGGAAGTTCCGGCAGGTGCTGGCCATTGAAGCCTCTCCGAATGCCGTGGCCTTTGCCCGCGAAAACATCCGGCACAACCAACTGACCAACGCCCAGGTCGTCGCCGAAGACTGCGCCCGGTGGATGCAGATGCGGGCGGCTGCCTTTACCGACCGGGTGGACTGGCTTGTGGCGGACCCGCCGCGTGCCGGTCTCGATAACGCCGTCCGCACAGGGTTGGTGACGATTCGCCCCCGGCAGATCGTCTATGTCTCGTGTCATCCGGCAACCCTGGCGCGCGACCTGAAACTGCTGCTGGCGCACGGCTATCGCCTGACGAAGCTCGTCGGACTGGACCTGTTTCCCCAGACCGCCCATGTCGAAGTCGTGGCGCAGCTTGTGCGGGGTGATGGCACCGACTGACACTCTTCAGCGAAACATCAAGCGAATCCTTTTCTCCCGGCAACTAAACCTTTCCAGAAAGCCCGTTTATTCCCGAAAAAAAGCCTCTCCCGGCTTGACCCCCGGCCGGAGGCTGCCTACTATCCCGCTCTGGCAAGGTATTCCTGAAGTTTCCCATGATGCCTGACCTGCCCCCGCGACACACGCCGGTTCTGGCGGCTGAAGTCCTGACGGCCCTTGCGCCGGCGCCGGGCAAGCGGTTTGTGGATGGGACGGTCGGGCTTGGCGGTCACAGCGCGGCCCTTCTGGCGGCCGGCGCACAGGTGCTTGCCATTGACCGGGATGCCGGCGCGCTGCGCCAGGCCGCAGAACGTCTTGCCCGGTATGGCGACCAGGTGCGTTTCGTTCACGCTGACTTTCGTTCCTTGAAAACGATACTCAACCAGCCGGGATGGTCGGAGGTGGACGGCATCCTCGTGGACTTGGGGGTTTCTTCCTGGCAACTCGATGAACCGGCGCGTGGTTTCAGCTTTCGCCACGACGGACCGCTCGACATGCGCATGGACACCTCGCAGCCGGTCACGGCCGCGGACATCGTCAACACCTGGGAAGAAGAGCCGCTGGCGGAGGTGATCCGGCAGTGGGGCGAAGAACGCTATGCGCGCCGTGTGGCGTACCGCATCGTTCAGGCCCGCCGCCAGACCCCCATCAGGACAACCGGCCAGTTAGCGGCCATCGTCCGGCAGGCCGTTCCACAGCGTGGCCCGCAGCGGATTGATCCGGCAACCCGCACGTTTCAGGCCCTGCGGATTGCCGTCAACCGGGAGCTGGACGGACTGGAAACCTTCGTCTCGGAGGCCACGGATGTGCTCGCACCGGGTGGGCGACTGGTGGTTATCACCTTTCACTCGCTTGAAGACCGCCCCATCAAACGGGCGCTGCGCCGGGAAGCCGGCATCCCCGATGATGACGCGCCGACGGACTTCTGGGGACGCCGGGTGACGCCGACGCCACGCTTACGGCTTCTGCACCGGCGGCCCATCGTGCCGACGGCCGCCGAAGTCGCTTCCAATCCACGGGCACGCAGCGCCAAACTCCGTGCGGCAGAGCGACTTCCATAACGTGGCAGCCGTGCGCCCGTGCCAAGAACGAACTCAGGGGGGACATCTCAACGACATGGTGGAGAGGCTCGTATGTCTCACTATCGCTACGTTTCCCCGGTCGCCAACCGGCCGCGCCGCCCCTCTCTCGACTGGCGGCTGTTTTTCCGGTGGTCAACGGTAGGGATCATCGGGCTGGTGCTGGCCGCAGGTTTTGGCTTCGCGGCCTGGCAGCAGTTGGAAGCCCTACGCCTGAGTTACGAAACCGACCAGTTACGCAAACAACTCGACGAACTGACCCGTGAACGGCAACGGCTCGAAATTGAGCGGCAGCGTAAGCTTTCGCCGTTGCTGCTCAGCGGCACCACCCGCGCCCACAACTTTTCCCCGCCACGGCCAAGCCAGACCGTCCGCGTGGAGGTGCGTCGCTGATGCCGACGGGTCGGGCCCTGACGACACGCATTGCCGCGCCAATCCGCAACGCCCCAACGCCCATGACGCGCCGGCGGCGGGTTTCGGCCGCCGACCGCCCGGCAGCGACGGTGGACTGGAGCATGCTCACCATCGGCGGGCTGCTCGTCCTCTGGATGCTCATTGTCATCGGGCGACTCGTGCAACTCCAGGTCTATCAGGCCGAAACGCTGCGTGAAAAAGCCGAGCAGCAGCAGCAGAAAACCTTCAGGACAACGCCCGCCCGCGGCACCATTCTCGACCGCCAGGGCCGTGAACTCGCGACGAGCCTCAAGGTCGCTTCGGTGTATGTGGCCCCGCAGAATATCCGTCCCGAAGAAGACCGGCGGAAACTGGCGGCCACGCTGGCAGCCGTTCTGGGGCTGGATGCGGACAAGGTGCTGGAAAAGCTCACCAGCAAGCGGCCCTTCGTGGCCCTGAAGCGTAAAGTCAGCCCGGAAGAGGAAAAGGCCATCCAGAACCTGGGGCTGCCGGGCGTTGAACTCGTGACCGAAATGCAGCGCCATTACCCCCAGGGACTGGTCGGCGCATCGGTCATCGGTTTTGTCGGCCTCAGCGAGGATGAAGTGGAAGAACGCGGCAAAGCCGGCGTCGAACGGGCGTTCGAGCAGCATCTTCTGGGCCGTCCCGGACGGGTCATCGTCGAACAGGACGCGCGCCGCAAGGTGTTCAACGTTCTCGAAACCGCCCCCGAAGTCGGGCAAAGCCTGATCCTGACGCTCGATGCCCAGATACAGTTTGAAGTCGAACGTATCCTGACCGAAGCCCTCCGGGAACAGGGGGGCAAGGGAGGGGCGATTGCCGTTCTCGAACCGGCGACGGGCGAAGTCCTGGCGCTGGCCTCTTCCTTTGGCGACCCGCTCCACGAACCACCCCGAGACGCCGAGGCGCTGCTGCGCCGGTATCGCAACCGGGCCGTGATGGACCACTACGAACCCGGCTCGGTCTTCAAAATCGTCACCTACGCCGGGGCCTTCGAGGAAAAGCTCCTGACGCGCCAGCAGAAGATTGACTGCCAGGGCGGGTCCATCCAGATGAATGGCCACACCATTCTCGACGGCGGGCGCTACGGGGCGCTGACGGCCGAAGAAGCCTTTGCGAAATCCTCGAACGTGGCTGCCATCAAAACCGGCCTCCGGCTGGGACGCGACCGGCTGCTGCGCTACGTCGAACGGTTTGGCTTCGGGCAGCCAACCGAAGTCGGTCTGGCCGGCGAAACACCGGGCGGGGTCGGCCAGTTGAGCGATGCCCTGCTGGGCGCGGTGCCCATGGGCTACAGCGTCAATGTGACGCCGCTTCAGTTGTGCGCCGCCGCAGCCACGATTGCCAATGGCGGCGTCTGGGTTCAGCCCCACGTGGCCCGGCGCATCGTCTCGACGACCGGGGATGTGCTGCTCGACATCAAGCCGCGCACCCGCCGCGTGGTCAGCCGCGAAACCGCCCGCGAGATGACCGACCTGATGCGGGCCGTGGTCGAACGTGGCACGGGCAAACGGGCGTCCGTGCGCGGTTACACGACCGCCGGCAAAACGGGGACGGCCAAAAAAGTCGAACGTGGACGTTACTCCGAAACGCGCTATGTTGCCTCGTTCGTCGGCTTTGCGCCGGCAACCCGCCCGGCGCTGGCGATTGCCGTCATGATCGATGAGCCACCCTACGGACGCCACCACGGAGGGGATGCCGCCGCTCCGGTCTTTGCCCGCGTCGTGGAAACCCTGCTGCCGCTGCTCAAGATACCGCCCGACACCTCACCGGAGGTGGACCCGGCCTGGGCCGCCGGAGCGCCGCTTCCCCGCGAAGCCACTCCCGACGGCGAGGCGGCAGACCGCCCGGCGCCGCTACCACGCCCCACGACACAGGCAACGGTTCTGGCTGCGCCCCCGAACCCGGAAACGACTTCCGTCGTCACGGTCGGCGACGCCCGGCGGATGCCCGACCTGCGCGGACTCAGCCTGCGGGCGGCCCTGATGGCGTGTGCCAAGGCAGGTGTCCGGCTGGAAGCCACCGGATTCGGCATCGTACGGACGCAGTCCATCCCCCCCGGCACACTGATTACGGAGGGCATGGTCTGTCAGGCCATGCTTGACCACTAGGCGTTTTCGCCGACAACGCGCCGCACCGCGCCCGGACGCGGGCGTAAAGGCGCGGGTCAGTTCACCTTGGATGACCTGGAAAGCCGGGCATCGAGCGACCACGCGCCCGCGCCCGAAAGCAGCAACGACAGCGCGCCCAGCATCAGCACGAGCGGATATTCCTGCTTGTTGAAGCCATCGTTGGCATGGGCGATGAAAGCGGCGACACCCATCGTAAAAGCCACGAACACAGCGGCCCAGCGCGTCGCCAGACCGAGCACGAGCGCCAGCCCGCCCAAAAACTCGGCGGCAATGGCCGCCCACCCGAAGACCGTCGGCAGCGGAAATCCCAGCTTTTCGACAAAACCGATGAACCGGCCCGGATCGCCAAAGAGTTTTTGCGAACCGTGAATGACCATCGCGCCGCCAACAGCCAGGCGCAGCAGAAAGGGACCGCCGGCTGAGAGCCGGTCAAGCCACGGCAGCCAGAGCAGGTTTTTCACGTCATCTCCCCATCCGGTTGGAATTCACTTTGGTTGTTCGAGGGGAAAGACACCGATGCCCTTGTCTTCCAGACTGCCCAGGTAGAGCTGCCCCGCGTGCTCGACCACGTTGGTGACGGGCGCAAAGGCCGTGGGCGCCGGGTCCTGCAAGTTTCGGATGACTTCCCCCCGGTCGTTGATGCCAAGGACGAAACCGTAGTGGTCGGGCTTCGGCTGAAAGGTGCGCGGCAACCGCACCACCATTTTCCGCCAGAAGGGCTGTGGCAGCAGACGGTCAAGCACGGGGTTGCGCCGGGCAAAGAGTGCCACCCAGAACACGCCGTTCTGGCCCGTTGAAACGCCGTCGGGAAAGCCCGGCAGATTCTCGATGAGCGGCTCAACCTGGCCGCGCCGCTCGCCGGCCAGCCAGTAGCGCAGCAGCCGGTACTTGGCCGTCTCGGCCACCACCAGAAACTGCTGGTCAGGACTGATGGCGACGCCATTGGCAAAGTACAGGTTGTCGAGCACGACGCGCGTCGTCTTCGTTGCCGGCTCATAGGCCAGCAGGCGTCCGTTGGGGCGGTGCTCCAGGAAGTCCAGACGGTATTCAGGCTGGCCGAACTTCCACGAAGCATCGGTGAAATAGATGGTTCCGTCAGCGGCAATGTCGAGATCGTCGGTAAACCGGAAGGGCTTGCCGCCAGCTTCCGTGCTGAGTACCGACACCGTGCCGTCGGGGGCGATGTCCAGCAGGCCGCGAAAGCAGTCCGCCACGATCAGGTGGCCGCGCTGGTCAAACTTCAGGCCCAGCGGCCGCCCACCCGTGGAAGCGAACCGTTCCGGCGTCCCTCCCTCGACCGGCAGGCGGTAGATGGTGCCATCCTTCGCGCCGGCATAGAGACGCCCATCGGGGCCGACCGCCACATCTTCCGACCCAACAATGACCTCGGCCCCAAGTCGGGCCACTCCAGCCAACGCCTGGTTGACGGCATAGACCCCTTCCAGCTTTGGAGCCGGCGGCGGCGTCCATGCGGCGGCATCAATCCCGACCGGGTAAAAGAGCAGGTAGAGAACGCCCAGCAGCACGATGCTGGCGCAGGCGAGGATGAGATTCCCAACTTTCACAGGCACTCCTTTTCACTTCATTCCCGGCTACCGGCCAAGGGCGGTAATCATCTGCTGCGCTTCACGCCGGGCCCAGGCATCCGCTGCCAACACAGCTTCAAGGGACGTGGTGGATTGTCCATCGTGCCGGGCCAGCGTGGTCTCGATGACGTAGGGAATATCCACGAACCGGATGCGTTCTTCGAGAAAGGCTGCCACGGCTTCTTCGTTGGCGGCATTGAGTGCGGCCGGGAACGTACCGCCGGCGCGCAAGGCTTCGTAGGCCAGCCGCAGGCACGGAAACTTCACCGGGTCCGGCGGATAAAACTCCAGCCTGGCCACGGCCGTCAGGTCGAGCCGTTCAACCGGCGCCGGCCGGCGTTCCGGGTAAGTCAGGGCGTACTGGATCGGATGCCGCATATCGGCCACGCCCAACTGCGCCATCGTTGAGCCATCCACAAAAGCCACGAGCGAATGCACGACCGACTGCGGATGAATGACGACTTCGATCTGCTCCGGCGGCAGGTCATACAGCCACCGGGCCTCGATGACTTCCAGCCCCTTGTTCATCAGGGTGGCGGAATCAATGGTGATTTTGCGCCCCATTGTCCAGGTTGGATGCCGCAGCGCCTCCGCCAGGGTAATCCGGGGAAAGTCCTCCACCGGCAGCGTCCGAAAGGGGCCGCCGCTGGCCGTCAGCACAAGGCGGTACACTTCCGTGCGGGCGTTGCCCCGCAGGCACTGGTGCAGGGCGTTGTGTTCGCTGTCCACCGGCAGGACTTCCGCCTGACATTCCCGCGCCCGGCGCATCATGAGTTCGCCGGCCATGACGAGCGGTTCCTTGTTGGCAATGCACACGCGGCGGCCCAGCTCAATGGCGCGCAACGTCGGGAGCAGGCCGCGTCCGCCGACCACGGCCGACATCACCACGGCGGCCGCCGGGTGGGTGGCCACAGCCACCATCCCTTCCACACCAACGGCAATGTCACCCGTCCAGTCCGGCGCAACGAGTTGCCGAAGCTGCTGCGCGGCAGCCTCATCCGCCACGGCAACAAGCTGTGGACGGTAGCGCCGGATTTGTTCAGCCAGGCGTTCGACATTCCGCCCGGCGGCGAGCGCCACGACCGTAAAGCGGGGCGCCAGGTGCTCGACGACATCAAGCGTGTTGCAACCAATCGAACCCGTCGAGCCGAGAATGGCCAGTCCTGTCATGAGCTGTTTCCAGAAACAAAAAAGTGCGCTGCCGGCGCATCCGTGCTTGACGCGAGTCTATCGGTTCCGAAAACGTATGCAACCACAAAGCCTGAGTCTGCTTTAGCGTTGATGACCGCTTCCGGTGAACCGGTCCGGCGCGGATGGATGTTTCACTATGCTGGCTTTTCTTTTTCCCGGACAGGCATCGCAGTACGTCGGCATGGGGCGCGACCTCGCCGCCGCGTTTCCCGAAGCCCGTGAAACCTTCCAGGAAGCCGATGATGCCCTGGGATTTGCCCTCAGTACCCTGTGCTTTGAAGGACCCGAAGCCGAACTCAACCTCACGGCCAACACCCAACCGGCCGTGCTGACCCACGCCGTAGCCACCTGGCGCGTCCTGCGCCGGCAGGGCTTTGCCCCCGGCATCGTCGCCGGGCATTCCCTGGGGGAATACAGCGCCCTTGTCGCGGCTGGTGTGCTCGACTTTGCCGATGCCGTCCGGGTGGTGCGGCGACGCGGACAGTACATGCAGGAAGCCGTTGCGCCGGGGGTGGGGGCCATGGCGGCCGTTCTCAAGCTGGACGCCCAGACCGTCACGGCGCTGTGCGCCGAAGCTGAGCAGGACGGCGAGCTGTGCCGCCCGGCCAACTTCAATGCCCCGCAGCAGACGGTCATTGCCGGCCATCGTCCGGCGGTGGAACGCGCTACCGGGCTGGTCCGGGCACGCAAGGGCCGGGCCATTGAGCTTCCCGTCAGTGCGCCGTTTCACTGCCCGCTGATGAAACCGGCGGAAGAAAAACTGGCGCGGGATTTGGCCGAGCTGACCTTTCACCCGCCACAGTGTGCCGTGGTGGCCAACGTCAATGCCCAGCCGACGACGGAAGCCGAGACGGTGCGGGCAAACCTCATTGCGCAGGTCTGCGCGCCGGTGCAGTGGGTCGCGTCGGTTCAGACCCTCGTTGCCCAGGGGACGACGACTTTTGTCGAAGTCGGACCCAAAACAGTACTCACCGGGCTGGTACGGCAAATCGTGCCCGAAGCCGTCACTTTCCAGGTGGAGTCCCCACAGACCCTCGAAACCTTCGTAGCCGGGATGCGCCTGCCTTGACAAAACGCCGGCTTGTGCAACAGTCAGCAGCAGCCCTGCCAGGTACTTGCCCCAAACGACCCGATGGCTTCCGTTCCGCTGTCACGATGTGCGTGTTCGTTATCACCTTGCGTTGACGGGATGACTGCTTATGGACAAAAAAATCCTTGACCGCATTCTCACCATGGCCGTCAAAAGCGGCGTCTCCGACATTCACTTTCAGGCCGGGAGCGTTCCCCTGTTCCGCTACAACGGGACGTTGATGGATGTCAAATATGATGTTCTGACGCCACAGGACACGGAACTCATCGCCCAGATTCTGCTCAAAAACGACCGCCTGCACGCCTACGATGAGTTCGTCGAAAAGGATGTGTCCTACGGCGTTGAAAACGCCGGCCGCTTCCGGGCCAATATCTTCAAGCAACGCAACAGCTTTGCCATCGTGTTGCGCGCCATTTCCATCGAAGCCCGTACGCTTGAGCAACTGAACCTGCCGCCGACGCTGGCGCACATTGCCGACCTGGGCCGCGGCCTCGTCCTTGTGACCGGGGCCACGGGCAATGGCAAGTCCACCACCATGTCGGCCATGATCGAGCACATCAACCGGACGCGCAAACTCCACATCATCACGATTGAGGACCCGATTGAGTTTCTCTACAAAAACGACCGCAGCATCATCACGCAGCGCGAAATCGGGCAGGATACCCGCTCGTTCCCGGAAGCCCTGCACGCGGCCCTGCGCCAGGACCCGGATGTGATTCTGGTTGGGGAAATTCGGGATGCCGTCACCTTCGACACAGCCCTGCGCGCAGCCGAAACCGGGCATCTCGTCTTCAGCGCCATTCACACGACCGATACCCAGAAAACGATTTCCCGCGTCCTGGGCTTCTATCCGCCGGAAGAACAGGCCGTGGCGCGGGCCCGGCTGGCCGACAACCTGGCGGCCGTTATTTCGCTGCGCCTGTTGCCGATGGCGAACCAGCAGGGGCGCATTCCGGCCGTCGAAATTCTGCGCATGTCGAGCGCCGTCCAGGAATGCCTGCGCAATCCCGAAAAGCTCAACGATCTTGGGTTCGTCATTGCCCGCAGCCGTGAGTACGGCATGATGACCTTTGACCAGCACCTTGTGGAGCTGTGCAAAGCGGGCAAAATCACGCCGGAAGTGGCCCGCGCCGCTGCGACCAACCGCCTTGAGTTTGACAAGGCGATGGCCGCTGAACGGGCAGCCGCCCCGCCGGCTGCGGAAGCTGCGCCGGCCGCGACCAGCCCGCCTCCCGCAACCGAACATTCGGAAGCCAAAGCTGAAGAAGCCAAATCCGGGACGGATGACGGCGCGGGCAAAACCTATTCGTTTGCCTGATGGCCGCCGCACCTGAAGCCGAAGCGACCGGGCCGGACACTGGGCCGGCCGTTGGGCCGGACATCGGGCCGGATACCAGTCTGCAGGCCGAACCGCGCCCCACCCTGCGCCAGTTGGGTGGGGATTGTCTTTTGCTCGGCGCGACGGCCTTCGGTGGCGGGGCCATGATCAGTCTGCTTCAGGATCGGTTCACGCAGCGCCGCCGGTGGCTCCGTGACCGGGAGTTTCTCGAAGCGGCAACGCTGGCGCAGAGTCTGCCGGGCGCCATTGCCACGAACACGGTGGCGTTTGTGGGCTACCGGCTGCACGGTCCCGTTGGCGCGCTGGTGAGCATGGCGCTCTATGCCCTGCCGTCCTTCGTGCTCATGCTCGTCTTGGCCGCGCTCTACGGGTATCTCCGGGACATTCCTTCTGCGACGGCCGTCCTGACAGGACTCAACGCCGCAGCCTCCGGGCTGGTGGCGGTGACGGCCGTGCGCCTGGGACGGCAAGCCGTCACCACACAATGGCAGTGGTTTCAGGCGGCTGCCGTCTTTGGACTGGCCGTATCCTTTCCGGCGCTGACGCTGTATCTCATCCTGCTGTCGCTCCTTGGTGGATTGTTCGGGGCGGCCCGGCAGCGCCGGACGGATGCCCCACCGGACACCACCGCGCCCCTTCAGGCGCCGTTGCCCCTTCGCCGCCACCTGTTCCTGGCTCTGGGGCTGGGTCTTCTTGTGACCGGCATGGGGCTTGGCAGCGGCTTCATCACCGAGCCATTCCTCCGGCGGCTCGTACAGCTTGCCATGGTCACGCTCAAGGTCGGGGGGCTGACCTTTGGCGGCGGCTTCGTCATCATTCCATTGCTGGGGCATGAAGTTGTGGACGTACACCACTGGCTGACATCAAAGGAAGTGTCCGACGCGGCGGCGCTGGGACTGTTGACGCCGGGGCCATTCGTCATTGCCGCCACCTTTATCGGCTACCGGGTGGCGGGGCTGGCCGGAGCAGCCGTAGCGACCCTGGGCATCTTCGGCTTACCCCTGTGGTTGGTCGTCATCGTTGCCGGGGCCGTCGAACGCTTCCGGCAGAATGCTCTGGTACAGGGGGCGTTGCGCGGTGTGATGCCTACCGGCGTGGCATTGCTCGCGGCAGCAGCCGTCACCATCGGAAAGGGCGCCTACACGCCTGCCCTTTACACGTGGGTGCTTGCTCCCGGTCTGGGCCTGACCAGCGCCTGGCTGGCCGGACGTCACCACACCAACCCGATGTTCATTCTCTTTGGTGGCGCTCTGGCCGGACTGGCCGGCCAGTGGCTGTTTGCTTAGCCAGTTCCCATCCGGCATCGCCTGGAAACACGGTTGAAGCGTCGAACGCGGTGCAGTAACCTTATTTCTGTCATTGAAAGCGTTTCTGCGGTGGCTTCAACCGGGTCAGCTTGATTCAACCAAAGGTGCTTTCGATTCCGCTGCCCCGCCGCCGCCTATGCCCGCGCTTGCTTGGACCTTCATCCTGATCATCCTCTGGTGGAATGTCGCTTCCTGGCCGGCGCCGGGCACGCCGGCCCGCAACCCAACCTCGGCCGGTGTTGTCTTTGAGCAGTTCACGCAAGATCAGGGGCTTTCCAACAATGGCATCACCTGCCTGCTTCAGGACCGGCGCGGCTTCCTGTGGATTGGGACGGAAGACGGACTCAATCGCTACGACGGCTACGGCTTCAAGGTCTATCGCCACCGCCCTGACGACCCCAACAGCCTGCCCGCAAACTTCATCCGGGCGCTGGCGCAGGGCCCGGATGGGACGCTGTGGATGGCCACTGATGGGTGCGGGCTGTGCCGTTACGATGCCTGGACGGATCACTTCGTAAGCTATGCCCTCACACTTTCCCCAAAGGAACGCTATTTCAGCAGCATCGAAGTCAGCCAGGATGGGTTGGTGTGGTTGGGTGGCAATGACGGCCTCGTTTGCTTTGATCCCCAAACCAACGTCAGCGCCGTATATCCTCTCTGGCGTGACCTTCACCTGCGGTCGCCCGCCACGTATGTTTCAAGCACCCTCGAAATTGCCCCGGACCGCTTTCTGGTAGGCAGCAATCACGGCATCCTGCTGTTTGACCGGCAGACCAGACGGTTTTCCGTCGTCCTGGCCGCGCCTCCGCCCCTGCAAAAAGGAGATATTGTACTGCTTCAGTTTTCCGGCCATGTTGTCGGGCGACTCCTGGACGGTCGCATCTGCGTTGGCTTCATCAACTGGGCACTGTTTCTGCTCGATCCACAAACGTTGCGGATCACCCAGGGATACGACCTGGAAGGACGCCCGCTCACCGGCGAAGACCGGGCGCTGCCACTGCCACATGACGTCTCACGGCATGGCAAGGCCGTGTTTCTGGATCAGTCCGGGAGTGTCTGGATTTTCAAACGCTTCTCGGCTCCCAGGCGGCTGGACCTCGCCACGGGTGAGTTGACCTTCATCCAGAACACAGTCCCTTCGGGCACATTCAAAGCCCAGGAACCCATGGTGATGATGCAGGCTCGCTCCGGGGTCTTCTGGTTTGGCGACCGCATCAACGGTCTGCTGAAGTTCTCTCCGATACGCAACCGGTTTGAAACCTATCGCCACCACCCGTTTGACGACCAATCACTCGTCAGCAGCTACACCCGTGGCATCCTGGAAGACAGCCGCGGCCGGCTCTGGGTCTGCTCGCAGTTTGGCGGTATCAGCCGGCTGGACCGGCGCACCGGGCAGGTGGAACGCTACAACGTCCGCTTTACCCAACCTGACAAGCGTCCATCCGAAGCGGTCTTTACCATCTGCGAAGACCGACACCAGGTGCTGTGGGTTGGAACGGAATACGGACTCTACATCCTGAACCCGGAACAACGCCGTCTTCAGCCAGCCCCACTGCCGCAACTGCCAATCCTCGCCACCCAGGCCCTTTGTGAAGACCACCGGGGCCACCTCTGGATTGGCATGGCGGGTCGGTTGTTTGAGGTCTCACCCGATCACAGGACCGTCACTGACCAGACGAAAGCCTTCGGCCTCACACCTTTGCCACTCCCGCCGGACGCCGTGGGGGATGACGTACAGTGCTTCTACGAAGACCGGCGTGACCATCATCTCTGGATTGGCGTCATTTACGGGGCGGTGCGTTATGACCCGGTGCACAAAACCCACCAAACATACCGCATCGAGCGCAAGCCGGCCTACGGCGTCCCTTATGTCACAGGGTTTGCGGAAGGGATGGACGGCACGCTGTGGATGGTGACCAAGGGTGCCGGGCTGTGCCGCTTCGACCCACAGCGCGAGACATTCACCCACATCACCGAAGAACAGGGACTGCCACACAACAACTGCTACGCCATGTTGCCCGACACCGATGGGACGTTCTGGCTCAGCAGCGACGCGGGACTGTCACACGTTGATCCGCAGCGCCTGACCTTTCGCACTTACACCGTGGATGACGGCCTGCAAGGGCGCGAATTCAACCGCTTTTCGGCCTTTCAGAATGCCCGTGGCGAAATGTTTTTTGGCGGCACGCAGGGCCTCACCATCTTTCATCCGTCCCACGTGAAAGATGACCGGTCGCTGCCGCCGGTCGTGCTCACCAAAGTCAGCATCAACGGCCAGCCACAACCTGCCATTGAAGTGAGCCGCCTTACACTCAATCACGACCAGAATGCCTTGGAAGTGAGCTTTGCCGCCCTGGATTTCCACGCTCCCCAAAACAACCGGTATCAGTATCGGCTGGAAGGGTTTGACCGGAACTGGCGCGACGCCGGTACACGGCACGAAGCGACCTACACGAACCTTCCCGCCGGACACTACACCTTTCACGTCAAGGCGGTGAATCACGATGGTGTGTGGAATGCCGGGACCGTGCTGTTGCAGATGGTGATCCGCCCGCCGTGGTGGCAGACCTGGCCGGCGTACCTGTGCTTTGCTCTGGCTGGAACGCTGGTTTTGTATGGTGGCCTCCGCTGGCGGCTGCGCCAGTTGACGGCCCGGACGCAGGCGCTGGAAGCCACCGTGGCGGAGCGCACGCAGGAAGTTCTCCGCAAAAACGAGGAACTCATTGCGCGCAATGTGGACATCGCCGCCAGCAAACGCGAGATTGAAATCCAGCAGCGCAACTTTCTGGAGAGTCTGACCTACGCGCAGATCATCCAGCGGTCCACCCTCCCCACCAGTGCTGAAATCCAGCGGTTGCTTGGCGAGCACTTCATCCTCTGGAAGCCCAAGGACATCGTTTCTGGGGACTTTTACTGGGTTCACCGGCACCACGACCTTGTCATCTTTGTGGTGGCTGACTGCACAGGTCATGGCGTGCCGGGGGCGTTTATGTCCATGATCGGCAACGACCTGCTGGGGAACATCGTCACCGAGCGGCAGGTACTCGACCCGGCTGAGCTGCTCCAGCAGCTTCATCATGGCGTCAGCCGCGCTCTCAAACAGCAGGACGACACCGGACTTCCCGACGGCATGGAAGCATCGGCGTGCCGACTGGACCTGACGACGGCCACAGTGACTTTTGCCGGGGCGCGGCAATCGCTGTATGTCGTGGCCGACGGAGCGCTGGCCGAAATCAAAGGCGACCGGCACGCGATTGGCGGCCGGCAGTCCCGGCGGCAGGCGCGGGTTTTCACCAACCACAATGTGGACCTGACGCCCAACACCATGCTGTATCTGGCTACCGATGGCTTTGCCGACCAACCCGACCCCCAAGGGCAGAAATTCAGAACCCGTCGCCTACGGGAGTTGCTGGTCAAGGTGGCTGACCTGCCGCTGCCGGAGCAGCAAAAGCGTTTGGAAATCGAGCTGGCCGCTCACATGGGTTCGGAACCACAGCGCGATGACATCACCCTCGTGGGTGTGCGGTGGGTTCCACACCACCACGCTGCGCAAAACGGTGAGGCATAGCACTGGAAGCTGAGCGGCTGGAAGCCGGTTTCCGGGAGTTCCCGCTTCACACGCCGAGCAGCCAGCGCGCGGTGAAGAAGTAAATCAGCAGTCCCGTGATGTCCACGACGGTCGTGAGCGCCGGACTGGCGACCACGGCCGGGTCAAGCTTCAGGCGTGCGGCCGTCAGTGGCAGCAGCGCCCCGATGAGCGTTGCCGTCACCACCTGCATCGAGAGCGCCAGACTGATGACGAGCGCAATGCTGCCCAAGGAAAACCCAGGTGGAATCTCAGCGCCCTGCGAAAGCCACATGACCTTGGCCCAGGCCAGAATCCCCAGCACTGCCGCCAGAAACACACTGACTTGCAGTTCCTTGAGCAACACCCGCCAAACGTCCCGGGGCGAGATTTCACGCAGCGCCAGCGCGCGCACGACCACCGTTGCCGACTGGCTGCCCGTATTGCCGCCGGTATCCGCCACCATCGGCATGTAGAGCGCCAGAATGATGACCTGCGTCAATGTGGCTTCAAACTCGTGGATGATGATGCCCGACACCAGTCCCAGCGCCGCCAGCCCGACGAGCCATCCCACCCGATGCTGCACATGTTTCCAGAAGGGCGTTCGCAGGTAGCCATCCGTGCCGGTGCTGCCGGTAATGGCCATGAAGCGGCGCATGTCTTCCGTGTGCTCCTGGGTAATGATGTCAATGGCGTCGTCGTGCGTGATGATGCCGACCAGCGCCCCGTCGTCATTGACAATGGGGAGCGCAATGAGGTCGTACTTCTGAATGATGCGGGCAGCGTCTTCCTGGTCATCGCTGGTCTTCGCCGAGATGACATCCTCGTGCATGATGTCGCGCACGGTGGCGTCCCGGCGGGCCAGGATCAGGTCTTTGAGCGAGACGAAGCCGAGCAGCCTGCGATCGTTGTCCACCACATAGGAGTAATAAATTGTTTCCTTGTCGGGCGCGACCTCGCGCAAACGTTCGATGGCGGCGGCTACCGTCAAATCCGGCGACAGCGTGGCGTAATCCGAAGTCATCACGGCGCCGGCCGTGCCGTCTTCATAGTTGGTCAGGCGGCGAATGTCTTCCCGTTCGGCCTCGGCCAGTGCTGGCAGGACGGCGTCGCGGGATTCCTCCGGCAGACGACGAAACAGATCGGCCCGGTCATCAGGCGGCATATCGGAAAGCAGCCGCGCCATGTCGGCGCGGGGCAGCGTCCCGACCATGTCCACCTGCAGATTGGGTTCCAGATGGCTGAAAATCTCCGTCCGCAGGACAGGATCAATATCGCGCAGCACCTCCCACACCGCCTTGGGTTCGAGCGCCGAAAGCGCCTCGGCCGCAGCAGCCGGATGGCTTTTCTCACACAGATGACGCAGTGCGCCGTTGGAACCAGGCGCAACTTCCTGGCTGGTGGAAGGACGGGCGGCTGGTTGGCGTTTCACCGGAGCACACCTCGACAGGCAGGATGGTGCGAAGCCGGTGGTCTATCCAGGGAAGACCACACAAAAGGCGGAAGTATGCGCCTTTGTGGTGCGGAGCGTCAAGCCGTCCTGGCCTGACCGGTGATTTTACCCTGATGGGCATCACCACCGGCCAGGCAGCGGCAAAACGGTAACGATTTCAGCCGCCATAGCAGCCAGGTCCGTGGCAGGGCCTTGTGAATGGGCGTTCAATCACCAAACCCGGCCAGACAGGCGGTATCTTCGACATACGAGGAAGCCATCTGGCACGGCAGCAACCAGTGGCGGTAGTGCGGCACCCGTCCGCGTACCACATCGGCATACAGCGCCTGCAGGCGGCGCGTCACCGGCCCGGACTGTCCGTTGCCAATGGGACGGCGATCCACCGCGCCGATGGCGGCAATCTGCGCCCCTGTCCCGCAGAAAAAGATTTCATCGGCAATGTAGAGTTCCGAGCGGTCAATGGGACGGAACTCG